>NZ_JAKSYP010000191.1:0-6917 GCF_022829625.1 Methylobacterium sp. E-046 | reverse complement strand
TGCGCGTCGGAAGGACTGCCGGTTGGCCGTCGGCCATCTCGCGGCGATCGTGGGTGTCGCCGAGACCACCGTGCGCAACGCCATCCGCGAGGCCGTGAAGCTTGGGCTCGTGACCGTCGAGGAGCGGCGCGTGACCGGCTTACGCAACGACACCAACATCGTCCGCATCGTCTCGCCCGAGTGGAACGGTTGGCTGCGGCTGGCGAGAAAGGGGATACCATCACGGGACCCCCTTACCGGAAGGGAGGGGCATCACGACCCCGCCCCTCAGGGGGGAGGGTGCAAATCCGCGAACCGCACGCCTACTGAGGTTTCAGTTCTGGGAAAAACGAGGCCAACGGACCCGAAGAAAGGCTGCCGAGGGGCAGCGGGCGACCCTGGCCGAAGTGGCCCCGCGAGAATTCGCGCGACAGGTAGAACCGGGCCAGCTATGCCGTGAGGGTCTGCGGGCGGACGGTATGACGAACGAAGGTCCGCCTTGCCGAAGCGCAGTGATCAGGACCGTGCCTTCGCTAATCGAGTCGAGCCCGGTTCCAGGCATCACACTGCCGCCGCGTTCGACGCGCCTCCTAGCACCAGTGGCGGTGGTGGCCCGCCGTGTCTGTGCCGCCGGGAGTACCTGCGTTGCTCAACACCCTGCTGGCGCTTCTCGCTGTCCTCGCTGTGATGGCCGCCCACGCGGTCTACAGTCTGGTGTGCCTGCCCTTCCGGCTGCTCTGCGGCCTGTTCCGGCACAAGGCTCGGCCGATCCCGCTGACGTCGCGCTAACCCAGCTGCTCCATCCAGCCCAGAGGCGGCACGTCTAAACCGCCAGTCAGGAACACCCGATGCGGAGGCTGCCCGCGATCGCCGCGGTTATTGTCGTGTGCGCAGGGCCCGCGCTTGCCCGAAGCGATCAACCGGCCCAGGACTGCGACCAGGATCCCGAAACGACAGGCTCTCTGGCCGCCGATCCACGCAGCCTCCTGATGCCGGGTGAGCGGCTGATCAGGTCCGACCCCGATCTGCCGGAAGTGAGTTGGCAGGACGAGGCCCGTGAGACCTTCGAGCAGCGCCGGCAAGATCTGCTCGACTGCGGGGTGGACTGACCCCTGCCCGTTAGCTGGGATCCTTAATCCACTCGGCCTCGTTGCCACCGATCGCAGCAGTTGAGCCCCGAACGGCTCCTGCACGCGAGCGCGCCGGCTGCCGTGTTAGTCCAGAACACGCGCGGCCGGCGCGTACCGAGCCCAGCACCAGACTGGGGGCATGCCCAGGAGCACAAACGTGACCAGCCCCACGTTCACCGCCGAGCAAGCCGCCCAGGCCAACACCGCTCTACGGGCAGCTCTCAATCTGCCGCCAGAAGCTTTCCCGGTGCCGCAGTTCGTGGCGATGATCTCGGACGAGGTGGAGCAGCTACGCGCAGCCGGTCACGATGACGAGGCGATCGCACAGATAGTCCACGCGAGCACAGGCGGCGATCTCACCGCCGAAGACATCGGCACGCACTACGCCCCGCCGGAAGCACGCGGCTGGGCTGGGCAACAGGAGCGGTAAAAACCTGCCTCGATCCGACACACCCCCGCATCGGCCACGCTGCCAGCTCGCTAACTAACCTCTGGCATGATGCCTCCGGGCCGCGTTGCGTATCGGCTCAACCGCTGGTGCGATCGCCCTCTGTGGACGCATGATGCTGTTTCTCGACCGGCGACGAGAAGGGCGGTCAGGTTTGAGCCGCGTACTGCGCGCCGCCGCGCTCGCGGCCGGGATCGCCATACCTGCGACCCTCACCTACACCCTGACCAGAGAGCACGCTCAGGCCCTCGCTGATGCCGAGCAGCGCGCCGCTAATACCGCCCGGACGCTGGCCCAGCACGCGGAGCGCACTTTCGAAACCGTGGACACTTACCTGCGCGCCGTGTCCTCGCTTGTCGGTGCGCGCGAGGTCGGCGTGCCGACCCAGGCACTTCATGCCGCTCTACGTGAGCAGTTCGCCCGAACACGCCTGACCAACATCATGGTCATCGACCGGGACGGTCAGTCCATCGTCGAGGCCGTCGCATTCCCGCCTCGTCCGCTCGACGTGCACGACCGCGATTATTTCCAAGCTCTTCGCGACCATTCAAGTAGCGGTCTCGTAGTTGGTCAACCCATCACAGGACGCCTCTCAAATAAGCTGCTGCTGCCAGTTGCACGACGCATCGACAACCCGGATGGCTCGTTCGCGGGCGTGGTACAGGCGCTGATCGACCCCGAGGCGTTCCGGGGCGTATACGACGGGATCGACAACGGGCCGGACTCGGCCGTCAGCCTGTGGCGGGTGGACGGGACCATGCTGGTGCGCGCTCCCTGGGCTCCGGAGATGATCGGGCGGAACTACGCCACGGGGTCGAACTACAGGCTGCACGTGCCCATCCGGGACGAGCGACCTTTCTGGTCCCCCGCCACGACGGACGCCATCGAGCGGGTGTTCGCCTTTGGCTTCCTGGATGGCTACCCGATCTACGTCAGCGCGGCTATCGCCCGCGCGAGCGCGTTGGCCGGGTGGCACAAGTCGGCGGTCGCGCAGGGGGGCGTAGCGGGCGGGCTGACGGCCGTGCTCGTCACCGCCCTGCTGCTGCTCGCCCGCGAACTGGAGCGACGTCAGACGGCCGACGAACGGACTAGGGCAAGCGAGGCGCGTCTGCGCGCGAGTGAGGAGCGACTGGCGCTGGCTCTCGACGCGGGCAGCGATGGGCTGTGGGACTGTGACCTCGCTACGGGCGCAGCGTGGTCGTCCGACCGTTGGTGGCGCATGCTCGGCTACGAGCCGGGCGAGTTGGGCAGCCACGCGCACACGTGGCGCGTTCTCCTGCACCCCGAGGACGCGCCGCATGCCGAGCGCGCGCTCACCGAGCACCTAGAGGGGCGGGCGGCAGCCTACGAGTGCGAGCACCGCCTGCGCCGTAAGGATGGGGGATGGGCCTGGGTGCTCACCCGCGGCCGGGTCGTGGCGCGCGGGCTGGACGGGGCGCCGCTGCGCTTCGTCGGCACGCAGATCGACATCAGCGCGCGCAAGGCGGCCGAGGGGCAGATCGCGCACATGGCTCGCCACGACGCCCTAACTGACCTGCCCAACCGCGCGCTGTTCCAGGAACGGCTGGCGCACAAGCTGGCCGAGGTACACCGCTACGGCGGCTCATGCGCGGTCATGTCCCTCGACCTCGACAAGTTCAAACTCGTCAACGACACGCTCGGCCATCCGGCGGGCGATGCCCTGCTGCGCGAAGTCGCGGAGCGGTTGCGTTCAGCGCTGCGCGTCGAGGACACGGTGGCGCGGCTGGGCGGTGACGAGTTCGCCGTGTTGCTTGCCGGCGCGGACGAGCCAGTATCGGTCGGTCTGCTCGCAGAGCACCTGATCGCGGCCGTGCGGGCGCCGTTCCCATTTGGCGATCAGCGAATGGAGGTTGGACTGAGCGTCGGCACCGCTCTGGCGCCGATCCATGGCCTTGATGGCGAAGCCCTATTCAAGCGCGCTGATCTCGCGCTGTATCGCGCTAAGGCCGAGGGGCGGAACACGCACCGCGTCTACGAGGCTGCGATGGACGAGGCCGCAGCCGAGCGGCGTACCCTCGAATGCGACCTGCACCGGGCCATCGAGGGCGGCGAACTCACCCTGCACTACCAGCCCCAAGTGACGACCGAGGGCGGCGAACTCGTGGGGTTCGAGGCACTGGTGCGATGGAGGCACCCCGAGCGCGGCTTGCTGCCGCCGGGTGCGTTCATCTCGTTGGCGGAGGAGACAGGCTTGATCCTTCCGCTTGGCGAGTGGGTACTGCGTGCGGCTTGTCGTGAGGCGGCGCGCTGGGAACGTCCGCTGAAGGTGGCGGTGAACTTGTCGCCGCGGCAATTCCAGCAGGCCGATCTTCCCGAACGGGTACTGGCCGTGCTGACCGAGACCAGTCTGTCGCCGACGCGCTTGGAGCTTGAGGTTACGGAGTCGGTCCTGATCAACGATAAAGCCCGTGCACTCGGCATCCTACGCCGCCTGAAGGCGTTCGGCGTCTCGATCAGCATGGACGACTTCGGCACGGGTTACTCGTCGCTGGCGACGTTGCAGGCGTTCCCGTTCGACAGGATCAAGATCGACCGCTCGTTCGTGGGCAACGTCGAGGAGAGCCCGCAGGCGGCGGCGATCGTCCGCGCAGTACTTGGGCTCGGCCGCAGTCTCGGGATGGGCGTGGTGGCGGAGGGCGTCGAGACTACGGCGCAGATGCGCTTCCTGGTGTCGGAGGCGTGCGACGAGGTGCAGGGCTACCTCGTCGGCAAACCGCAGCCGATCGAACGGTTCGCGGACGCAGTACGCACGGGCGCGATCGCAGCATCCTCGGGGGCGGCCACGGCGGCGTAAATTCCAACTTCGCAGCCGAAAGAACTGTCTTTTGGCGCAAGGTGGATCCGCCCGCACCGTCAGTGCGTGTGGTGAGTTCCCCTCCCGCTACTGTGCGTCTTACCCTAGCGCTGCCGTATTTTGCTGTGCCTTGCTGGGTCCTGCTGTGCCTCGGTTGGACACGGCCGTCTTTCTGCCGCCTCCACGTCATCGCCAAGCCGAAGCCGATCAAGGCAAACGCAGCAGGCCGGAGCAGCGCCGACGCTCTCAGAGGTTCGCGTCTGCTCGGAAACGCTCGAAGATGTTCTGTGCACACCTGTGCACCCGGGGGTGCGGACTGGCTTCCCAGGCGCGATCTGTGACTACGGGTGCCTTGGTCTGTAGCGAACAGGACCCTGCTCCTGCGCCCCTGTCACTTCCGGGTACGACACCGCTTCCAGCCGCATCGTGTCGCCAGGATGAGCGTGCGCTGGTGCGCCTTCAGGCGTTCGAGGAGAGCGTCGGACTTATCGGACATGGGCGGGCTGTAGCCGTAGGTGGAGGCCCCAAACAACCCAACGCGGTGCGAGAGTTGGACGACGACGGACCAACAGGATGGCTCTTCAAGACACTCCGCTGCAATCGGACTACCGTACTGCGTGCGCTTTCACGGACGGGAGGAGAGGATGCCGGGCCATTTCTACACCGTGTTTGGTCGCCGCTTTGAGCCCGCGATCCGTTGTGCCGTCGTCCAGAGCAGGCCGGTTCCAACCTTCATCCAGGCTGCCGACTGGGAGTTTGTTGGCACCGTGCGCCCCTCAGAGCGGCCGCCTGCCGGCTTCCGTCATGCAAGAGCCGAGGACGCGACGCGGTTCATCGGCTTCTTCGTGTTTCACTCCGAAAATGCGCATGACCGCAAACGCTAATGCGGCAGCAGCGGCGCATGCAGCGAACGGCTTAAGATTGGTTCGGCCTCAGACGCCCCGCACGCCCGCGTTGCGCAAGGCGCCGTAGAACTTGCCCGGGTCGAACATGGCCCTGGCCTGCTGCAGGCTGATTGGTCGGCCACCGACATCAGGTGCCCCCATCATCCCGCCACCCCTCTGGCCCTGCCCCCGCTTCTGAGCGGCAGCCGCAGCCTTCAAGGCGTTGCCGATCTGGGCGTACTGGTTGCTCGGCTGGGCGGGCTGCACAGCAGGGTCCGACGAGAACCCGCCCGGTGCCGGCATGGTGGTGAAGGGCTGGCTCGATAGGGACGCTACGTCAGGAGTCGGGGACGCCTGCCCCGGCACGGCCGAGCCTTGCCCCACGATGCCGCTCAACCCGAAGGAACCCCGCTGCGACGTGCTGCCCATCGAGCCTCCACGAGGAGCGGACACACCCGGCAGAGCCTGACCGTTGCCGAAGCTGTTGGCGTAGGCTTGTGTCGTCGCCAGCCGAGCCGCGTTCTCGCCGCCCGGCCGATCATAGCCTGCGAATTTCCAGGCTTGCGCCATCAAGCGGTGCGCTTCATCGGGGCTGCCTGCGTTCTGCAGAGCCTGCGTGAGCTGCGGGTTCTCCTTCAGTAGGAACTGGGCCTGTGCCACCACTGGGTCGGCCGCGCCCTGCGTGAAGGCCCGCATGTTCGCGAGGCGATCGGCACGCCATGAGAGGATGCCCCCGGACTGTCCCGCCTGCCCGCTCTCGGACGGGTCCGACCAGGAGCCCGTGATGTTCGAGGGCGAGTACCGGCTCTCGTGCTGCGCGTACGCCGCCACCGCCCCGAGGCCGTTCGGGTTGGTCAGGCCGCCCTGCTGCAGGGTGGAGATGAACCGGCCGCGGATGTCGTTCGGATCTGGCGTCGCCGCCTCGGCGCTGTTCGGGCCCAGCGCGTTCATGGCCGCGGAGGCTAGACCCTGCGCCTGCGGCTGCACGACGGGCGTCGGCGCGCCGGTAGGCGGGATCTGCGGCGCGTAGCCAGTGAACCCGGGCGGTGTGGCCGGCGGCGCGTCCTGCGGCATGGCACCCTGACCCATGTCACCCTGACCCTGCGCCTGGGCGAGCTGCTGCATCTGCAGCCACTCCTGAATGGACGGGCTGAGACCCCCGCCGCCACCTGCGAACGAAGGCAAGCCTCCGAAGCCGCTTCCATCGCTCATGCGGAATGCCCCATCGTTGCGAAATCCGGCCCGCTGGCGGGCGTCAGTCGATTTCGAGTGTCTGTGTGCGGGTTCGAGGCAACGGCCGTCCTGAGACTCCGCGCGCGATCCTGGCGGCTATCGACAGAACCATGGGGCAGGGCCACATTCTCAGGCATGCTTCGCTGGGCCGAGATCCTGACAACCCTTATCCTGTTCGCCATCGTTATGTCGGCGATAGGCTGGGCGGCGAGCGCCGCGGCTCCGTCCATCCAAGGCTGGATGGTCGACCATTTGGGGCAAACCGGGTTCTGGGCGTTCTTCGTGGCGCTCTGGATCACGGGCGGCGTGCTCCTCTACCGCGAGAAGGCTGGTAAAGCCGCCGGGAAGTAGGGCCGAGCCCGATCCGACTGAGACAGCATTGCTGCCTGCGTGCCGCGGCCCGCGACAGATCCAAGCGCCGCCGCTCG
>NZ_JAKSYP010000174.1:0-757 GCF_022829625.1 Methylobacterium sp. E-046 | reverse complement strand
GGGCTGGAACTCGATGACGGCCTGCGAGCGTTCGAGGGCGTCGAGTTTGGCTGCCTGATCCGCGTGCGTGCGCGTTCCACCGAACATGGTCATACCCTCCCGAATCTCTGGGCTGCTGTGGGTCAGAGCGGGAGACCAGCGGAGCAGTCCGCTGACGCGTCATCCAGGTCTATCTCAGCGCGGGACAACACTACGCAACAAGGGTTGCTTAATTATTAAATCGATAATTTATCACCAAGATCGGGCCCTAAACCAATCTATATTAACTTGTGGATGCAGTATTCACGCGACCGTGATCGAAGTATAACAACTTACGCGTGTTCGAAGATTGCAAGATTGCGCCAAGCAGTGGTTAACGGATCGTTGCTTGTCGCGACGGACTCGTAGCGGCCGCCCGCACTCTCAACTGGCCGCCCCGTCCGCCGGACCACTTCGCGCTCGAACGAGACGAAGTTCTCGATGCGGCCGTCGGTGGCGCGCAACGGCCTGCAATCGATCTCGGCGCGGTACTTGGTGCCATCGCCCCGGTAGTTGGTGAGATAGCCGTGGAAGCGCTCGCCGGAAGCCAGCGCGCGGTGAAAGGCATCCAGCGTCTCCCGACGCGTCTCTTTGCCTTGCATGAAGCGTGGGGTCTGCCCGACGATGTCGGACAGATCTCGCCCAACAAGCTGACCGAACGCGGCGTTGGCGTACAGGATGGTCGGCCCGGGCTGATCGACCACCGTATCGGTGACGACGATGCCGATGGCGGCGTCGT
>NZ_JAKSYP010000171.1:0-3865 GCF_022829625.1 Methylobacterium sp. E-046 | reverse complement strand
AGCAGACATTCCCAAGGCCTGCAATGGGTCGCAAGCAGCCGGTGATGACCTGCTGCGGCTCGCCCGGCGCTGGCTCGCTTGCCATGAGGCGATCAGCGCCTTGCTCGACTGCCCTGAGCCACCGTGCGTCGCGCAGGTGCGGGCAACGCTGCGGAGACTCTAACGCGCGGAGCCATCAGTTACCGAGCCACCCTTCAACATTGCGCGGATCACTGCGACGCACAGGCTTGGCATTCTTTGTTGTTTCGGCGGCGTGGGATGATCTTACCTGAGTATCAACCTGCAATCTCGGTCGTTCTGGCGGCAGCGGCGGATTTAAGATCGGGCTCGCACCTCTCATTTCATCTTTCATTCGAGAAGCATTCTCGTTTATTGCCGACGAATTTGACGGCAACTGGTTTGTGCGCACCTCTCCTGCTGGGAGAGTGACGTTGGTAGACAGATTAGCTCCTGGCGGCTGGGGCACTTCGGCCGGCACTCTTACTTCTGCCGGCTGGCCTAGAGCCGGTTCAGGGCGCGCGGCTGCCGCCGCTCCCGAACCTTGCGCCGGTCCGGGAAAGCCTCGCTGGCTGCAGTCGCTGACGACCGCCTTGTAGGCTTTGCCCTCGATCGTCGCGGAGACGATGCAGGGCGCGGGATGGTAGACCAGATCGTACTGGAAGCCGCCCCAATCATCCGACTCCGTGCGGAACTGATCATCGAGGATCACGGGCGTGTGTGGACGCTCGGTCGTCCCGAGGACGTAGAGCCGCCCTGCTGTGATCGTTGCAACCGCGATGGTAGACCCTGCGGAAGCGGGCTCGCCGAGCATCAGCGCGACTGCTCCTACTGCCGAAAAGATCGAGAGAAAGCGGAGCAAATGAGCTGATCCTACCCGTCTAATTCAGTACGTAGGTACAGACAAGCGAGGGCCATCGACAGTTCCCTCCCCAGCCTGACGGTTCAGCGCTCAACGATCGGGTGCGCCCTGCTACTCCCGAGCGAGCTTTGGCTCCGGCTTAGCGGCTCGTGTCAGGCTTTGGATCGCCCGTGGCGGTCGACCGGCCTTCTGAGCGATCTCGGCCTCCTGCTGCTCGATGAGGTCGCGGGCTGGCTGGTCACCGTCCAAGCCGCCCAGGATCTCCATAGGCACGCGCCGGTTCGAGGCGCGGCTGCCGTCCTCGAACATGACGTCGAACAGAACGAAGCCTCGATCCTGAGGCAGTTGCTTCGTGCGCTTGGCCATGCGGGCTGATACGCCAGCAAGCTCGGCCGCACCAGACGCCGAAGAGCGTCGCTGCAGTGAGCTTGGCACCGCCTCCGAACTCGCGCGCTCAGCCCGCAACAGCGAGCCTTTGCCGGCTGCTCAGCCGGGTATTTCCTTCGCGGGCCAGTTCGCGGGCTGGGTCACTCCGCTAATCTTGATCAGCCCCGTCCCGAATACGAGCGCCCCGGCTCCAACAACAGCCATCACCGCAAACAACCAGAACCACTGCATCGAGGGCTCCTCCTACTCGACAACCGTCCTGAAGCGGATCGCGCCACTGGTGTGCGGAAGTGACCTTCGGCGAGAGCGTGCCGAGGGCCCTCGGCTTAGCTGAGGTTCAAGGCTTGGTCGGATGCGCCGCCATGATGGCGGTGGCCAATCCGTTCCGGAGCGTCTTCTCTTGCGGCCCAGCCCGCTCCTCCCGCTTCAGGGAAGGCGTCGCCTCTACGATGGTCGCGATGTCGAGGGTATGGCCGCTCGGGAAGCGATGACGACCTGCGGCCGGATCCCGCATGTAGGCATCGATCGCCGCGACGATTTCCTGGCTGCTGATGCGGCCGGCCCTGCGTAGGTCGGCGACGATCGCTAGTCCGGCAGTCATAGGCGAGCTAATCAATTCCTGACGTTGACTTAGCTGTGCCACCCGGCCTACCGGATGAGCCGCCATTCTGGCTGGAGCTTGGGCGGCCGTCAGATCGTCCGAGCGGATCGTGTGAGCGGATGTCTGCCATGGTCAGTTTTCCTCCTGCGCTCTGAGTGGGCGCACGAGGAGGGAACCGCCCAGTGGCAGGGGTGATCCCAAAGCCGTCGCGCAGATACGGACGGCGCTGCAGCTGCTGCTACAGGATCAATCTGCGTCGGCCGCTCGTTCGGCTGCGCGCAACACGTCGCGCATCGTCAGCAGATCAAAAAGCTCGGCCTCGTAGCGCGCGATGTTCTCGCGCTCGCGGGCCCGTGCCTCCTTGGTGAGGGGCTTTGTCACGATGTCCGACCAACCGCCTCGTACAGTTCCCAGTAGCGCGTCGATCTCGTCCTGAACTCGCTCAAGCTCCGTCACGAGCTGCCCCCAACGTTGACTTAACCGTGCCGCCCAGCCGACATGGACCGTTCCGGCTGCACCCGCCTTGGCGAGTCGTGGCCGCCATTCAGGAGAGTTCGCCGCGAGATAGACCCTGAAAAGCCAACAGCCCCTTCCCGGCAAGGAAGAGGCTGCTGAAAACCTGGGGCCTTGTGGGGCCAGTCATGCAACTCCCCACAAGCCATAGCTCCCTACCGGGAGTCAAGACGGAACCTGTTTCCGTCAACGGGAAGGCTTTGCCTGGACCCTAGCCGCGGCCCGAGAGGGACCGGGACCGATGTTTCACGCCACCATGCGGTCGGCGATCGAAGGCGCGCGGACACTCGCGCAGCTCGACGACCTGTCGCGCACCATCTGGCAGGCCCACGCCGCCGAGACCGTCACCGACTCAGAGGCGCAGGGCTTGGCCGAGGCGCTGCATGCCCGCAGGAGCGCAATTAGAGAGGCCGCGGCGCCCGCGGGCATCCCGCTCGGCCGTGTGACGCTGTTCCCGCCCAAGCGCCTCCAGCGTGCTCCTGAGCGATCCGCGGCGATCGAGCGCCGCCGCCGGCTGGCTTGCTCTGGTCCGATGCCTCCAGTCCTCGCCAGCCGGTTCACCACCGGGCAGCTCGCGGTGCTGCGCATCGTCGGCGACGAGATGGCTCGCAACGGCGCCTGCGGGCTGTGCATCGACGCCATCGCGGCGCGGGCGGGCGTGTGTCGCCGGTTGGCGCAGGCGGCGATCCGGCTGGCCGAGGGCGACGGGCTGCTGACCATCCAGGAGCGACGTCACCAGGGCAGGAAGTCGGATCCGAACGTGGTCCGGATCATCTCGCGGGAATGGCTGCAATGGCTCCGGCGGGGAGGCAAAAAGCGACACGGTGTCGCTTTCGACGCTAAGGCGCAGACCGGGGGAAAAGGCAGGGCCGTGATGACCCCACCTTCGGCAGGCATAGGGTGCAAAACGGTTCGCCCCACGGATAGGGGAGATCCACAGAGGCAGGTTGTGGATACGGAGCTGAAGAGAGGCTGCCGGGAGGCAGCGGGCGACCTCGACCGATCAGGCCAAACGAGAATTCTCGCGGGTGGTGGCGCGGGCCGAGCTATGCGGTGAGGGTCTGAAGCCGGACGGTATGACGAACGTGCGCGAAGTGAACGGACTTCGTCGGCCGGCGCCATGCGCATCGCCTCAGGCTACCTGAAGCCTCCGAGTCTTCGCTGTGCGCCAGCATGATTTTAACCGTGTTCGACTGCGACTACTTTCAACCCGTCACGGCCTTGAACTGTCTCTCGCAAAATCCAGTTCTAAGAGGATGTTACAGCGTAATCCCATCTATGTGGGTGACCTAAAGCCCGTTGGCGTGGCCCGGCCCCTCGCGGTCGTGAGGCCCGGTACCTCGCTATCATCGCTGGTTACGATTTCGATCTCCTGCTTTTCGACCCTCACGCTGTTAGCCGCGGCCGCAACTTGGCTTGTCCCTCATGGCGACTGGACTTCCACGACGTTCACCCAGCGGCCGGCGTCGGTAGCATCTGCTCAGCCACAACCTGCATCTGCTTTT
>NZ_JAKSYP010000168.1:0-35487 GCF_022829625.1 Methylobacterium sp. E-046 | reverse complement strand
CGTCGCGCTGGGCGCCGCCCGCCTCACCGCCGGCGGCGACGGAACCTCAACCACCTTCGACGGAACCCTCGACGGTACCGGAGGCCTGACCAAAGCAGGACCCGGAACCCTCACCCTCACCCGCGCCAGCACCTTCACCGGGCCGGCCATTCTGGCGGCCGGCGGCCTCGGCCTAACCGCCACCGCCAGCCTCGTCGCCCCGATGTTCACCCAGCCCGGCACCACCCTGGTCAACGCCGGAACCCTGGCCGGCGGCCTCACCAATGCCGGCACGGCGCTCAATGGCGGCCTGATCAGCGGCGGCGCCGCCAATCTCGGCAGCCTGACCCTCACCGGCATGATCGCGGGCGGGCTGACCAACACCGGCATCGTCACGGCCAGCGCCGGCCGCATCGACGGCGCCATCCGCAACGACGCCGGGCTCTTCACGGTCTCAGGCGCTGTGGCCAGCGACGGCACCTTCGCCAACGCCCTCGGCGCGACCCTCACGGTCACCGGCGCCTACAGCCTCGGTGGGCCGCTCGCCAATGCCGGCGCCGTCACGGTCGCGCAAACCGCCAGCCTGACGGCGCCGGCGGGCCTCGGCAACGCCGGCAGCCTCGCGAACGGCGGGACGATCACAGGCCCGGTCGCGAACACCGGTACGCTTACGACGAGCGGAACCATCGCCGGCAGCCTCAACAACGACGGTTGGGCCCAGAACAGCGGCGCCATCGCGGGTGGCGTGTCGAACAGCGGCACGCTCGCCACCAGCGGCACCCTCTCGGGCGGGCTGACCAACATCGGCTCCGTCACGGCCAGCGCCGGTCGGATCGACGGTGCCATCCGCAATGACGCCGGGGCCATCGCCGTCTCCGGGGTGGTCGCCAGCGACGGCACATTCGCCAACGCCGCCAGCGCGACCCTCACGGTCACCGGCGCCTACAGCATCGCCGGGCCGCTCACCAACGTCGGCACCGTCACGGTCGCCAATAGCGGCCGGCTCGTGGCATCAGGGGTCGCCAATGCGGGCCTGCTCACCGTGATGCAGAATGGCAGCGTGATCGACGACCTGCTCAACACCGGTCGCCTCGTCAACGCTGGCAGCTACACTGCCGACGTCGTCAATACCGCCGGCTCCACGCTCGTCAACACCGGCACCTTCACGACAGTCTCCGCGCCGTTCGCCAATGCCGGGACCCTGATCAGCACGGGAACTCTCGCGGGGGGGCTGGTCAACACCGGCGTCGTGCAGGTCTCGGGCGTGCTGGCGGGTGGTGTGAGCAACGCCGTCGGCGCCACGTTCGCACTCACCGGACCGACCACCGGCATTGGCCGCCTCACCAACGACGGCAGCCTCGATCTCGGCCGCACCGACTTCACGGTCGGATCGCTGGCCGGCGCCACGCCGGAGGCCGTGCTGGGCAACGGTCAGATCACCGTCGGCGGCGACGGCACCTCCACCGGCTATACCGGCCGGATTGTCGACGGCGCGACCCCGACCGGCCTGACCAAGGTCGGGCCCGGAACCCTGACCCTGTCGGGGCTCAGCCCCCTGTCCGGACCGGTCCGTGTGCTCGGCGGCGAACTCGCCGTCACTGGGGCCCTGCCCAACGCCGCCCTCGCGATCGGGCCTGGCAGCCTGCTCACCGGCGCAGCCCGGCTCGGCAGCGTGAGCCTTGGCGCCGGCGCGACGCTAGCCCCGGGCATTGCCGCGGGTGGGATGGGCCGGTTCAGCGTGGCCGGCAACCTCCTTCTGGCTCCGGGGGCGGTATACCGGGTCGACGCCACCGCGGACGGCCGCGCCGACCGGGTCGACGCCGCCGGCAGCGCTACCGTGGCGGGTGCCACCGTCCAGGCGGTTGCCGGCGTCGGTCAATATGGGCCGCGCACCCGCTACACGATCCTCACCGCGGCGGGTGGCGTGCAGGGACGGTTTGCTGGGGTGAGCAGCAACTTCGCTTTCCTGACGCCGTTTCTGGGCTATGCCGCCGAAGCCGTCACGTTGACCCTGGCGCGCAACGACCTCGACTTCGCCGTAGTGGCGCACACGCGCAACCAGCGCGCGTCCGCAGCGGCCGCACAAGCCGGCGCGGTCGGCTCGCCGCTCTACGACGCAGTGGCGATACTGTCGGCGCCCCAGGCGCGGGCAGTGTTCGCCGCGTTGTCCGGCGACGGGCATGCCTCCCTCGTTTCGACCGTCTTCGCCAATGCCGGTCTGCTGCGCGAGGCGGTGCTCGACCGTCTGCGCTGGGACGCGGCACCGGCAGCGCGGCCCGGTGAGGGACCGGAGCCGGCCGTGAGCCTGTGGGGCCAGGGACTTGGCAGCGCCGGGTACGTGCGCACGGACGGCAACGCCGCCGGCCTGTCGCGCCACAGCGCAGGCTTCATCTTAGGCCTAGACGGACGGGTCAAAACCTCGCTTGGCGCCCTGCGAATGGGCGCGGTCGGCGGCAGCCTGGAGGCGGGCTCTGCTGGTCCGGCCCAGGTACAGACCGGCGCGCTGACGAGCACGTTCGGAGGCGTCTACGGCAGCCTGGAAGCGGGATCGGCCGTGCTGCGGTTCGCGGCGTTGGCGGCGGACGATCCAGCCCAGCTCAGGCGTGTGGTTGCGTTCCCCGGTCTGTCGGACAGCGCCACGGCGCGGCTGAGTGGGCACAGCGTGCAGGGCTTCGGCGAGGCGGGCTATCGGATCGGCCTGACCGAGGCGGTGGAACTGGAGCCGTTCGCCGGCGGGGCGGTGGTGTCAGTCACGCGCGAGCGCTTCGAAGAGCGGGGCGGGGGCGGCCACGCTGGCCAGCTCTGGGCATGAGCACAGGGTGCCCAGCGCTACGATGGGCTTGCAGATGCGGGTACAGCTGGATCGCGACGATCTTGGGCCGGCGTTCGTGCATGGGATGATCGCCTACCGGCGGTCATTCGGCGACCTGGTACCGAGTGTGCCGCTGACATTCCGGGGGACTGGGGCACGGTTCGCAAGTCGGGGCCTGCCGCTCGACCGGGACGCGCTGGTGAGCGAGGTCGGGCTTGGACTGATGCTGGCGCCGGGCCTGAGCGCCGGGCTGTCTTACACCGGACAGATCGGCGCACGCGCCCAGGACCACGCTGCCAAGGGGGGCTTGGTGTACAAATTCTGAGAGTGCATTGGGGATCAGACTGCGGTTTGACAGAACTTCAGGGCCATGTGTCGGATGGACGCGAGAAGGAGGAAAGCACCGGCGGCATCCCAAAGTCTCAGCCAGCCCGTGACAGCGGGTGTGCCAAGCGTAAGGTTCGCTCCACGATCCTGCGCCTGGGCAGCACAACGAGATCCTTCCCCTGATCGAAGCGTTTGATGACGAGCAGCCTGCGCCGGCGGCAAATCCGGCGCAGGCCCGTTCGAAGGCCGGCCCCCCATATCTCCTGTCGGCGTAGGGCCGCGGCAGGAACGGAGCGCGCCCGAACAGGGTCGCCCTCACCTGGACGTCGTGGCGCGCGCGCGGCGCGCCGCGGGCTCCATCAGCGGATGCATTCGATCGCGATGCCGATCTCCAGATCCCACCAAATCTGTTCGGTGATGACAGCGACCTGCATGGCCACCGGATGAGAGGGTGCGCGTCAGACCTGAACCGATCCGCGTCCTTGGTTCAGGCCTGGCAGACCGTCTGAAACACGGTTTTCAGTGCTGCGCCTTGACGCGCTTGGCGAAGGTGTAAGCTGTGACGAAGGCAGAGACAGGCGCCTCCAAGCGCCTCGTCTTCGTCGTGAAAGACCTTGTCGGTGGCATCCGCGGTCGTTCGGTTCATGCGCTCGGCCTGCCCATCACCGTGCATCGCAACGGATGAATTTCTGCCGTTCCGCCCGGGAGTGGCAACGGCATCGCAGCGATCGGCGCCACCCCGCCAACTCACGAACCGAGCGATTTTCGCAATCGCACCTGTTCGCCGACACGGCTCAGCGCACCACTTCGACCGGAAGACCGGAAATCTTCAAGGTCGCCCAGGCACGATGCAGTGTAAGGACGAGTACGCCGAGCTTGATCGCCGGCGCCATGCATGTTCGATCATCGAGGTCGCTTCCGCACTGAGGCGTCGCGACGGTCAAGAGTGCAGCCGCAAACGCGGCCTCTCGATCGTGGGCATGCAGGTCGAGGCGCAGTTCCTGCACCATTTCTCCGATAACCGGCAGCATCAAGCCTCTATCGAGCCGGGCTTTGACGGGTTCCTAAAGTTTGACCCTGGACATGCCAGCCTGACCGACGCCTCCAGCCACCAGGGCCGCTCCAGGCTCGCCACGCAGCACTGCGATGACGGCTGAAATGTCGAGCGACAACCGAGCTCACGCGGTGGCGTCCTGGCCAGCGCCGTCATCAGTGCGAGGCTCAGCGAGAGATGCAGCCGAGTCGGCATTATCCCGGGTGTGCTCGCTGTAGAGAGCCTGAAGCTTGGTGAAGGCATTCGTGATCGGCGACAGGCGCACCTCGGGGCCGTCGACAGGAACGGGGTGACGGTCGAACGGCCCGTCGACGTCAGTTTCCGGTTCCAGATGCAAGAATCCCAGGAGGCATCGCGTTCTGCGGTGGATGCGCAGCAATCCCACCGGTGCGATTGAGCGACTGCCCGGCAGTCCGAACCGAGGCATTATCGATGTGCGTGGTATAAATTTAAAGTTGGTGGCCCGGGCGCTTCATCGGCCGGCCAGTGGCGGGCCGTCACTGACGGTCACCTTCCGGACCTTCGGCGTAGCCCGCCCCGAGGCGCGTCGCGACTCAGGCCGCAGCGTGAAGAACGGCGCCGAGATCTGCACGACGCTGACCGGACTGGCACAATCCGGTTCCTATTCCTCCAGCCGATGAACTGTAACACGCTCGGCTTCGATCTCTGTCCGTTGAGGCGTTACAAACGCGGCCACGTTCGAAGGTGGGGGTATAGGTGCCTGGATCCAAACCGACCCATCCGGGCATCGTCCTGATCGATCGTGGAGTGTCGGGGTTCGGCGTGTCGGTGATCCGGGACGCGCAATCGGTTCGTTCGCCGCGGGACTCTGCACCGCATCCCGACCTGACACGCCGCCATGGCATCGACAGGGCCGTGCGGCTCGTCCGCCTGCACGGCCGGTGCTGGACAAGTCTGCAGCGGGAATACGATCCGGCGGTGCGAAGGTTGATGGCGCTGAGATCCTGTCTCGTACCCGCGCCCTGTCGGCCACGGTCAGAACGGAGCTGAATGCCTATGACCGCCGACACTGCGCCGAAGCATGAGCAGACCGACAAGCGGAACAACAAGGCGAAGCTCGGCATCGTGGGCTTCGACGACGTGCTCGGCGGAGGCCTTGCGCGCGAGCGCCTGTACCTGCTTGAAGGCACCCCCGGCACTGGCAAAACGACGATCGCCATGCAGTTCCTCCTGGAGGGCGCCCGCCGGGGCGAGCGCGGCCTGTACATCAGCCTGTCGGAAACTGAGGCTGAACTGCGCGGCAGCGCCGCCTCCCACGGCTGGACGATCGGTCCGGAGATCGACGTCTTCGAGCTGATCCCGCCCGAGAGCCTGCTCGACGCTGAGCAGCAGCAGAGCCTGCTGTATTCGTCCGACCTCGAGCTCGGCGAGACCACAAGGGCGATCTTCGAGCGTATCGAGGCGGTGCGACCCGCGCTCGTCGTGCTGGACAGTCTGTCCGAGATCCGCCTCCTGGCAGGCAGTTCCCTGCGCTATCGCCGGCAGCTCCTGGCGCTCAAACACTATTTCGCCCGCCAGGGCGCCACGGTGCTGCTGCTCGACGATCTCACCGCCGACGCCCTCGACAAGTCGGTGCACAGCATCGCCCACGCGGTCTTCCGCCTGGAGGAACTCGCCCCGGATTACGGCGCGGAGCGGCGGCGGCTGAGGGTCGTCAAGTACCGTGGCCAGCGCTTTCGCGGCGGCTATCATGACTTCAATGTCGCCACCGGCGGCGTGCAGGTGTTTCCCCGCCTGATCGCTCTGGAACACAAGAGTGCCTTCAAGCGCGATCGCCTCAGGAGCGGTGTTGACGAACTCGACGCGCTGCTCGGCGGCGGCATCGACGCGGGATCCAGTACGTTGATCCTGGGCCCGGCCGGGACCGGCAAGTCGCTGCTCGCGGTCCAGTACGTCGTGGCAGCCATCGCGCGCGGCGAGCGGGCGGCGATGTTCATCTTCGATGAGGAGCTCGGTCTGCTGCTGGAGCGCACCCGGACGATGGGCTTCGATCTCGCCGGCCTGCGCGACAGCGGCCACCTCACGATCGATCAGGTCGACGCGGCCGAGCTTTCGCCAGGCGAGTTCGCCCACTTGGTGCGCTCCCAGGTCGACGAGGCGCAGGTCAAGACGGTGGTGATCGACAGCCTCAACGGCTACCAAGCGTCGATGCCCGATCAGAGCGCATTGATCCTACACATCCACGAGTTGATTCAGTACCTCAACCGCCAGGGGGTCGCCACCTTCCTGACGGTCGCCCAGCACGGACTCGTGGGCGACATGAGGAGCCCGATCGACGTCACCTACCTCGCCGACACGGTCGTGCTGCTCCGCTACTTCGAGGCGCTCGGGACGGTTCGGCGGGCCATTTCGGTGGTTAAGAAGCGCACCGGCGCGCACGAGGACACGATCCGCGAATACTCCATCACCGGCACCGGATTGCGCGTCGGTGAGCCGCTTCGCAGCTTCCAGGGCGTACTTCGGGGTGTGCCGACGCTGGTGCGCGGCGGCGATGCGGAGCTGCTCGACAGCGGCGACCTGTGAACGCGCGCGACGATGCAGTCTCCGAGCGCGTGCTGATCCTCGCGCCGCACGGACGGGACGCCGCTCTGGCGCTTCAGCTTCTGAGAAGCGCCGATTTGACCGCGCAGGTCGTGGCGGACCTGCCTGGGCTGGTGCGGGAGCTGATGGCGACCGCCGGTGCGGTGCTGGTGACCGAGGAGGCAATGCGCACCGCCGACGTGGCCGATCTCAGCCGGTGGGTCGAGGCGCAGCCGGCCTGGTCGGACATGCCGTTCATCCTGCTCACGCGTCAGGGCGGTGTCGATCGCAATCCCACCGCGGCGCGGCTGTCCAGGATCCTGGGGAACGTCAGCTTCCTGGAACGCCCGTTCCATCCGACGACGCTGATCAGCGTCGTCATGGCGGCCCTGCGCGGGCGCAGGCGCCAGTACGAGGCGCGGGCGCGACTCGACGAGCTGCATGCCCGTGAGGCGCAACTGCGCGAGCTGAATGCGACGCTGGAGAGCCGCGTAGCGCTGGCCGTCGATGAGCGCACGCTGGCCGAGGAGGCCCTGAGGCAGTCGCAGAAGATGGAGGCGGTCGGCCAGCTCACCGGCGGCGTGGCGCACGACTTCAACAACCTGCTCACCATCATCCGCTCGTCGGTGGACTTCCTGCGCCGGCCCAATCTGCCGGAGGATCGCCGGCGCCGGTACATGGACGCCGTATCGGACACCGTCGATCGCGCCGCCAAGCTCACCGGGCAGCTGCTCGCCTTTGCCCGCCGCCAAGCTCTCAAGCCGGAGACCTTCGAGGTCGGCGGCTGCCTGCGGGACGTGGCCGACATGCTCGACACCGTCACCGGCGCACGGATCCACGTGGTGTTGGAAACGCCGGAGGAGGATTGTCACGTCCATTGCGATCGCAGCCAGTTCGAGACGGCGCTGATCAACATGGCGGTCAATGCCCGGGACGCCATTGAGGGGGAGGGCACGCTCGTCCTGCGGCTCGCCTGCGGCCAGCCGATGCCGGCCATTCGCGGGCATGTCGGTTCGCGCGCCCACTTCGTGGCGGTCTCGCTCTCCGACAACGGCAGCGGTATCGCGCCGGAACAGCTCAGTCGCATCTTCGAGCCGTTCTTCACCACGAAGGAGGTGGGTAAAGGCACCGGTCTCGGCCTCTCACAGGTTTTCGGGTTCGCCAAGCAGTCGGGCGGTGACGTCGACGTGTCGAGCAGGCTCGGCGTCGGCAGCGTGTTCACCCTGTACCTGCCCGAGGTCACCGCCCCAGTCGAAGCCGTCGACGCACGTCCGATCCCCACCGGCAGAACGGATGGGTTGGGTCGACGGGTCTTGGTGGTGGAGGACAACGTCGAGGTCGGCCGCTTCGCCACGCAGATCCTGGAAGATCTCGGCTACGCTACGGAGTGGACGGCGAACGCCGAGGCGGCCCTGGAGCGGCTCGGGCCGGATGGCGGTGGCGTCGACGCGGTATTCTCGGACGTCGTGATGCCGGGCATGAGCGGGGTCGCATTGGCTGAGGCGCTGCGTCAGCGGCTGCCACATCTCCCGGTCGTGTTGGCCTCCGGCTACAGCCATGTGCTGGCGGAGGAGGGGGTGCACGGCTTCGAGTTGCTGCACAAGCCGTACTCGGCCGAGCAACTCTCGCGTGTCTTGTGCCGGATGCTCGGTGATCGCACGGTGCAGCCGAGCCTGATCGGAGATCAGGGCACCCGCCAGACACGGCGCTGAGGATACCGAACCACCGGACATGCTCGGCGGGGCTCGCTCCGGATGGCTGAAAATGCGGCGGGAGTTCGGACCGTTCACGCCGGAAGCGCTGAGCCCATGCTGACCGTGGCTGTCGCCATCGTACGGCTCAGGCCCTCCGGAGCAGGCTAGTCGGTCGGCAGCTTCTCGGCCTGCGGACGAGTGCTGATCGCTCCGGCTCCGTCGATCCAGGGGCGGATTGCGCGCCGAACAGCGCGGTGCTCCCACGGCTCGGGTCAGCAGCCGCTGCCGCCTCGAGCGCGCAGTCGGGCATCTCGGACAGGCGGTGCGGTTCCCCGCGGCCGGTGGTCTTTCTTCAACTCCGGAGAGCTGTTGCCCCGGGACCGAGACAGCCACCAGTGGGTGGATTGGCCCGCGCGCCCGCCTCGCGTTAGCTCCTGGCGGCGAGAAGGCGCATAGAGGGGCGTTCCCTCGCGCAATCCTGTGTCCTGGGCCACGAAGCGGAGGCCGTGATGGCACGCGAACTCACAACCGGCAGAGCACAGGCCGTCACGCCGGAGGACTTCAACGAACGCGTGAAGCGCCTGCTCGCCGACAAGCCGGATCCGCGCAAGGCCGAGCCGAGAGTCAAAGGCTCCAAGAACAGCAAGCCGCCCACGAACGGCTGAAGCTCCGTCGGCAGGGATGTCCGCGGAAGCCGGACCTCCCCGCTAGGATCTCACGGCGGTCAGTTCCTCCAGGGTGAGATCGATCGCAAGGACGATCTGCCTGGAAGCTCGGGTCGTGGCCGGATCCGAGGTCATGGCGACGACCGCCTGCTGCAGGGCACGGAATTGTTGAAGCCGAACGGCCGGATCGAGGCCTCGGGCCACGGCTGATTGCACGAGGCCCTGGACGAACTCACGCACTAGATCTTCGTCAACGCCCGGCACCGACTGGACCTCCGCCGCATAAACTCCCGATTGTACCTAACCCCTTGTACCGTGACTGGGATCCAAATTTCGCTGTTCAGCCGGGATCGACGGGGGCCCGGCCGTCGTCAAGGCGCGAACAAGGTCTCGGCGATCGCGACGGCGGAACGCCCGTCCTCGGCGGCCGCGTCCGCGCCGACCGTGACTGCGCAGGCCGGTTCGCGGAGGAACAGCGGGCCGCCGACGATCACGCGGATCCCCGGATTGCACGAGGCGCCGCGCAGCTTCGCCACGAGTCCGGTCATCACCGGAAGGAGCACGTCGCAGGACAACGAGATGCCGATCAGGTCGAACCGTTCGGTACGGACCAGAACAGTGGGATCCTCATCCACCCCGTCCGATAGGACCACGTCCCAGCCCGCCTCGCGGAAGAAGCTCGCCACCAGGGCGAGGCTGAACAGGTGTGTTTCACCGGGACAGGGGATCAGCAGGGCACGGCGTCCGTTCGTCGATACGTCCGATCCCTCGAGATGGGCACAGACGGTACGGGTCAAGCTCTGAAGACGGCCGAGCGCGACGGCGACGTCGAGGAAGTTGGCCTCGTCCTCTTCCCACAGGCGACCGAGGTGACGGGCTGCCGGAGCGAACAGATCGAGCAGGAGCGTGTCGAGGGACAGACCCTCGTCCAAGAGGTCGCGCACCCACTCGCCCTGATGCCCGCCTTCCATGAGCGCGTTGGCGAAGGCGCCGACACGTTCAGGCGTCGGCGCTCGCACCTGCGAGCCACGCGCCCGCCGGTCTTCGCGGTGGACCAGCGCGAGACGCGGCAGGATCTCACTCTCGATGATCCGAGCGAGGCCGTCTTGAATGCGGGCGGTGTTGCGCGCCGCCGATCCACGCCCCTGCCTGGGGTGCTGGCCGACGCTCGTACAAGCCGTGTCGATCCCTGCCATCTCAGGCATGACGCCCCCTTGTGTTGACGCATCATAGGTCTGGATTGTGTCAGAAGGCAAATCCACATAAGCATTATAATGCAGTTCGACGGCCCTTGTCGCTGCTTCTACGGTCTGGTGCTGCGTCGGCGGTAAGGGAAGGATCGATGCTCGCTCTCCTCGCCTTGATGACACGTATAGATTTTATGAAGCAGAGTGGATGGTATGCCAGTAACATTGGTCAGTCATCGCGGGGCGGCCGAAATTTTTGATCTACTGTAGCCGTGGCGGTCCCGCCCGATTGAGAAGGTAAATTCCTGTCGGGCTGTGTTCGAATGCCGAAGGTTCTTGCTGTTGTGGTTCTCGCTGGCTATCGCGTCTTGGCGGTGGAGCGTGAGTGCCGCTCGGCGTGAAGCTGGGACAGGCTTCGCGGTAACGGGCATCGTTTGTGGGCGGTTTGGCGCGGGCCTTCACCGCGGATGACGACGCGCTCAAGGCTGCTGGCTGGCACATCAAGAACGCCGCGATCGGTGCGGCAGCGAAGCACCGGGACCGTTTCGCGCGCGAATCCTCAGCTTCATCAAGTCGGCGCGCGCATTTCCGGCGGGATTGGGCGGGGTTCATCAGCCACCCGCCCCCTGAAATCATGAACTGGATCAAGATGCGCCGCACGGGCTTTTTGTTAGCTTATGCGACCTCATCCTGTTTGCTTGCCACGGCTCCGGCACGTGGTTGTACAGGAAAAAATCGGAACCGCTCGGGTTGCATCGTGTTGGCCCTCCAACGCAGCAGCGAAGGAGACTCCGATGCGGAAGTTCGCTCTCATCTCCGCCTTAACGCTCTCTCTCGGGGCGATCGGCGCTACCGGTGCGCAGGCACAGGGCTACGGTTACGGATACGGCGGTCATCACGGCGGCTACGCCCGCAATTATGATCGTGGCTATGGTGGTCGTCGCGACTTCGGCTATCGCCGGCATCGCGGGTTATCGACGGGTGCCGCTGTCGGTCTCGGCCTGGCCGGGGCGGCCGCTGGCGCTGCGGCTGCCGGCGCGTTTGATCGCGGCGGACCGGGCTACTACGGTCGCGGTTACTAAACCACGAAAGATCTATTGAGGTCAGGGGCCCTGTCACGTACGTCGTGGCAGGGCTTTTTTGTCATCAGTTGATCTGATGTTTTTGCAAGATCGTTTCTTTTTATAAACGGCTGAATTGTAGGGTGTTCGACATCCATTGCTGCGGATTTTACTATTCTTATTGGAGAAAAGAAAATTTATAAGTGAATGAGAGCTTATTATTATATATTATTGATTCATTATTTAAACAAATACGTTGCAGGCCCCTCAAAGTCATACAAAACGGTTTGAAGATATTATAACGATCCAACATGGCTGAATTAATATCCGATCTGATCTGGCGTGCGAACCACTCTAGACGTCGCTCTTCGACTGGAACAAATGCGGTCGTTCCGCCTGATGGAGCGGCATTGCGATTCGAAGTCGCGACGTGCCCGCACGTCTGTGCCGAGCAGTCTTGGCCATGAACCTGATGGCTCTATGCCTATACCGAGCCCGTGTCGCCTACCCGTAGGGGCGATGCGCATTGACAACCGGCGAATGCCAAACGGGCGTCCCAAACATCTCACGTCTCAATCGATCGGTTGGGTGTTAACCAAGCGTTAACCAATCCGAAGGCGGTAATCGCATGTCTCAGCTTTGCAACGTTGAGTAGCAGGTCACCGGATCCCAAGGGCCGGCGACCTGATCATCCGTGTCGGTCGCGGGTGTCGGTTGCACATTGGGGGAAACAAGATGGCGGCGGGAGCCTTGGCTGATCTGGCTGTCGAGCCTCAGCTCGGACGTCGGCGCAACCCCGTTCCCCCGCTACTCCTCGCTGCTGGTTGGGTCGGCCTGTTCGCATACTGTGCCGCCTACCTGACAGAGGACATGCCGTTCCGTCGTCCGCTGGCCCAGATGATCGGTGAGCCGGTCATCGATCAATCCGACGACCTACCGCGCCACCTGATCACCGTCGCAGCGCCCAAACCGTCCCTCGCAATGGTTCCGGCCGTCGCGACGCCGCCGGCACCTCAGGCCTTCGCGGCGCAGCCTGTCGTGGCCTCGGTCGCGAGTCGCCCCGCCGTCAGCACCGATTACGTCGGTGTATGGGGGCCTACAACCGATGCGTGCGGTGCACCCGCACGCCGTCACGGCTACATCCAAGCCACGATTACGCCCGAGCGTGCCAGGGCCGGCAGCACGATCTGCAGCTTCCGCGACACGCACCGTACCGGAAACGCCTGGGCCATGGCGGCGGATTGCAGCGACCGCGATCGGCGCTGGTCCTCTCAGGTTCGCTTGGTCGTCGACGGAGATCGCCTGACCTGGACAAGCGCGTGGGGAACCTCAACCTACGTCCGCTGCAATCGGCGCTCCGGCTGAGCGGCGCGACCGGGCCTTGGTCGCCCGCGCGATCCGGCGCGGGGTGCATTGCGGCCCCTCATGCCGTAGCCGTGCCATCCTCTTGTCCTCGGTGACCGACGCCATATCCGACGGCGACGCGGGACTTTGTGGCGGGCCATTGCCACCGATGGCAGCGCCATGGAGACGGCCCCCGGACTGTGCCGGCACACTCGTCAGAAGCACCCAGATGGCTCGGGCCGAAACGACGACCTTCATTGGCGAGGCTGACGTCGGTTCCGAGCGGCCTGTCACCTGTCCGGCGCTGTTCCCAGCGGACCCGGCCGCCCGTCTCAGCGGAGGCTCTGGACCACCGGCTCGAAGGGGAGGGTCATGACCGATACCATGAAGGGGCAGTCGGCCGACGAGGATCCGAAGGCATGCAGAGGGCGTGTCGGAGTACCGGCACTGGTATCGCGCCTCCGGCCCACCAAGCGTTCCACGGCGAGCCCGAGCGTCTCCTCGTAGGCGGTCCCGCCGGCCTCGCCCGCGGGCGTATCGGCACAGAGCTTGGCGAATTCGGCGCGAAGATCGAAGTCGGGCATGGGCTCACCCTGGTATGGTATGAGCAGCAGGGGACGATGCCGTGGTTAACAAATCGTTAAATGGCTTCTTGGCCTCAGCCTCATGGCATCGATGACGGGCGACGTGAACGCCAGGGCGATGTGCACCCGCGCGAAAGGTCGCGCGCGGACGATCCTGATGCCGCGGCAGCCTGAACCGGCCCGACGCCTCTGCACGGAGATCGCCTATCGAAGCCAGCGACCGAGCCGCTCGCGCAAGGTCAGGCGGGAGGCCCGCCGCGCACGCGCGTCCGCGAAGGCGTCGATGCGGATCCGATCCGTCGGGACTTGGCGCAGGAACCGCTCGGCAATCTCGAAGATCAGCACGTCCGGCCGCACGGCTTCGACATAGGCCCAGTCGATGTTGGCGGACCAGATCGCGTGCACCTCGGCGAAAGTCTCCGCGAACATGGCGGTCAGGCGCGCTCCCGGATTGTAGATGTAGGAATCTCCGAACAGGACCAGTCGACGCGGATCGGGCGCCTGAGGGTTCCTCAGCACGACGCGCGACCCGACAAACAATCCACGTGCTCGGACCGCCTGCCCGCTCTCGCGGACATGGACCAGAGCGTTCGCATCGACACGCTCCGCCCGCCGCGGAAAGTCGTATGCGACGTAATCCTCGCCGACCGCGGGCTTCAGCTTCTCGCCGAGATCGAAGGTGAAGCGCTCCTGCGCGCGCGTGCCCGCGAAGACGTGCTCGGCCACGGGGGCGGCCAGGGCCTCGCAGAGTGCGCGATAGGCGATCAGGTAACCGCGATACGTCCAATGGGTGTCGGTCCGCAGATAGACCGGCTCGTCGTCCCGTGCGCTGCGGAGGGGCGCCAGCAGATCGACCATCGGCGCCGGGTTCCGACAAGCGAGCATCCGCGCGAGCCGAGCTGCGGGTGGATCCGCGACACCGGGAAACGGGCGACCCAGCCGGTCGGGATAGACGGCGAGTTTGTCGGGCACCACGGTGTGCAGATGCGTGATCCCGAGCCCGTCCAAGCGGCGGGCCCGCCGGTCGATCAGCCGGGCCCAGCGGTCGAGCACCCGGCGCGAGGTGGCGGTATCGCCGTAGAAGGTCTCGACCTCGCGGGCGCGCCCGACCCAGTACAGCCAGCCGTCCTGTCCGACCGCCACGCCGTTGCCACTCGTCATACCGACTCCCCGCCTCCCGCGCCTCGGCACGCTGACCGCCTCACCGGATATCGACGCGATTGCAAGCCCGCGTTCCAGCACCATTCCTCGGAACTCCTGACGCGGGCCCTGACGCTCGGCGAACCAGTCCAGGCACGATCCATCAGGACCGCATCCCGCGACGCCGGTCTGATTTTCGGACGCACGGATCCGTTTCCGGGAAACATCATCGACGGTAGCGCGGTACGCCGATCAGGTGATGAGGAACTTGCAACAGCGACCGGCGAGGCGGCTGATGTCCGCATTGTGGATCGTCACGGGCTGCATCCTCGTGCTTGTTGGGTTCGCGGCCGCGCGATGCGCCGAGTATCGCTGAGCCGCCGCCCGCCGGCCTGCTCCCCTCGACATCCTGGCGCTCGTGGCACTGACGCTCCCCGCTGTCCGACTCACCCTGATGCAGCCCGGGCGTCCTGAGCCGAGCGTCAGTCCGGCTCTGAGCAGAACACCACCCCGGCGGTACGCTCTTTCTGCCAGACGAGCTTGACCGAGTAGCGCGTCTCCGCGTTGGCCAGAACCAGATCGAACGCGCTCTCCAGCCTCACGGCGTGCGAGCCGAGAAATTCGAGCATCGCGCCGCGATCGGAGATGTTCTTGACTTGGCAGGGAAACCGACACCCGTTCGGATGGTGAGCGAAGGCCAGCAGGGCCGTCGGCTTGCGCTCAGTCGCGCGGGCTTCGACGAACGTGCTCTTGGTCGTGCCGCTGTGGGACATGGCCGATGTTCCCGCCCCGTCGGCCATCACGGCGCGAACTCTATTAATTTCTACTGAATTTATGAATACTTGTTTTATAAAGCGAGCCAGGTCGAAACTTCTCGCGATCCGAGGCACAGCGCGCCGATCCCGCATCGGTACCTGCTTCGCGAGCGTAGCCTCCGCCTGGTCATTCGCGGTCGATGTCTGGCAGCATCCCCGATGCGCACGCCCGCAGAGGGGGGAAGATCCGGAAAGCCCCGAGGGTGGGCGGTGATCGTCAGGCAGTTTAGCACGACGCGGTCGACCGGCTGGACCCTCAGCCTATCTGCCGTGCGGCGGGCGTCGTCCTTCACCTCCTCGATGGATCGCACCGCAGGCAGATCCGGAGACGATCATGCGTACCCGCCACGGTCTCGTGCTTCCGTCCTTGGTCATGCTGTGGTTCGCGCCGGGCCTGGCCAGCCCGGCTTTCGCTGAGGCGCCGGTCCGGCCGACTGCCGAGACCTCGGTATCGGACTGGCCGCCGAATTTCTCGCGCAACGTTCAGGGGACCGGCCTGCCGGGCGTCGACGGTGGCCACATCTTCCTGTGGAACCGGCCGCAGGGCTTCGATCCCGCGTCGACCCTGCGCGTCGACCGGCACGTGCCGGAAGGCTCCGGCGAAGCCACGCACACCTACAAGGCGCTCTGGGCGCTCGGGTCGTCCGGCCCGCATAATGCCGGCTACGAATGGACGATCACCGGTGAATTGCACAATCGCGCCCTGGCCAGCACCGGTGCGCAGAACGTCGCCGTCAACGGGACGATCTTCAAGGAGGCGAACGGTCTCGGTCCGGTCGGACCCTCCTGGGCCGGCAACTTCAATTGCGTCGACACGACCGATGAGGCCGATCCGGTGGCATCGTGCATCGGCGTCGAAGTCGACGTCTCGGCCCAGTCGCCGACGACGGACAGCAACCGCCAGCGGGTCGGCCTCCAGATCTCCACGGGGGGCGTTCCCGGCGCCCACACCGGATACGGCATCCTGATGGGCAATCTCACCGGGTCGATCACCGACCGGGGCATCTCGTTCCAGGGGGAGGGTGTCTACGGCATCGGCATCGACGCTGCCGCAGCACGTTTCACCGGCGTGCCGATCCTGCTGGCGCCGGGCCAGACGATCGGGCTCGATGGAACCCGGGACGGGGGCTTCTCGCGCAGCTTCGGCTTCGACGGCCGTGACTTGGTCTACGGGACCGGATCAGGCCCGGTGTTCCGCGTCAGCGACGCCGGGCACATCGAGGTCGCCTCCGTGCGCGAGTCGCAGTCACGACCGCCGCGCAGCAGCCGCGAGCCTTGTACCGCTGGTGATCATGCGTGGGACGAGGCCTACGAGTACCGCTGCGTGGCGACCGATCGATGGAAGCGGGCGCTGCTCAGCGACTGGTAGCATCGCTCTTGGCCGTGTCCGCGGGGAGCGGACGACGCCGGTTCCAGCGCCCGTGACTATCGAAGCCGTCAGGGCCCGCAGGCATGTCTCCTCAGCTTGGGCGTCGCCGGACACGGTCCGTGTTCTTCGACCCGGCGTCGCCGGTGCTATCGATCGAGGATCCGCACGACCGCGCGCGTTGCCGGATCGACCACCACGATCTTGTCGCCGGGCGCCACGAAGTAGCCGAAGCGGCGCAGTCGCGGATTCGGCGCGTCGGTGAAGGGTGCCAGCGCGACGTCACCGGGCACGATGCTGCCGGGCCTCAGGGGGATCGATCCGACGATCGGCCCCGGCCCGACCGGACGGCGCACGATGAATTCGCGCACCACGACGTCGTCGTCCGGGCCGAAGTCGTCGGGTTCTACGATGACGGCCTGCGCCAAGGCGGAGCCGGTGAACAGCGCGGCGAAGCCGAGGGACGCGGCGAGACTTGCACGGGTCGACATAGCGGATTCCATCACGGGCAGGGCCGCCGGAAACCGCCGCGATCCTCGTTCGGTTCCCGGAACGACATCGGTCAGCGACCGATCTGACCTGCCTCGGTCAGGGCGATCGGCGACCAGCGGGTGATCTGCACGTAACCGTCCAGAGCCGCGATCACGACGTGTCGGCGGTGGCGATGCACGACCGCGCCAGGGCTGTGCTGATGGCGCTCGCGCCAGCCATGTGCCTCTGCCACGAAGACCCGGGCATCCCCCAGGCGGGCGATGGTCTCGACGGTGCCGAAGGCCCGGACCCGCCGCAGGACCGCATCGACATCCTGCCGGAAATCGAGGGTACGGTCGGCATCGCTGGCGCGGGGCCAGTAGGATCCGTCGCCCTGCGGCTCCGCCCGCCGCCAACGGCTGGGCAGGTCCCGGCCGAGCGGGCCGACTGCGAGGCGCCGTGCCGCCATCTGACACTTCGCCAGCAGAGTCTCGTGGCTCTCCTCCGGGCCGAGCGCGAACATCTCCTGCGCGAGGATGTGACCGGTATCGAACCCGTCTGCGAGGACGTGGGCGGTGACGCCCCAGGTCTCGTAGCGGTCGAGCACGGCGCGAAACAGGGGGTAGGGGCCACGCCCGATCGGCAGCGGCGAGGGGTGGAAGTTGAGGCCATAGCTGGCACGACCCTGCCAGCCGCGCACGAGCCAGGGGTAGCCCGCCACCACGAGGGCCCAATCCTTGCCATGCTCCGCCTGAAGCGCCTCGATGTCGCGTTCGCGGATCCGCGACAGCTGGATCGGCACGCGCAAAGCGCGTGCGCGCGCCACAACGACCTCGTTGTGATCGTAGATTCCGTCGCAGGGCCGCGTGAACAGCTTCACCGGCGTCCAGCCGGCCTCCAGCAGCCCCTCGAAGACGCCGCCCAGGAAATCAATGCCGGCGAACGCGAACTTCATGCTTGCCGCCTGCGACCTTGTGGACGTGGAGGGCTCGGGCCTGCAGCCTGCCCGGTGCCGCCGCCGGCCTTACCTTGATCGGGCCGGAAAAGGTAGCGAGGGGCGTTTCACATGCGACGTGTGATCATCTACGGCGGAACCGGCGGCATCGGCCTGGCGACCGCGCGGGCCCTGCGCGGCCGGGGTTATGCCCTGCATCTCGTCGCACGGGACGCAGACCGTCTGTCCCGCGCCGCGGACGAACTCGGCGAAACCACGTTCAGCGTCGCCGACATCGCGCAGGCCGACGTGTTTCCGGCGGTGATGGAGGCGGCGGGGCCGGACCTTGCGGGCCTCGTCTACGCCATCGGCACCATCAACCTGCGGCCGCTGGGCCGTCTGACACGGGCGGATGCCGAGAGCGATTTCCGGATCAACGCGCTGGGTGCGTTCTCGGCCGTGCAGTCCGCTGCGGCTGCGCTCAAGGCCGGCGCCGGCGAGGTCGGTACCGGGGTCGTGCTGTTCTCGACCGTTGCCGTCGCACAGGGATTTGCCGCCCACGCCTCGGTGGCGATGGCGAAAGGCGCCGTGGAGGGTCTCGCCCTGTCCCTGGCCGCGGAACTGGCCCCGCAGGTCCGCGTCAACGTGGTGGCGCCCTCACTGACCCAGACGCCGCTTGCCGCCGCGATCACCGGCAACGAGACGCTGGCGCAGGGGATCGCGGCGATGCATGCCCTTCAGCGTCTCGGACGTCCGGAGGATATCGGCGCCCTCGCGGCCTTCCTGATCTCGGACGAGGCGGCCTGGATCACCGGTCAGGTGATCGGCGTGGACGGTGGCCGCTCCGCCCTTCGCACCAAGGGGTGAGGCAGTGCCGAACGGACGGCGCAGCGCCGGGGGCGCGGGACGGACGCTCCGCTTCATCCTGGGCGATCAGCTCACCCGCCCGATCTCCAGCTTGAGCGATCTCGACCCGGAGCGCGATGTCGTGCTGATGGTCGAGGTGCGGGACGAGGCGACGTATGTCCGGCATCACAAGCAGAAGATCGCGTTTCTGTTCGCCGCCATGCGCCATTTCGCGGCGGGCCTGGAAGCGGAGGGGGTCGCCGTCGCGTATGTTCGGCTGACCGACCCGGACAACACCGGCCGCTTCACCGGCGAACTCGAACGGGCGATCGAGCGGTACAATCCGGATCGCGTCGTTGTCACCGAGCCCGGCGAGTGGCGGGTGCTGCAGATGATGCAGGACTGGCGCGAGACCCTGTCGGTGCCGGTGGATATCCGGGACGACAACCGCTTCCTGTGCCCGCGCCAGGATTTCGCCCGCTGGGCCGAGGGCCGTCATCACCTCCGGATGGAGACCTTCTACCGCGGCATGCGCCGGCGCACCGGCCTCCTCATGGATTCGGGCGAGCCTTCGAGCGGGCGCTGGAACTTCGACTCGGAGAATCGCAAGCGTCTGCCCAAGAAGCATCGACCGCCGGATCGGATCGGCTTCCAGCCGGACTCGATCACCCGCGAAGTCATCGCCCTGGTAGAGCAGGAATTCGGTGACCATTTCGGCGATCTCGCCGGCTTCTCCTGGCCGGTGACGCGGGCCGACGCGCTGGCGGCCCTCCAACACTTCCTCGTGCACTGCCTCCCGATCTTCGGCGATTTCCAGGATGCGATGAAGACCGGCGCACCGTTCCTGTACCATGCGCTACTCTCGCCAGCCCTCAACGCCGGTCTCCTGACGGCGGAGGAAGTCTGTTGGGCCGCCGAGCGAACTTACCGGGACGGCGCGGCACCGCTGCATTGTGTCGAGGGGTTCATCCGGCAGATCCTGGGCTGGCGGGAATACGTCCGCGGCCTCTACTGGGCTCGGATGCCCGACTACCGTGAGACCAACGCCCTCGAAGCCGGCCGGGATCTGCCGTGGTTCTACTGGTCCGGCGAGACGGCCCTCAACTGCATCGCGCAGGTCGTGTCCGATACACGTGCCCACGCGTACGCCCACCATATCCAGCGCCTGATGGTGACCGGCAACTTCGCTCTGATCGCAGGCTTGGACCCGGCCCAGGTCGAGGAATGGTACCTGATCGTCTTCGCCGACGCCTACGAATGGGTGGAACTGCCCAACGTGCACGGCATGGTGCTGTGGGCCGACGGCGGCGTCATGGGCTCCAAGCCCTACGCGGCCTCGGGCGCCTACATCGACCGGATGTCGGATTACTGCGCAGCTTGCAGCTATGACGTGAAGCTCAAGTCCGGTCCCGACGCCTGCCCGTTCAACTATCTCTACTGGAACTTCCTGATCGAGAACGAGGACCGGCTCGCCGGGAACCAGCGAATGACCATGCCGTACCGAACCCTGCACGGCATGGCGGACGAACGGCGCGCGGAAATCCGCAGGGATGCGGCGATCTTCCTGGCCTCGCTATCCGACCCGGCACCGGGTCACCAGGGCGTCCAGACCGAGAGTGCCACGTAGGGGGATGCCCGGCGCCCACCGCTCTCCGCTTGAAGGCCGACGGAGACGCGCGCGCTGAATCGGCCCACATCGAAGTCTGTCCCGTGCAGGCCGAAATTCCACTTCTGATAGCCGGTGGCATCGAGGTAGGCGCTCACCTCAGGACCGAGATAGGCTCCCCATAGGCGATAGCCTCCGGCGACACGCATCCACAGGCTGTCCCGCGCCGAACCCGCGACCGCCGTCGCCTGCACGAGCGTCATCTCCGTGGGGCGCGCCCAGACCTCGCCGTGCAGTCGCAGGCCTGGCTGGCACGGCAGCGGCACGAAGCCATGCCCGTCTGTCACGATCTCCGTCGTGATCTCCGGTCCCGCATAAATCGCGGCCACGCCCCAATCGAACAACCACTGATAGCCGAAGACGGCTGCTGCGCCGGCCGTGTAGCGCCGGCGCGAAACACCGGAACTGCTCTCGTCACGCCGTCCACCCCCGACGCTCGCCAGGGCGACGAAGCCGTCGTGATCGAGGGATTCAAGGCCGCGTTTGGCGCCCAGGGTGACGAAATGTGCGGCTCCTGCATCAAGGCTGCCGAACAGCAACGTATCGACCTCCCCGGCGCTGACGGCGGCGGCGCAGACCACGCAGCAGCCACTGGCCAGGGCGAGTTGAATCGCAAATCGGCAGTTCCATTGTGGATGAGGCAAGCTTCGCACGATTCGCGCCTTCGCGGAGGCGGCATCGTGCCAATGTTGACCCGTGAGACAAATCGAATTTCTGCAGAAGATCTGTCGGAACGGCGCAACTCCACAACGCGGTTCGGGACGACGCGCAGAAAAAATGCGCGCTGGACCATCATGTTTACTTGAGCGTTGAATGAAACCTTGGTGGCGACCTCAGATAGGGTGCCGCCGCTGGTGCGGGGGCGCACCGTCGCAAAGCCGCCGTGCTTGGCGTGCCCTATGATCTCGGCTAGAGCCCCCCGCAGGACAGCGAAGGTTGGCGGATCCTTGACCTCCGGTGCACGAACGTCGGACGTCCTCACCGTGCTGGCGAGCCAGGAGGGCGATCGCCTCACCGTGGGGGACATTGTCGCGGTCCTACGGGATCGCGCCTTCGCGCTGCTCGTCGTCCTGCTCGGCTTGCCGAACTGCTTGCCGATGCCGCCGCCGATCCCGCTGATCTGCGGCCTGCTGCTGCTGCTCGTCGCTGTCCAGATCGCGGCCGGGATGTCGGCGCCCTGGTTGCCGCGGATGCTGCTCGGCCGCTCCATCGCCCTGGCGGACGTGCGGCGGGCCGTGACGCGCGCGGTGCCGGTCCTGCGGCGCCTGGAGCGCTGGTCGCGCCCCCGGGTCAGTGTCTTCGAGACCGCGCTCGGCATGCGCGGAATGGGCATCGCCCTGCTGGCGCTCGCCCTCGCGCTGATCGTGGCCGCGCCCATCGTGGGACAAATACCCCTGGGGCTCGCGGTCTGCCTGGTCGGCCTCGGCCTCGTCGAGCGGGACGGGCTCGTGGTGATCGGCGGGCTCGTGATCGGCCTGTTCGGCGTCGCCATCAACGCCGGCTTCGCCTATGCGGTCATCGCCGGGATCCTCGGTCTCCTGAACCTTTGAACGAACCCGTCAGAGGCGGTAACGGATCTGGTCGGTCCAGAAGCGTTCGAGGCGGCCGAGCGCCTGATTGAGGCGGTTGAAATCGTCATCCGAGATGCCGCCGATCGGCGCGATCGTGCGGGCATGCTTGTCGTACAGGCCCTGGATGATCTCGTGCACCTGCCGGCCCTTGTCGGTCAGGCTGATCCGGACCGAACGGCGATCGGTCTTGGAGCGGGCATGGTGCAGGTAGCCGGCCTCGACGAGCTTCTTCACGTTGTAGGAGACGTTCGACCCGAGGTAGTAGCCCTTCGTCCGCAGCTCGCTGGCGGTGAGTTCCTTGTCGCCGATGTTGTAGAGGAGCAGGGCCTGGACGCTGTTGACGTCCTCGCGGCCGCGACGCTCGAATTCGTCCTTGATCACGTCGAGGAGCCTGCGGTGCAGGCGTTCCACCAGGTGGAGGGCCTCCAGGTACGAGCCCTTGGTGGCCGCCGCCTCCTCGGGGGCCTCGATCGTCGCGACTCGGGCGCTCTGGGTCTTCATCACTGCCTCGCCATCCGATGCTGCCGTCTCCGTACAATGCGGGGCGGCTGATGTTGGTGAAGCTACGGCTCGGGAATGAAAGGCGATTTAAGCGACAGGATGAATTCGCGATTTACTCTTCGCGGTAAAGACAAACTGAAGCGAAGATGAGAAGAGTTCGTTCACCGTGCTTCCTGTGCCGCCAGCCAGGACAGCAGGAAGTACAGGGCCACGACACAGATCCCGAATACGAGCAGCGGAACGGGCGTCGGTAGAAGTTGCGGGGTCAGAACCGCGAGCGTCATCGCCGAAGTCACGGCGAGCAGCCAGATCACGCCGCCCCACGCGCTGGTCAGCCACAGGCCGATGGCCGCGGCCGCATCGATCACCGCGAAGTAGACGATCGCCGACTGCCGGCCGAACGGCTCGGCTTCGAACGCGCGGGAACCCGGCAGGACGTCGAGGATGGTCGCCCAGGCCAGGACGCTCTTGACCAGCCAGACGAGCGCCGTGAGCCGCATGAACCAGATCAGCACCGTGTCCCAAGTCCCGGGCGCGGGCCCCTGCGCGCGCTCGATCCGGTCGGACGGGATCTCGCCGGGCCTCGGAGCCTTGCGCCGGGTCGGAAGGTAGCCAGCCACTAAGGCACGCTCGCGGGGAGGGGGGTCCGGTTCATGTGGGCGGCCGGGATCCTGATCGGTGCGTGGGGGTCGCGCCGGTTTGAAGCCGTTCCGCCGCTCTGCGTCAACGGTCGGGTTTCACCGCGCCGGCCCGGTGTGCTAGTCCGACGCTTCCGGCGCCCTGCGCCGCGCGATCCGCGGCACGGCCGCGCGAACGATAGCGAAGCCGCATGTCAGACACCTTGCCAGAGCCGCGCCCCATCGCCCGGGAGGCCGCCCGCGAGGGGGGCCGCGTCGAGGGGCTGAAGATCACCCAGCGTCCGCGCCGCAACCGCAAGGCGGAGTGGTCGCGCCGTCTGGTCCGGGAGCACACGCTCACCGTCGATGACCTGATCTGGCCGATGTTCGTGATCGAGGGCACAAGTCGGCGCGAGCCGATCGCCTCCATGCCGGGGGTCGAGCGGCTTTCGGTGGACGAGATCGTGCGCGAGGCCGAGCGCGCGGCGCGGCTGGGCATCCCGGCGGTCGCCTTCTTCCCCTTCACCGAGGTGGAGTTGCGGGACCCGACCGGGTCCGAGGCGCTCAACGCCAACAACCTCGTCTGCCGGGCCGTGCGCGCCGTGAAGCAGGCGGTGCCCGAAATCGGCATCATGACCGACGTGGCCCTCGATCCCTACACCAGCCACGGCCACGACGGGCTGATGCGCGACGGGGCGATCCTCAACGACGAGACCGTGGCGGTCCTCGTGGAGCAGAGCCTGATCCAGGCCGAAGCCGGGACCGACATCATCGCGCCCTCCGACATGATGGACGGCCGTGTCGGCGCGATCCGGGCCGGGCTCGACAAGGCCGGCTTCCTCGATGTCCAGATCATGGCGTACGCGGCCAAGTATGCCAGCGCGTTCTACGGGCCGTTCCGCGACGCGATCGGCACCAAGGCGGCCCTGATCGGCGACAAGCGCACCTACCAGATGGATCCGGGCAACTCGGCCGAGGCCCTCCGCGAGGTTCGCCTCGATCTGGACGAGGGGGCCGACTCGGTGATGGTGAAGCCCGGACTGCCGTATCTCGACATCATTCGCCGGGTCCGGGACGAGTTCCAGGTGCCGACCTTCGCCTACCAGGTCTCCGGCGAATACGCGATGATCGAGGCTGCGGCCCGCAACGGCTGGCTCGACGGCGACCGGGCGATGGTCGAGGCGCTGCTCGCCTTCAAGCGCGCCGGAGCCGACGGCGTCCTCACCTATCACGCCCCGCGGGTCGCCGAGCGGCTGCGCCGCCAGCCGTGAGATCCACCCACCGCTGGCTCCTCGCCGCCGCGGTGTCGGCGGGATTCCTGGGGGGATTGGCGGCCTGTCAGGACACGCTGCGCCGGGAGCGCGTGGCCACGTGCCGGCGCGCCCTGCCGGCCGTCGTGCCGCAAGCCGACATCCGGCTGCTGCGGGCCGCACCGGGGTCGGCGATCAATACGGTGCGGGTCGATTACGCGGACGGGGACCGGCAGCGCTGGCTGACCTGCCGCTTCGACGCGGGGGCGACGCTGGTCGCGCTCGTGACCGAGGGGGCGAACCTGTCCGGACCGTCGCTGTACATGCTGAAGCGCTTCTACCTCGACACGCCGGACGCCGAAGCCGCCGATCCGGGCCAGCGCTGAGGCGGCGGCGCGCCCGATACCCTTGCGGACGCCGGCGGTGCCTCCCACCTTTCGTCCGCAGCCTCGCTTGCAGGACGCGACACCATGCAGAACCCTCAACCCGGTTACGCGCAGCGCTTCGACACGGCTCGTTACGCCGACTCGCTCCCGGTGCCCTTCGTGCGGGCGAGCCTGGGCGGCCGCGCGGTCGCGTACCTGCTCGACATCCTGTTCATCTTCGGCTTCACGGCCCTGCTGACGCTGGTGATCACGGTGATCGGCGTCGTCACGTTCGGGCTGGGCTGGACCCTGTTCGCGGTGCTGCCGGCGAGCGGCATCATCTACAGCGCCATCACGGTGGGCGGCCCGAAGCAGAGCACGATCGGTCAGCGGCTGATGGGGCTTCGCGTCGTCGCGCCGGAGACCGGCGCGCGGGTCGACATCATCACGGCGGCCGTCCACGCCCTGCTGTTCTACGTGGCGATCTCGACCTTCCTGCTCTGGTGCGTCGACGTCGTCTTCGGGCTGGTGCGGTCCGATCGGCGGCTCGGGCACGACCTGCTGCTGGGTCTCGCGGTCGTCCCCGCGCGCTGAGGACGTCGTGACGCGACGAAAAACTCGCGGGGCGGCCGGACGAGGGCATTGAGCCCGGCCGCGCCGCCTGTACACTGGTATGCCGGCGCCGAGAGGACGCATCCGGCGCAGGGTCCAGAAGAAGCGTGACCAGCCATCCTCGCGATACGCCGCAGTTCTATCTCACCGCGCCCTCGCCGTGCCCCTATCTCCCGGGCCAGGAGGAGCGGAAAGTCTTCACCCATCTCGTCGGACGCCGGGCTCGGGACCTCAACGAGATCCTGACGCAGGGCGGTTTCCGCCGCTCCCAGACCATCGCGTACCGCCCGGCTTGCGAGACGTGCCGTGCCTGCGTCTCGGTGCGCGTCGTCGTCGAGGAATTCGAGCCGAGCGCGAGCCAGCGGCGCATCCTCGGCCGCAACGCGGACTGGGTCGGCACGCCGGAACCGAACCGTCCGGCCTCCGAGCAGTACGCCCTGTTCCGCCGTTATCTCGACGCGCGTCACGGCGATGGCGGCATGGTCGACATGACCGTGCTCGACTACGCCATGATGATCGAGGACAGCCACGTGGACACGCACTTGGTGTCGTATCGCCGGCACGGTCCGGATACGGCGATTACCGGGCGCGGCTCGGGTCCGCCCCTGGCCTTCTGCCTGACGGATGTCCTCGCCGACGGATTGTCGATGGTCTACTCCTTCTACGATCCCCAGGAAGCCGGACGCTCGCCGGGGACGTTCATGATCCTCGACCATATCCGCCGGGCCCGGCAGCTCGGCCTGCCGTACCTGTATCTCGGCTACTGGGTCGAGGGCTCGCGCAAGATGGACTACAAGTCCCGCTTCCGGCCCCAGGAGCGGTTGCTGGGGCAGGGATGGGTGCGGGCGGACTGACGCTCGGCACAGGCTGCCTCACGGGCATGGCCGATCCGCATTGAGCGGCCGGGGTACCGCATGCTACCGGCCTCGCACGCAGTTCTGCCCGTGCCGAGGCCCCCATGATCCCCCGCTACAGCCGCCCCGCGATGACGGCGATCTGGTCGCCCGAGAGCCGGTTCCGCATCTGGTTCGAGATCGAGGCGCACGCCACCACGGCCCTGGCCGAGATCGGCGTCGTGCCGAAGGCCGCCGCCGAGACCGTCTGGGCCAAGGGCAAGGACGCGGTCTTCGATGTCGCCCGCATCGACGCGATCGAGGCGGTGACCAAGCACGACGTGATCGCGTTCCTGACGCACCTCGCCGAGATCGTCGGCCCCGAGGCGCGGTTCGTCCATCAGGGCATGACCTCCTCGGACGTCCTCGACACCTGCCTCAACGTGCAGCTCGTGCGCGCCGCCGACATCCTCATCGCCGACGTGGACGCCCTGCTCGGCGCCCTGAAGGCCCGCGCCGTGGAGCACAAGCTCACCCCGACCATCGGCCGCTCGCACGGCATCCACGCCGAGCCCGTCACGTTCGGCTTGAAGCTCGCCCAGGCCTACGCCGAGTTCGAGCGCAACCGGGCCCGTCTGGTCGCCGCCCGCGCGGAGGTCGCGACCTGCGCGATCTCGGGGGCCGTGGGCACCTTCGCCAATATCGACCCGCGGGTGGAACAGTACGTCGCGGAGCGGATGGGCCTGACGCCCGAACCGGTCTCCACCCAGGTCATCCCGCGGGACCGCCACGCCCAATTCTTCGCCACCCTCGGCGTCGTCGCGTCGTCCCTGGAGCGGTTGGCCATCGAGATCCGCCACCTTCAGCGCACGGAGGTCCTGGAGGCCGAGGAGTTCTTCTCCGAAGGCCAGAAGGGCTCCTCGGCGATGCCGCACAAGCGCAATCCCGTGCTCACCGAGAACATCACCGGTCTGGCCCGGATGGTGCGGGGCTACGTCACGCCGGCCCTGGAAAACGTCGCCCTCTGGCACGAGCGCGACATCTCGCACTCCTCGGTCGAGCGGATGATCGGCCCCGACGCCACCGTCACCCTGGATTTCGCCCTGGCCCGCATGACCGGCGTGATCGAGAAGCTGCTGATCTACCCGGCCAACATGCAGAAGAACCTCGACCGCCTCGGCGGCCTCGTCCACTCGCAGCGCGTGCTGCTGGCGCTCACGCAGGCCGGCGTGTCGCGCGAGGATTCCTACCGGCTGGTCCAGCGCAACGCGATGCCGGTCTGGCGCGGGGAAGGGGACTTCCTAGCGCTCCTGAAGGCCGATCCCGAGGTGACCGCCGCGCTCGCGCCGGAACAGATCGAGGAATGCTTCGATCTCGGCTACCACTTCAAGCACGTGGACACGATCTTCTCGCGGGTGTTCGGCGCCGCCTGAGCGCGCCGCACGATTCCTGCTTGGACCCGCGACGAACACAGGAAGGCAACCCGTGACCGCTGCTCGCATCGTCTATCTCAACGGCGCGTTCCTCCCCTTCGAGGAGGCGCGCGTGCCGATCATGGATCGCGGCTTCCTGTTCGCGGACGGCATCTACGAGGTCTCGGCGATCATCGACGGCCGCCTCGTCGACAACGCCGCGCACCTCGCCCGCCTCGACCGGTCACTCGGGGAGATCGGTATCCGCAATCCCCACGATGCCGCCGGCTGGGAGCGCCTGCAGACCGAACTCGTCGCCCGCAACGGCGTCACCGAGGGCCTCGTCTACATGCAGGTGACCCGCGGCGTGGCCGAGCGCGACTTCGCGTTTCCGAAGGCCGGCACCGAGCCCACCGTGATGATGTTCACGCAGGCCAAGATCGTGCTGGCCAACCCGCTGGCGGAGAGCGGCGCCCGGATCATCACCGTCGAGGACCTGCGCTGGAAGCGCCGGGACATCAAGTCCGTCGCCCTGCTGGCGCAGGTGCTCGCCAAGCAGCAGGCGGCGGAGGCCGGCGTCGCGGAGGCGTGGATGGTCGAGGACGGGGCGGTGACGGAGGGCTCGTCCTCCACGGCCTTCATCGTCAGCCGAGAGCGCGTGCTCGTCACCCGGCCGCTCTCGACGGCGCTGCTGCCCGGCATCACGCGCGCCTCGGTGCTGCGCCTGGCTCAGGAGGCGGATCTCCGGATCGAGGAGCGCCTGATCCCGGTGGACGAAGCCTACGCGGCGCAGGAGGCGTTCTACACCAGCGCCTCGGCCTTCGTGATGCCGGTGGTGCAGATCGATGGGCGCCAGATCGGGGAGGGCCGTCCCGGACCGCTCACCCGGCGGTTGCGGGCGCTGTACATCGAGGCCGCCCGTCGAGGCTGAGCGCCGCCCGGATCGGACCAAGCCCCCCTAAACGCGGCCTCTGCCGGCGCCGCAGCCAGGAACGGATCCGGGCTCCGGCTGTTCCTTCCCGAATTCGTGTCTCGAACCGGGGAGGCCAATCGTGCCCAAGAAGCTTCTGCTCGCCGCACTCGTGGTGCCGCTGCTCGCGGCGCCTGCGAGCGCCCAGACGTCCGACAAGTCGCTGCCGCCGTCGAATCAGACGCCGCCGGATCGCGTGCGTCCGAGCGCCGATGCCCCGCCCAAGGATCAGTCGCTCAGCGACAAGCTTCAGCAGAACGACGGTGTGATCAAGCCGCCGGAATCGGGCACGACCGGGACCGTGGTGAAACCGGATCAGTCCGGCTCCATGCCGGTGATCAAGCCGCAGGAACTACCCGGCCGCGCCCCCGGAACCGAGGCGAAATAGTCGCGTCGCTCCGCCCGGCCGGCAGCAATGCGGGCGGATTGCTTGATTTCGCCGCCCGGATCGCGGAAACGGCTCAGGACGTAGGCCGCCTTCACCCGTTGGTGGCCCTCGTCCCGGTTTCCGTCGCGGGTAAGCAGGCAGGCATGGCCAACGTCGTCGTTGTGGGCGCCCAGTGGGGCGACGAGGGCAAGGGCAAGATCGTCGACTGGCTCTCGGAGCAGGCCGACATCGTCGTCCGCTTCCAGGGCGGGCACAATGCCGGGCACACGCTCGTCATCGACGGCAAGACCTACAAGCTGGCGTTGCTGCCGTCGGGCGTCGTGCGCGGCGGGAAGCTGTCGGTCATCGGCAACGGCGTCGTGGTCGATCCCTGGCACCTCGTCGACGAAATCGCGCGCATCAAAGCGCAGGGCGTCGAGGTCTCGCCCGCCTCGTTGCGGATCGCCGACAACGCCACGCTGATCCTGCCGCTCCATCGCGAGCTGGACCACTTCCGTGAGACGGCGAATGCCGGCCTGAAGATCGGCACCACCAAGCGCGGCATCGGTCCGGCCTACGAGGACAAGGTCGGGCGTCGGGCGATCCGCGTGGTCGACCTCGCCGACCCCGACGCGCTGCCGGCCAAGATCGAGCGCGTGCTGACCCACCACAACGCCCTGCGGCGCGGCCTCGGGATCGACGAGGTGAACGCCGAGGCTCTGCTGGCCGAGCTGAAGGCCATCGCCCCGGAGATCCTGCCCTATGCCGACACGGTCTGGGCGCTGCTCGACGAGGAGCGTCGGGCGGGCAAGCGTATCCTGTTCGAGGGCGCACAGGGCGCCCTGCTCGATGTCGATCACGGGACCTACCCGTTCGTGACCTCGTCGAACATCGTGGCCGCCCAGGCCGCCACCGGATCGGGCCTCGGCCCAGGGGCGATCGGCTACGTGCTGGGTATCGCCAAGGCGTACACGACCCGCGTGGGCGAGGGGCCGTTCCCGACCGAGCTGTTCGACGAGATCGGCGAGACCATCGGCAGCCGCGGCCGCGAATTCGGCGTCAACACGGGGCGGAAGCGCCGCTGCGGCTGGTTCGACGCGGTGCTGGTGCGCCAAACCGTCCGCACCTCGGGCATCCACGGGATCGCACTCACGAAGCTCGACATCCTCGACGGGTTCGAGGAGATCCGCGTCTGCACCGGCTACAAGCTGGATGGCCAGACCATCGACCATCTGCCGGCGAGCCAAGCCGCGCAGGCCCGCGTCGAGCCCATCTACGAGGTCATCCCGGGTTGGTCCGAGACCACTGCGGGGGCGCGATCCTGGGCGGATCTACCGGCGCAGGCGATCAAGTATGTCCGCCGCATCGAAGAGCTGATCGGGTCGCCGGTGGCCCTGCTGTCGACATCGCCCGAGCGCGACGACACGATCCTGATGCACAACCCGTTCGAGGATTGACGCACCGCGTGCAATCCCGTTGACGATACACCTTTTCGATTGTCCAGGCCGCGCCGACTTGATCTAGAAGGGGCACGGCTCGACGATGGGCTCCGACCACTCACAATCAGACACGACGAACACCGGGCGGATGCGGCTCCGCGCGGTGAGGAAGCGACATCACCGGCCGACGGCTGTGACCGACCCCGTCGGGCGAGAGCGGCCCTCGGCCCCCGGCCGCCGTCCGGTGGGGCCGGACGGTGGCCGAAGGGGCGGACCAGGGCATCATGGCCGATTACTACCCTCTTCTGGCACGCGCGCTCGACGCGTTGCCCGATCGAACACCCGCCCTGCGCAAGGCGGTCTACGATCGCGCGCGCAATGCCTTGATCGGCCAGCTCCGCTCCCTCGATCCGCCGCTCTCGGAAGCCGATATCGATCTGGAGCGGCGGGCCCTCGACGCCGCCATCGAGCGTCTCGAAGTGGATTACGGCGGCCTTCCGGCCCCGGCCAATGACGCCGCGCAGGTGGCCGAGGCGGTCGGATCTCCGGTCTCGCCCACGGACGTACCGGAACCCTCGCCCCCGCAGCCGCCGCAGCCCGCCGCGCTGCCGGAGCCGGGTCTGCCGATGGCGAAGCCGCCCTTCGAGGCGCCGGTGCATAATCCGGACGTGCAACCGGAGCCCCGCGAGGCTGCGATCGCGATCACGTCGCGCCGGGCCGGTTCGACCCACCCGGCCACGGTCGAAGAGCCGGACGTCACCCCGTCTCCATCGATCGCCGACGATGCCGATCCGGCTGCCGCCGCGACCGACGCCGGCAATGGCCGTCAGCGACCCCGCATCGAGGTGGTGCCGCCGCGTGCGGGCCGATCGCGGATGCTGCGCAACGTCTTCGTCGGCAGCGTTCTCGCGCTGGTGATCGGCCTGATCGCCGTCGCGGCCTTTTTGCTTCGTGATCGGCCGCAGACCCTGCCATCGAGCGGGACGGAAACGGCGGACACCCAGCAATCCGATATCGAGACCAAGTTCGGCGATCGGGTCGGCGGCGACGCCGTGCCGGCTCCGAAGGCCGCGCCCCGTCCCGAGGGCAACATGCCTCCGCGCGCCGCGGCGTCGCCGACTGACCCGAGCATCGCGGTCGCCCAGCGCGCCGAACTGATCGAGGAGGCGACGGGTGCCGAGGGTGGCCAGCCCACGGCCAGTCCAGGCCGGGTGACGTGGCGGCTCGACACGGTGAACGGCGAACAGGGTCAGCCGCTCCAGAATGCCGTGGTGGCGACGGTGACCATCCCCAACGCGGGGCTCACGCTGGTGCTGACGATCCAGCGCAATCTCGACACCACGCTGCCGGCCTCGCACACGGTGAGCCTCGCCTTCAGCCAGACGGCCGGCACGGAGCCCGCCCGCGTCGTGCAGGATGTCGGATTGTTGCAGGCCAAGGACGAGCAGAGCGCCCGCGGTTCCCCGGTCTCGGGGCTTCCCGTCCGCGTCCGCGACAACCTGTTCCTGATCGGCCTGTCGTCGCTCCAGAACGACGTGGAGCGCAACACCGACCTGCTGCTCCACAAGAACTGGTTCGATCTGGCCCTGCGCTACACCTCCGGCCGCAGAGCGGTGCTGACCTTCGAGAAGGGGTCGGCGGGGGCGCAGGTCATGCAGAGCGCTTTCGACGCCTGGCAGTAAGAGGCCTGCGCGGCGTCCACGCCGGGGACCGGTGCGCGGCAGGGCGCACCGGTCCGGACCCGATCAGTGGGCTTCGATGCCCGGCCGGGGCAGCTCGCGGCTGGCGATGTTGCGCTTGACCGCCTCCTGCACCTTCTCGAAGGCGCGCACCTCGATCTGCCGGACACGCTCGCGCGACACCCCGAACTCGCCCGACAGGTCTTCCAGCGTGATCGGATCCTCGGCCAGGCGTCGCGCCTCGAAGATGCGGCGCTCACGCGGGTTCAGCACGCTCAACGCGTCCCGAAGAGCCGAGAGGCGGTTCTGTCCTTCCTGCTCGCGGGCCAGGACGGTCTCCTGGCTCGGCGCGTTGTCCACGAGCCAATCCTGCCACTCGCCTTCGCCCTCTTCGCGGAGGGGGGCATTGAGCGACGTGTCGCCGGAGAGGCGCCGGTTCATGTCGATCACGTCCTGCTCGGGCACACCGAGGCGGGTGGCGATCTGTTTCACCTGATCGGGCTTGAGATCGCCCTCGTCCAGGGCCGAGATCTTGCCCTTGGCCTTGCGCAGGTTGAAGAACAGCTTCTTCTGGTTCGCCGTGGTGCCCATCTTCACCAGCGACCACGAGCGCAGGATGTATTCCTGGATCGCGGCCTTGATCCACCACATGGCATAGGTGGCCAAGCGGAAGCCCTTGTCGGGATCGAAGCGCTTGACCGCCTGCATCAGGCCGACATTGCCCTCCGACACGACCTCGCCGATCGGCAGGCCGTAGCCGCGGTAGCCCATGGCGATCTTGGCGACGAGACGCAGGTGCGACGTCACGAGACGATGTGCGGCCTCGCGGTCGCCGGCGTCGCGCCAGCTCTTGGCGAGGGTGAACTCTTCCGTCGGCTCCAGCATCGGGAACTTGCGGATCTCATCGAGGTAGCGCGACAGGCCACCTTCGTTGGCGAGCACGGGCAGCGTACCGGCCATGGCAATCTCCTGGACCTATGTCCCCCTGACGGGCGGACGCGACGGGCAACAGTGCCGTCTACTCGGGCCGCTCTTGAGCCGACCCTGCCGGCTACCCATGTCATACAGGTAAGCCGCGCGGCCCGGTAGCGATCGAGGACACTCACGTCGTCGTAAACGCGCCACCAGCCGATTTGGTCGTACCATGTCACGATGTGACGCGGTTCGCTGTGACCTTTCGCACGCGGGCGGTGCTCGGTTACACACCCACCGCGGGTTCGCCTTCCGCCCGCAGGGCGTCGACAAGCGTGGCCATCGGGACCGGAACAGCGCTCTCGAACCGAAGGGTCTCGCCGGTCCGCGGATGGCTGAAGCCGAGCAGTTCGGCGTGCAGCGCCTGCCGGTCGAGCGCGGCCAGCGCGGCGCGGGCATCCGGCGTCAGACGCGCGGCTTTGGTGCGGTAGGCGCCGCCGTAGACGGCGTCGCCGAGGAGCGGATGGCCGCGGTGGGCGAGATGGACGCGGATCTGGTGGGTCCGTCCGGTTTCCAACTGACACCGCACCAGGGCGGCTTCCCGGTAGGTCTCGGTCACGGTGTAATGCGTCACCGCGTGGCGGCCGGAGCCCTCGGAGACCACCGCGATCTTCTCGCGATGGTAGCGGGAGCGCGCGAGATGCGCCCGGATGGTGCCGGCGCGCGGCTGCGGCTGACCCCACACCACCGCCGCGTAGGCCCGTTCCAGCGGACCGGTCCGGCCGTGGTCGGCGAATTGCGCCGTGAGGCCCTGATGTGCAGTGTCGTTCTTCGCCACGACGATCAGGCCGCTCGTGTCCTTGTCGAGGCGATGAACGATGCCCGGCCGCCGGACGCCGCCGATCCCCGACAGGCTGGACCCGCAATGGGCGATCAGCGCGTTGACCAGCGTCCCGCTCTCGTGGCCGGGCGCCGGATGGACGACGAGACCGGCCGGCTTGTCGATGACGATGAGATCGTCATCCTCGTACACGATCGAGAGGTCTGCCGCCTCCGCCGCCGGTTCGGCCGGTGCGGCCGGGGGGAGGTGCAGCACGATCCGCGCCCCGGCCGCGACCTTCCCCGCGGAGTCGCGGACGACGCTTCCATCCCGCTCGACGCGGCCGTCACGGACGAGGCCCTGCAGGCGGGCGCGGGATAGATCCGGAAACAGCGCCACCAGCGCGCGGTCGAGCCGCGCGCCGCCGTCCGCGACGATACCGATCCGTTCCTCAGCGCCGCTCTCCACCATGCCCCCTGTCCGTATCCGATCTGAGCCGTCGCGGCGGATTTCCGCGCGAAAGCCCTTGCTCCCCCGGCGCCCCGTGGCTATAGCACCCCCGCGCCGCCGGAAAGCTCCCATCGTCTAGCGGTCTAGGACGTCGCCCTCTCACGGCGAAAACAGGGGTTCGATTCCCCTTGGGAGCGCCACCGGCGCCAGCGGGTTCTGCCGCTCGGTACAACACAGCATCACACCATCACAGTATCGATGCGGCTGCCATCGTACGCAGTCCGGAAAGATGCGATGGGACGAGTGCTATCCGTCCCACGATCCTCCTTCGTGCAACCGAACATCCTTGCGGTATGCAGCTGCGCAGTGGCTGAGCCAGGATGTGCCGGCCGATCCGCGCAACGGAACGAAGCTGACGCGCGCCGCCGGGACTGATTTCACAGCGTCGCGGTGTCTTATCCTGTTGGCTCATGCGCCCATCCGGATCCATGTGGGGTCGGAGCGCTCGCCGCGTGGACTTTTCTCCCCCCGACCGGACGCACTGCGCGTCGATGCCGTCGCGCATTCCGACGCCGCCGACGTATGAGCTCTGAGGTGGTGGAAACGCGTGCCGTGATCGCTATCGGGCCTTTCGCTCCGGCATCTCGCCTTGCGCAGCAGGCCAGCTCTCGTGGCGGCGGCCGCGTGTCAGGCCTTTGGGTAGCACCAAGTCGGAGCTCTGCTGACTACAGGTAGTGTAGACGCGCACCGCTCTCACGCCATCATGGTTTATACAAAATACGGATCCCGATGCGCGAGCGCTCGCTGAGATCTGACGGACCGGGGCGTTCCGGTGATCCTTCGCTTCGACTGGGAGATCATCACCGCTGAGTGCAGCTTGAGAACCGAGAATGGTCGCAGGCAGTCCTTGATCGATATCGATGCCTGCCATGATGCACGTATACCAGGGAAAATTGCGCCTGCCGCGGAACCCGATTGCGGGCGATCCGTTTGTGCCCCGCTGCCGACTGGGCAGATCTGAGAAGCTAGGGACGAGACCGAGCGTGACCGCGGACGTCGACCGGCATGAACTCCGGCAGATCATCGCCGGCCTGAGCGAGGGCGTGATCCTGGTCGAGCCCGACCAGACCATCGCCTACGCCAACGAGGCCGCCCTCGCGATGCACGGAGCCGGCAGCTTGGACGAGCTCGGGCCCACCGTCG
>NZ_JAKSYP010000006.1:0-351 GCF_022829625.1 Methylobacterium sp. E-046 | reverse complement strand
GCGGCCGGCAAGGGCTTCGCGGTCGTGGCTTCCGAGGTGAAGGCCCTGGCCGAGCAGACCGCGAAGGCGACGGATCAGATCCGCGGGCAGATCAGCGCGACGCAGGCGGCTACGCGCGAGGCTGTGGGCGCGATCGGCTCGATCCAGGGCACGATCCGGGCGCTGGACGAGGTCTCGGCCGCGATCGCGGCGGCGGTCGAGGAGCAGTCTGCCGTCACGCGCGAGATGTCGGGCAGCATGCACACGGCCGCGCACGGGGTATCGACGATCGCCGGCGGCATGGAGGCCATCGCCCGGGCGAGCGAGCAGGTCGATGCAGCCACACGCCAGGTGTCCGAGGCTGCGCGGGCG
>NZ_JAKSYP010000160.1:0-114105 GCF_022829625.1 Methylobacterium sp. E-046 | reverse complement strand
TCACGCCCGTGATGCTCAGCTTCTGATCGCAAATTGCCCGGACTTCGCAGCGCAGTCACGGCTATCGGCATCGCCTTGGTCGGAACTCCGATCCCGCACCCTTTGATATACGAAGCGGTGAGAGCGAATTTCTTCAAATTCCGTCTTTTGATTGGGTAGATCCCTCAGGTCGCTGGCATCGATGTTCGGTTGTCGCCGCGATGATGCGAGCGCAGCTGGACATCGCCCCTGCAGGATCGGTGATGCGTGCCAGCGCTGCTTCGAGAGCGCGCCCTGGACGGTCACCTCGTACTCTGGCCCATGAGGACACCCCCATGCAGCAGGCGCTGATGCGGAAGCTCGAGAGTTTCGAGCCGTTGTCCGATCAAGCTCGCTGGGCCCTGAAGCGCTTGGTACTCAAGGCCCGGCTGGTAAGCGCGCGCCAGGATCTGATCCAGGAGGGTGACAAGCCCGAGAACGTGCTCCTCATCCTCGACGGCTTCGCCTACCGCTACAAGGTCCTGCCGGACGGGCAGCGCCAGATCATGGCCCTGCTCGTGCCGGGCGACTTTTGCGACCTGAACGTGTTCATCCTCGACGAGATGGATCACGCCATCGGCACGATCTCGGCGTGTCAGGTCGTGGACATCCCACGTTAAGCCATCGATGAGATCGCTTAGGGACCACGCCGACATCGCACGTGCCTTCTGGTGGTGCTCCCTGGTCGACGGCGCGGTCCTGCGTGAGTGGCTCGTCAACATCGGCGGCCGGGCTCCCGCCTCAGCGCATCGCCCACCTGCTCTGCGAGCTTCTCATGCGCCTGGAGGCAGTGGGGCGCGTCACCGACAACAGCTACACGTTCCCGCTGCCGCAGACGCAGATCGCCGAGACGATGGGCCTGTCCGACGTGCACGTGAACCGGACGCTGCGGGATCTGCGCGCGCAGGGCCTGATCCACCTGAAGCGGCGGGTGCTGACCATCCTCGACGTCGAGCCGCTCAAGGCATTCTGCGACTTCACGCCGAACTACCTGCACCTGCGCAACACGCGCTGGGGCGAGCACCGTGAGCTGAGCTGGCCCGGTCAAGCCCAGGAGGGTTAGCCGATGTCTGGGCGGAGCAACGTCGAGACCCTGCTCGTGCTGCAACTTCAGCTGATCGCGGTCGACACCGGCAGCCCTGACCGTGATGGCATGCTAGTAATGGCCAACGGCCTGCTGGTGGCGGTGCTGGTGCGCCTCGCCGAGCCGGAGCACGACAATGTCGGGAGCTGGTTCCTGGAGGCGGGTTTCGGCCGGCTGCAAGGGCAGAGGGTCCCTACCTTCCCCACTCTGGACGATGCGAGCCGCTGGCTGCGGCGGCATCTGAAGCCGGTGTGAGCCATCTCACCGGTGACCGGATAGGACATGCTGCCCTCAGGCCTTGAAAGGGACGCTACGGGCCGGACAACGGGGATAGATCATGAGCGAACCCGAACAGGGCAGTGCCGAGGCGGTGTACGTGTCGGCCATGGTCGGCGAGATGATGCAGCGCGTTCTCAGCGACGCCCTGGTCGACCTCGCGCGAACCAGGGGAGCCTGCTACCTCGACCTGTTCATGGAGCGCGAGCTGGCTCGCTATGCCGACCTCTACCGAGAGCGCTCGGACGATACAGCTGGAACCACCAGCATGTTGCGCGCCTGGTTCGCGATGGAGGGCGCTGCCGCCTTGCGGGCAGTCGTCGAGCGCGCGAGCACGGAAGCGAAGCGCGACTGATGCCGCGTGCTAGGCCGACAGCCGTCTGGTGTTGAAGGCGACGTGCTCGCGGTAGCGGGCGATGACCGTCTCGGGCGATCCGCCGAGCATCAGCGTCGTCATGGCCTCGCCAGCGGTGTGCATCTTCTCGACTACCATCGATTGCATCTCGGCCCGCCCCTCGCGGCCGCCCCAGGCGAGGCGGACCAGGCGCAGCTCGAGCACGCGCTGAGACTCGATCGCCAGCATTACCGATGAAAAGATGGGATTGTACATGGGACCTCCGCACCGCGTGAATGCGGTACTGAGTCAACACGATGAAAGTCTATAAATATCCCGTACGATCATTTGATGGATTTTGGTGTAAATCAACTTCTCTCGGCTATCCTTGAGGTCGCAGGCCAGAACTTTCAGTCATGAGCATATGTTTCTCATTCACGCCCGCAATAGCGCGGGCAAGCGAGGTTCATGAGTGTCAGAGCACACCTCCGGTCAGGATAGCCGCCAGGGCAAGCGTGGCCTGCCGGCTCTCTACGTCCTGATCGTCAGCGTCAGCCTGATGCTGACGTCGCTGGCCGGACTGATGATCTTGCAGGGCGCGAGTTCACCGCCAGATTATGCCAGCCAGAGCCAGGCGGCATCCCGCAAGCAGATTACTGGCTCTGAGACAGGCAGGTCAGATGCCGCGTCGTCGGCCAACAGCAGCGGCGTGCCCGGCGGCAATCCGGCGTATCCGCAGCCCGCCGTGCGGAGTTCCAACCCATGACCGCGGCGGAGATGGCGATCGATGATCCAATCGAGGCGGCGGTGCTTGAACGCGCGCAGCGGAACTTCCTCGACAACGGGCCGGGTGACCGGATGTGGTCGGATCCCTCCCCTATGAAGGGAGCCACGATGAGCGCCGGCTTCGCCCTGAGCGCGGACCAGCGCGCCGCGTTCATCGCTGCGGCGCGGACGGAGATCGCCTCCGAGGCAGATACGGCTGAGCGGCCGGAGGGATCCCCGCTTCCGAGCGAAGGTTCGCGTGCGAGGCTTGGCATTCTCGCGCTGTATGAGAGTCATAGCAAAGCGCAGGCGGCGACGGCCACGTTGGTCGCGGCCGGCATCCCTGAGCAGGCGATCCAGCGCGTGGTCGCCCCCTCCGATCCGGATGACGGCCGCGCCGGGGCGGAAGCATCGCTTCCAGACGGCTCCGGCGTACGAGACAGGCTCAGCACGGTCGGCGTGGCTCCGGAGGCGCTGGAGGTCTGCTGCGAGCGGCTGAGACAGGGCGCGGCGATGCTGAGCCTCGTGGTCGCTGACCCCCAGCAGGACCTCGTCATGGGCATCTTGAAGGACCATGGCTCGGTCGATCCGACGCTGCGCCTCGCGACCTGGAACGCCGAGGGGTGGGGCGGCACGTCGCCCGTCTCCACGGAGGGTTGGGGCGGCTATTCCGCCACCGCAACCGGGGCAACCGACATCACGACGCGGCGGGAATAAGCCGATGGCCCTCTTCGCTCCCGTCCGGTCCGAGAAGACCGACCTCGACGCGTTGCGGCGCTACGCGGTTAGCGTCATCGCCCGGTCCGAAGGCGAGGACCTCCAGATGAAGGCGGTCACCCTGGCACTGCTCGGCGGGATCATGTGGCGCGCCGTGCCGGGATCGATCGAGATGATGCAGGACGCAGCGGGCGCCAAGGCCATCCTGTCGACCACCCTCGGCAGCCGCCATCTGACGTTCTCCTACGACCAGAATACCGAGTCGATCGAGATGCGCGAGGGCACCACGGACGGACCAGTCTTGCACCGCTTCTGCAACCGGACCTTGGTCTGGGATTTCGAAGGAACCTTCAGCGCCCTTTGGCGGTGAGGGCGCCCGGATCCGGTTCCGTTCATCAGTACCAGCCGGGCCATCGTCATCGCAATTCGCACGCGGCGGCCCTTAAGTTCCCAGCAGTTTTGTATCTTGCTGTCGAGGTCACCGGAGACGCCGCGCTGGACCAGGATTGAGCTAAGCCTCGTATGCTCTATCCCGGAACTTCCCTCTCGCACCAGATCACGCTGCTGCGGGATTTGATCCAACAAACGTTGAAGGTCTCAAGACCGAGAAACTGTTTGAGCGATACCGTTATATTCATAACGCGAAGTCGATCTCGACGGCGCGACCGTCGGAGCAGACTATGACTCGTGTTGCCACATTGATCACTGCTGCTGGCCTGATGGCGGCTGCGGTTTGTCCGACCGGGGCTGCGATGCGGAAGGTGCACGTTCCAAATCAGTATGACGGCTCATGGACCATCGTCGCCACGACGGCTCAGGGTCCTTGCTCGGCCAGCACGAGCTATCACGTGCAAATCAAGGACAGCGACGCCTCGATCCCCGGGCAGGAGGTCGACATCGACGGCGGCGTCTCTCCGAGCGGGACCGTGCAGGCGACGATCATCAGCGGTTCGAACAAGGTCCCGATACTCGGCAGCCTCGATCCCAAGGGTAGCGGCAGAGGGACGTGGCGCCCGTCGGGCGGTCTGGTCGAATGCAGCGGCGGCTGGAGCGCGCGGCGAGAAGGGTAGGCAAAGCACGCAGTCTGACGCCGGATCCCGGACGACAGGCGGGCATCGATGCCGTCGGCATGCACTGCTGCGCGACGTCAGGTCGTGAAGAGGAGCAGGAGCGCCCCCAGCCCGCCCAGTGCGGTCGTGCTGATGCCGCCGAGGCAGGCGAGGTCCCAGCCAGCAAAATCCTCTGTGACGGGCGCATACTTGAAGGTGCAGAGGGATATGGCCGCCCCAATCGCGATCAGCGCGAGGGCAGCCGACATGAGGATCGTCATCAGTTGAACTCCTCGCCGCGGCGAGCTGCACCAACCAGCGCGCAGCTGAAACGCGATCAACAGGTGAGAATACGATATCTGAATGAGACGCACAATTTGCAAGTTGTCTTAATTTAAATCGTATAGAAATCCCTCGGCCTGATCTTTAGATGAACGATAATGCGATCAAAAGACAGGATTACACACAAGAATCACTGTGCATGCCTCCGCATAAGCGCGTGCGACTACATATCTTGGAACATCATACGGAACGATGATCTTTCATCAAAGCAGATTGCGGCTCTTCGCCAAGCCTGAACCCAGAAAGCACCTCATGATGCAGCATACTTTCGCTGGAGCGGCGTCCCTGGCTGTCCTCCTTCTGGTCGGCTCGACCTACGCTGAGAGCAAGTCTCTGGAGGCGCCGGCCAGCGATGCGATGCCTCCGATGGAGTTGATCATCAGCATGAAGCACGGGAAGCCGATGTGCGACCCCGCGGAAATTCTCCTACCCGCCAACACCAACGTGGCCCTGCATATCGTCAGCAGCGCCGATGTACCCGTCACGATCACGGCGCCCGGTTAGTTCGAGAATGGGCTGGTTCTGCACGCCGACGGCGACTGACCTGACCGGCTGGCTTTGGACCGGGCTGATTGAGAGGATCAGCCTGAACCAGAGGAGTCGGGGATGAAGCGAGGACAGAAGACGAGCGCGGAGCAGGTGATGCTCAAGCTACGCCAAATCGAGGTGCAGACAGCCCAGGGCAAGAGTTTGGCGCTGGCGTGCAAGGAAGCGGAGATCTTCGAGCACAGCTACTACCGCTGGCGCAAGGAGTATGGTGGACTCCAAGTCGATCAGGCCAAGAAGATGAAGGACCTGGAGCGTGAGAACGCTCGGTTGCGGCGGCTCGTGGCGGACCTGTCCCTGGAAAAGCAGGTCCTGGCGGACGTCGCCTCGGGAAACTTGTAGCCCCCGAGCGACGCAGGCAGGCGGTTGCTGGCATCCGGGAGAAGTACGGCCTCTCGGAACGTCGCGCCTGCCGGATCGCCGGCCAGCATCGGGGCACGCAGCGCTACGTGCCTATACTGCCGGCCGACGAGGATGGACTGACCCAGGCCATCATCGCCCTGGCATCCGAGTACGGGCGCTACGGCTATCGCCGCGTCACCGCGCTGCTACAGGCGGCCGGCTGGCGGGTGGGCCAGGACCGGGTCCAGCGCATCTGGCGTCGCGAGGGGCTGAAGGTCCCGAGCCGACATAGACCCCGAAGCCGTCTGTGGCTGAACGACGGCTCGTGTGTGCGGCTGCGTCCGCTCCACCGCAATCACGTCTGGAGCTTCGACTTCGTACAGGCGCAGACCCGCGACGGGCGGAGCCTGCGCATCCTGACGCTGATCGACGAGCACAGCCGGACCTGCCTTGCGCTGAAGGTCGCACGGCGGATCAACAGCGTCGGCGTGATTGAGGCCCTGGCCGATGCGATGTGCCTGCACGGCATCCCGGAGCACATCCGCTGCGACAATGGCCCGGAGATGATCTCAGAGGCGCTACGCAAATGGGTCGCCAAGACGGGGCCGCAGATCCAGTACATCGCTCCGGGCTCGCTGTGGGAGAACGGGTTATTGCGAGAGCTTCAACGGAAAGCTGCGCGACGAGTGCCTGCGTCAGGAGGTCTTCTACTCGCTGAAGGAAGCGCAGATCGTGATCGGTCTATGGCGAAACACATACAACCGCGTCCGCCCGCATTCGTCGTTAGGCTACCGGCCGCCCGCGCCCGTCAGTTACCCAGATCCGGCCTTTCGGCTACCCATGGCCGCAGCCATGCAGTAGCCTCACAACTGGCCCGGTCCAATATACCAGTCAAGTCACTCTGACCCGGCGGTATGGCGACGGACAACCGTTAAGCGATTGGCAAAGCCATACCTCGGCGTCGACCGGACGCCCCCGTAAGTCTTCGTGTCAGACGGACTTCTCGTTCAGGCGAGTCCGGTGAAGATCGAGGTCATCCAGCAGGCGCGGCAAGAAATCTGAGGCGGAGTTCAGCTCGATGGTCTTTGCCCTGAGTACCACTAGCGCATCGGCCTGTGCCCGCAATCCCTGTGTCGAACTCAGATAGGCCCAGATCGCCGCATCGGCCTCGCCGATAGCCACAGAGTGCTCAGCGTCGAGGAGCGCCCGGAAGATCTGTAGGGTTTGGTCGAGGGTAGCCATCCCTGGCAAACCATCCTGGAGTGGTTGTGTGCGCGAGGCTATCAAAAAATCCATATCGAGAGCGACAGGACGGCGGCGATCCCGCCGATGGCGGTGCAGAAGCCGGGGACGATCCAGTTGTTCAATCCCTGAGGTTGGGCGGCCTTCCGAACTCTGGCGGTCGCCGCCTCGGTCTTGCGGGCGAGCGCGATGCGCTCATGCGAAGGCGGGTTGCCGGCAGCCTCATCGTCCGTGCCGAGCTGCGACAGGCCAGGGTCATAGGCCGCGACCTTGTCGCCGGTCGCGCCGCTATCGATGTCCGCCTTCAACATGGCCGTAGTCGGCCGATCGGAGTAGGGCGGCTCGGCCACGTGCAGGTTGCCGGGCGACGGCGGAGTCTCGGATCGGAACAGCATGAGAGTGCCTTTCAGGGCAGCGGCATCCGGCATCGTTGGATGCGATACCGATCGCTCAAGGCTTGGATCTACTGCCTCAAGCATGTTGGCTCACGCCCCGGCAAAGCCGCTGCCGGGACGCTGAGAGTTCGATTAATTTGTTTCCTCGACAGTTTGGCCGATGCGAGCCAGCTTAGCCGCCGCCGTTCCCACCTGCGCCGCCGCTGCCTGTCGAACCGACCCGGGACGGCTGGTCTACATTGCCCGCCGAGGCCGAGTCCTCTGAGATGCCGTCGGCAGCACGCCCCGTCGGAGAGTAGGTGGCGGCCCCTTCATCACCGGTCGAGCCGGGCTGGCGCGTGACGACGCCGGGCGCGATGATGACGGTCGTGCTGGTCGGGGTCTCGAAGACCTGAGCGGAGACAGGGGTAGAGAGCGCCACGGCGAAAGTCGCAACGAGGATGAGCTTGGTCATAGGGCCCTTTCTTGGTGAGGCTGGGGAACACTCGATCGCGCGCGATGTGTCCCACCGGTAATGTCGCAGGGGCGGGCAGTGGGATCTTGACCAGCGCGCGCCACTTTGGGGCCAGCCGCTAGTAGTAGTTTGGCCGGAGTTACTCACCCGGCGCGAGTCCCCGCCTAAAGAGGCACTGGTTTTTAGTGAACGTCCTTGAGCCGCTGGATCGCTGCGTCGTGATACCAGCCGCTTCCATATTCAGTCGCAACGATCTGCTCCGGCTTGGGCTTCAGAACAACGGCCTTGTTCTCGCGGCGAAGCCCGCTGGCAATCGGCACGATTTGCGCGGTGCGCCCAGCTGCCGTCGGCAGCTCGTGAGAAGATTTCATGGCCACGTCCTATCTTTATTTATAATTCCCGATCGTTTTTAAATCAGACGACCCGGGATCGTGATTTTGAGATAATCATTGCTATTGAATTTGCTAAGGAGCGTTCGAAATTTTATTTAGATATAAACATACATTGCTTTATGGCTCTGGCTTGTATTTCCTAGAACCGCGTTATCGCTGTGCCCTATAAATTGACCGGTGAGCGCTTGCAGGACGCGAACGAACTCGAACGGTAGTCCCGACACCCGCCCAGCGCCCGCTATCTTGAGCGCATGCCTGGACAGTACGGCCAGACCTACGACCCGCAGGAGGAGCTGGCGATACGCTTTCCCGCGCTCAAACTGCTTATTGCAACGTTCAAGATAGCTCTCCGTTGTTCGCCTGATGCCAAAGCGCAGTCCCGTGCACGCGGAAGTTTCTGATGACGACCTCCCCTCCAGATCGCCCACAGCCGGATCCTGACAGGAAGGGGGGCTCCCTCGCTTGGACCCTGGCTTTGTCTACCGCGCTGCTTGGCATCGTGGCTCTGCCGCGACGTGCGGCTCGCACAAGATCCACCGGATCTGGAGAGATGCAGGATGGCAAGGGTGAAGGGGCTCGGCGCACTCCGCCCTCACACACCGGGGGCGACGCCCATGGGGTAGCGCGGACGCAGGCCGACCGCGGCCGCCGAGCGTCAAAGCCTACGGAGATCCCGGCCAAGGGCTGGAAGGACATCGCGCTGCGCACCTACCGGGACGTGGGTGAGAACCGGATCATGCTGGTGTCGGCTGGCGTGACCTTCTTCGCGCTGCTGGCGATCTTCCCCGCGATCGCTGCCCTGGTGTCCATCTACGGCCTCGTCGCCGACGCCTCCACCATCAACGACCAGCTCGCCAGCCTGCAGGGCATCATGCCCCAGGGCGCCCTCGACATCCTGAGCGATCAGGTCAAGAACCTCGACGAGAAGGGCAACGCCACGCTGGGACTGAGCCTGATCGTGAGCATCGCCCTGTCGGTGTGGAGCGCCAACGGCGGGATGAAGCACATCTTCGACGCGCTCAACCTCGTCTACAACGAGCGCGAGAAGCGCAACTTCGTCGTGCTCAACCTCGTGTCGCTCGCCTTCACGGCGGGCGCGCTGCTGTTCCTGATCCTGGCGCTTGTCGCGGTCGTGGTGCTGCCGGTGGTGTTCGAGTTCATCGGCATCGGCAAGGAAGCGTGGTGGCTGGCGATGCTGCGCTGGCCGGTGCTTCTGCTCGCCGTGCTCGGCGGCTTGACGGTGCTGTACCGCTACGGCCCGAGCCGGGACGCGCCGCGTTGGCACTGGGTCACCGGGGGGAGCGCCGTGGCAGCGGTCCTCTGGCTCGGCAGCTCGCTGCTGTTCTCGTGGTACGTCGCCAATTTCGGCAGCTACAACAAGACCGACGGCTCGCTCGGCGCGGCGATCGGGGTCATGACCTGGATCTGGATCTCGACCACGATCGTGCTGCTGGGTGCGCAGCTGAACGCCGAGACCGAGCATCAGACCGCTGAGGACACCACTGTCGGTACGCCGCAGCCTTTGGGGACGCGGGGGGCAAAGATGGCCGATAATGTCGGAGCTGCTGCGGAATGAGCGGCTACCGCCTGACACCGGCGCTACGTGGCATCCCGATAAGCAGGCCCTATCAGGAGGCGACAATAGGTAGCGCGGCCGGCTATGTCAGATAAACGATCGCCTTTCCGACATGCGTCCTGCGTCCGTTGGAAAGCGCCAAGGAGGCCCTCCTTCCTGTCGGAAAGGCGTGCCGGCTCTTCAAGCGTCGGTAAAATACTCCTACGAGAGGCAATGTCTGGTTCGAGCCGTCACTCTCCAGAAAGTAGACCGGCGGCTTTCGGCCAACAGATGCCGCAACGCTCGGCCCGCGCGAGCATCTCAGATGGGTGGAAATCAGCCTGTCCGCTTAGGGACAATATGCATGCTTTCCAGACACGCGCTTGCTTGTGGTTGCGCCTCGTATGAACTGCTCTGCCGTCAGGGCTGGCGCTCGTCATTCAGGTGACGAGATCGTTTCGACAGCGTGCCGCAACGGCTCAGTCGAGAGGCGCATGAGGCCGTCCAGCGGCCGATCGAGCTCAAGGATCAAAAAGACCGCACTCGCCACAGCCATGGCCCCGAGTAGCAGGGAACCGCCGACCGTCACATTCACCCGCGCAAACAGGCCGAAGCTTAGGAATATGGCTGACAGCCATGAGACCAGGACAACCAAGAACGGTGTCGGGATGGCGCCTCCAGGATCTTGGATCATCAGCACCCGCGTCGTGGCGATGCCCTCGGCGAGCTGTACGGCTCGGTCCCTGGCCGCCCGTTGGGCATCATCCTGTGCGGCAAGCCCCTGTATGCGATCTGCCAGCCCGAGAAGCCGGCGATCGCGGATCGGCTCGGTGAGCCCTCGTTCACTCGGCCTGTCACCCACGACACGCGCGCTCAAAGCCTCGCTCAGGGCGGAGCGCAGCACTTCACGGGTCTGGCGAGCGCCATCGCCGTAGCGAGCCAAAGTGCGATCGAGCGTCACCACATCGGCCGCGATGCGGTGAAGCTGGCTGTTGCGCTCATCGTAGTTGGTTTTAGCCGAGGCCACGAGTAGGCCGAGCACCAAGGCAGACAGCGTCGCAAGAAAGCTGGCTACGAGGCGAACGACGTCGTGAGACGCATCATCAAGGGTGTTCTCAGGCAAGCGACGGTGCAAGGCCAGCCCGGCGCCCCCAGCCGCGCTCACTGTCACGAAGACGAGGCCGGCAGCGGCTGCTGCGTCCATGATGCGTCTCTCCCGCAGTCGTACCGCAACAAGGTTTCGCCTAGTCCGCTGGAACCGGGACGAGGCCATAACGCATCATCAGCGCACGCATAGCTTCGGGGCTGGAGCGTCCGGAGTTCACGAGATCGGCGGTCTCCTGGAAGTACTCCGGTCCGAGGACGCCAGGCGTGAGGATGCTCAGGAAGGTCGCGGCGTCCTTCGTACGGTTGGCAAAGCCGTGGACGATTCCACGGAGGATGAAGAGAGACGCCCCCACGCCAATGTCGTTGTCACGTCCATCGACCGTCCAAGTTGTGACGCCGGAGAGGCCGTAGACGGTTTCGTCCCACCTGTCGTGATAGTGCGGGATCGGCATGCCCGCCCCGGCCTTAGCCGTCGTCGTGAAAAGGTCGAGGCTGTCCTCTGTGCCGTGCCGATCCTGCAGGAAGCGTAGTTCGAGGCCGGCGAAGCGGATCGTTGTGGGCATGATCACTGCTCCGAAAGAGATGCGGACTGGACGCGCGGGTCAAACTGGGGCCGCTTGTGCCGCGATGGGCGACAGATAGGCGGAGATGACCTCCGGCCTCGTCGCCGCGCACGCGAGATAGCCGTCCGGGCGCACCAGGGCGATGGTGTCCGGATGGAGGGCCGGGCGGATCTCGGGATCGACCAGATCGCCGAACTTGTCTGGGAGCCCGGCGACCGCCATCGATGGTGCGGCGAACAGGACGAAGCGCGGCGCCGACCCCGCACCGACCGGCGGCCGTCCTGCGACGGGCGGAACGCGTTCGCCGGGCCGCACCATCCCATGCACGCCTGGTCCGTTCAGCGGGCTGTCGGCGTAGTGGATTGCGACCTCCGACATGGTGTCGGCTACGCCGTGGGCGATCCGGGGGATGCCGAGCATCAGGCGCCCGACCGCGTTGCGCACTCCTTGCGCCATCGGGTTCTTCAGCGTCGCCACGCTGGTCAGCCGCTCGGCGGCCTTCAGCACCTCGTCCCCGACCCCGCTGCGCTCCTGGCTGTAGCTGTCCAAAAGCCCGGCGGCGGCCCGGCCGTGCGCCACCAGGGCCAGCTTCCAGGCAAGGTTCACGGCATCCTGCATGCCCGTGTTCATGCCCTGACCGCCGGCCGGGCTGTGGATGTGTGCCGCGTCGCCTGCGAGGAAGGCCCGACCACGGCGATAGGAGGCAACCTTGCGGCCGTTGATGCGGAAGCCCGATAACCAGACAGGATCGAACAGGCGCGTACCTGAGGGACCGCGCAGGTCGACCAGCGCCTGCACCTGTTCCAGGCTCGGCACGGGCGCGGCCTTGCCCTCGGTGTAGGGGAGGTCGCCGATGATTCGGTAGCGTCCGGGCTGGATCGGGAAGATCAGCAGTACGCCGTCGCGGTGCCAGTGGATCGACGCATCTGTGTCGGGCCGCGGGTAGCCCGTCATGTGCACGTCGGCGAGGAACCAGTCGCTGAGCAACGTCTCGCCCGCGAACGGCATGTCGAGCGCGTGACGCACGGCGCTGTGAGCGCCGTCGCAGCCGACCAGCCAATCCGCCCGAACCACCTCCCGCGTGCCGTCGGCGCTTTGCAGGGTTGCTTCGACGCTACGATCACCCACAGTGAATGACGTCGCCTGGGTGCTGCGCTCGACGGTGATACCCTGCGCGGCGAGACGCTCCTCCAACAACCGTTCGGTCTCGGACTGGGGTATGGCCAGCGCGTAGGCATGAACGCTCGGGATGGCATCCATGGCGACGCGGCCGACAACGTCGCTGCCGGCCACGAACGTGACGCCCTCGACCTTGAACCCCGCGTCCACGAAGGGGGTGGCCCCCTGGGCGCCGCCGCGATCGAGAAGTTCGAGGGTTCGGCTCCACAGCACCATGGCCTTCGACTTGTCGGTGCGCTGCGCGGCCTGATCGACGATACGCACGCCAACGCCGTAGCGTGTGAGCTCGGACGCCAGCGTCATGCCGACCGGGCCGCCGCCGATGATGAGGACAGAAGGCGTCACAAGATTTCTCCAGGTCGCAGTATCGTGGGGAAGCGACCTGGGATGACCGCTAGGCGGACCCGGAGCTGCCGACGATGAGATGCAGCGCGGTCTTGAGCATGCCCGCGGCGCGCTGCTTGCCGTCGGGACGTCCGGTTGCGAGGCTGACAACGGAGAGACCCACGGAGAGGGCGTGTAGAAAGCGGGCGGACTCTTCGGATACCGGCGAGCCGCTGATGCGGCTCAGGAAAGCGGTCACATGAGTTGCGATGCCGTCCACGAGTTCTCCGAAGAGTTCGCGCAGCCGTGGCTCCTCATCGCTGGCCTGGACGAGAGCCATGAGCACGCGGGTATTCTCGTAGCGGGTGACCAGTTCGGCGATGGCGCCGGCCGCCTCGTCGAGCGTGGTGAGAGAGCCCAGCGTGGCACCGACGGCCGCGAGTTGGCGATCGACGGCAGCACGACCGACCGCAGCCAGGAGATCGAGCCGGGTCGGGTGATAGTAGGTGATGTGGCTTTGGCGCATGCCGGCGCGGGCAGCGACGCGAGGCTGGGTGAAGCCGACATAGCCATGTTCACGGAGGGTGGCGAGGCCCGCTTCCAGGATCTGCTGTCTGCGCTCATTCACCGACCCGCCCTGGTTGGTAGACATACCAATATCCGCTTTGCACGCGACGTCAACCGCATTGTGTCGAGGCATGTAGCTGAACGATGAGAGCTGAGCACGGCCTGACGTCATTCGAGGCGACGGCGGCGAAGTCCGCTTATAAGATGAGTCCGGACACGGTCTTTGCGGCCGGGTTGGGTCGCTAGGAGCCCGTCTGCTTTTCCGACGGTCCTGCTCCAAAGCGGCCGCTCCGCTTACGGCCATAACCAGCCGCCCGCGCTAGTTGCCGATCAGCGGTACAGGCCCTCGTCGCGGAGACGGTTGAGCAGCGAGCAGGCCCAGTCGCTGGCTGCTATGCCGAAATCGCGCTGCCCAGGGCCATGCCCACACATCGGCTCCAGTTTCCGCATCGCCCGATCCATCGCCGAGCCTTCCCAGAGGATCAGAACTTCACGGTCGGTGAGATCTTTGAGGAAGCACCAGAGCATGAGCATGAGGCCGAGTGCTGGGCGCTCGTGCCAGTCGACGCTCGCCTTCCGTCTGATGCGTTCAAGGCGGCGCAGGAGCGCCTGCTTCCTGGCCGGCGTCAGGTCTGTGAAGGGCTCCAGGCATGCGATCCGCAGATCACCGCGCAGCTCAGCGATGTCCATCTCAGCCTTGGAAGCCAGAGTAGGGCTGGCAGGAACGAAGACGCCCGGCGCCCCTGTGAGCGCGTACAGCAGGTGAGCCGGGACAGCGAGTTCGATCTGCTGGCGATCGGTCAGGACGGGCATGGCGTCGCTTACCGCGTCAGTCGGCCACGTGAAAGGCCGATCGAGTTTGCCCGGCGACCACGGCTGTCATCAAACGACAAATGGGTGCGGTCGGGCCGACGATTCATGCAACTGAAAAGCCAGCAATTCGTCGCGTTTGACATTATGCTAATATTCCTATAAAACGCTTTGTACCGCATGCCAGCTCGAGGCCAGCCGTGTCGCGACAGCCGCACCATCGAATGCAATTCGCCATGGCACCACGGGCCCGGCGATCAAGCCACCTCAATCCGAGCACCACCAGCAAGGGGTCCCACACGGGGCCCCTTCTTCTTTGCGAGGTCGACCATGAGCAGCGCTAACTTTTCGACACCAGCCGACCACTCCGCTAAGTTCGGCGATTCGCAGAAGCCAGGGCAATCGTCGGTCACGGTCGCCGATCCCATCGCCCGCATGCGCGCCCTGAACGATGCCTTTCGGCGCAGCTTCGCCGGTGGGCAGGTGGTCGAGACGCCCGGCGTGGTCGAACTGCCGGAAAGCGACCGCATCGCCCTGTTGCTGGCCGTACGCCGCTTCAGCACCTTCGACGCCGACAACGATCCCCACGGAGAGCACGACTTCGGCACGGTCGAGGTTGGGGGCGAGCGCTTCTTCTGGAAAATCGACGCCTACGATCGGGCGCTGCTCGGCGGCTCGCCGGACCCGGCCGACCCCGCGGTCACGACCCGCGTGCTCACGATCATGTGCGCCGATGAGTACTGACGTGGCTGGCTCCTACACGACGCCGCGGGTGCCCCGGATCAATCCGCCTTACCCCGGCGAGGTCATACGACCCCAGCCGCGCGGAGAGGCCGAGCTCGATGCCGACACCGAATGGAACGAGGACTGGCCGGCCGATGACGACGGCGACTGGTCAGGTTGCGCCCGCGACGGCGACCGGGAGGAGGGCTGAGCATGGCCCGCCCACCTAGTCCCATGATGCTGGAGGTCGGCATTGCTGCAGCTGACGCCGATAGCAAGCTGGCGGTGGCAGGTTTCTCGCCGACTCGCCGCCGCCTATTCACCCTAATGGCGGCGTTGCCGGCTGCCCAGCCGCAATACGCCGCCGAGGATGACCCGTCGTGGTTGCGCCACCGTTCAGGCTTAGATCAGACGCTGCGCCTGTTCGCCGAGGTTCAGGGCCGCCTAGCTGAGCACGAGCGAGCCCTGCAAGCCTGCGACCAGCTCGAAGCAGCGCTCGTGGCCAAGTTCGGCTACCCGCGTGTTCGGCTGACCGGGATACTTGGCCTTCCCGATCGGTTCGCCGCTGATCTTGAGACCATTGCGCGCCTTGTGCCGCCCGGCCGTCGACGTGAGCGGCTGCAGCGTGTTCTCCGACGGCGGCAGGCGCGCTGGGCCGACGCCGCACAAGCGTGCGGACTTACGCCTGCCCAGGAACGGGAAGACGCCCTGTTCCGCGCCGTGCGAGACGCAGCCGACAGCCTGTACGCGATGCCCGCGACGACCCTCACCGGTCTCGTGCTGAAACTCGTGGTGCTGCTGAGCTTGGAGGAACCCGGCGAGGCCGCCAGTGCGGCCTCGCCCTGGCGTGAGCTGCGCCTTATCCTCCTTGATCTCAGCGCGATCGCCACAGTAGCTTGAGCGACCTTCACTTATCCTCGCCGAGTTCCCGCAATCCTGTGACTGTGATATTCGCGGCGTACTGCGTCAAATTCTCGGCCGTTGCGTCAACCCCGATGACCTGCTTCGTGCCATTGCGCAAGAACACGAATGTGCAGCTAATCCCAGACATATTCTCGCGATCGCAGAACGCTTCAGGGTAAGTCACGCATAGCCTCTCCAGGGTTGGCTTACAGCGCTCGATCACGGGATCTGGAACAGCGAATACGCTGTAGCCGCGTTGCTGCAACGACTCCCGTACAAGGCCATAGCTCTCCATCCAATAAGCCGAACGCAACGGATCCAGCGGTGAAGGCGGCCGCGGCTTGATCGGCACATCCTTGCCATCAAGCCCGGCGTCGAGCCACAGCTTGTCAAGGAACTGCGGCTGGTCGAAGCCACAGACCACCTGCTTCGGTTCGTTGCCGGTGTAGACCCGGTATTGGTCCCCACTCATGGGTTCGATGAAGACACTCTCGAGATCGACATACTGTACAGGCCGCAGGCGTTCGGCGTAGGCGTGCTCGACGAAGGACGCAGCCTTGTCCTTGCCCTGCACGGTCGTGATCGCCTTGCCCGCCACGCGCAGAGCGTCAAAGGCTTGCATCGCCTCGGGCCACGCCTTGCAGTCCGGCGGCTTGGCGTAAACGGCTTTGTTTCCGTTGAAATAGAAGACATGGTTGAGTTCGAGCGTGTGCGGCGATGCTTGTCCGAACTGAGCTACGGCAGGTCCTGATCCCACAAGGACAAGACCGAAGAGGCCGGCCGCCAACACATCCATCGGCAAGCTTGTGCGAGGGGGACGGGGCGGCCTCACGGGCTCACCTCCGTTCCACCGGCGGGGAGCTTACGCCAGCGCTGCTCGCGCACGCCGAGGTAGGCCATAGCGGCGAGAGCGAGGGCGACGAAACCCCAGATCCGCAGGTCGTGAAAGCCTGAGCTGCTGCCAACGCCGATACCGAGCGGAGCGGCGATGAGGAACATAGCGACTGAAGCCCGCGGCAGGCCGAGAGCGAAGGCCGAGCCAAGCAGGTACAGCAGGGCGACAAGGACACCGAGGGCACCGCCAGCGCTGATCGTCTGGTCTTTGGCCATGCCTCCGCCGAGGCTGACCGCGCAGGATTGCAGACCGACGGCGAGGGACAAGCACAGCCCGATGATCAGCACGGCGATGCGCAAGGTTGGTCCTTGGCTGCGCTGATGGTGATCGGAGTTCGGGCGATCGAGCTTCGAAGATGCCGAAGGGAAAGGTTGGGCGACAGGCGAAACCTGACGTTGGTTTCATGTCGAATATATTCGGTGTTTTTGTGGCGGGCAAGGTGATGCCAGTGCTGGCATGGAAGGCCGAGCGCGCGTCGCCTGGAACCTGCGGCGGCTGCGGGTTGAGCGTGGCATCACCCAGGAAGGTCTGGCGGTCGATGCCGGCGTCGATCGCACTTACGTCAGCGGCATCGAGCGGCGCGAGTTCAACCCGACCGTGGATCTGCTCGACCGTTTGGCGATGGCTTTGGCGGTCGACATCCTCGACTTGCTGGCAGTGCCAGCGGCCGATGAGGCGGAGCCGTCACCCTTGCCGGCGGGACGGAAGCGACGCTGATCAGTCCCTGCACAGGATGCACGCGATGCACGGGCTTTTGCGGGGGTCGGTAGGGGGTTCAGACGTCGGCACCGAGGTGCAGTTGCTCAACACGCTCAACCGGCCCCCAATATCCCTCAAACCCACCTCCGAACGGCTCAACCGGGCTGAAGATGCCGCCAATCAGAGCTTTGAACGTCGCCCGCCTTCAACTCGCATCATGATCGATGTGACGCATATGGCCAAGCTCGGCTGGGGCGGCGCAGTAAGGTAATGGTTGAGACGGTAGAAGCTCGCCCCCAACCCCGTCGATCAGTTCCTCGACGCCTTCGGACCCATCCAATATGTCGTTGTCCAGTGCGACGGGATGGAGCTGGGTCGTGCGGTTCAACCATGTCGCCAACCGGGTCAACCCGGGTCATTTCCACGCCGTCGTGGACATGTTCGTCGGGCAGCTGGGTTTCGTGGAGTTGCGACGCACCGAACGCGCCGTGTGGTTGCGGCAGCCCGGGACTAACGTGGACTTGCAACTCAGCCGCAGCGACACCGGGCACCGGGATCACGACCGGGAGCGCTCGCAGATCTCGTTCCTCAGCGACACACCCGAAGCCGATCTCGACCGTCTGGCCTCGTGGTTCGTTGCCAGGGGGCTGCCAGCTCATGTCGGTGCCTATTCCGATCGGGAGTTCTACCTCGACGTGCCGGCAGCGTTCGTCGATTTCGTCGTTGAGGCGATGCTGCCCGAATTGGCGGACTACGACGTCGTGGTATGACCCATTGGCGACGTTGGGAACGTCCGCTTCGGGGCGTTGTCTCAACTCCACTGCATGCGATCATCGTCTTGCAGGTGAGGTTTGGCGCTAAATTCAGGCCAGACCACCATTTGCGTCGGGCCAATCTTCGGGCACGAGCGCTGGTGGCTTCGTCCAAGGTCGTTCGACCAACGCCGTCTGAAACCAGTCGTCACGCAGATTGGCGTGTTCGGTCACAATGATTTGGAACCCTGGCGCGTCTTCCTCCGTGAAGCGACGCAGGAGTTCGAAAAGGCGACGGACCGCTTCAAGATCGGCGTCGGTCTCGGTCGTCTCGACCGAGCCGTCAGCCGCCTTGTAAACGGCCTCGGATGGGAAGTAGACCTGGGTCGGCTGGTCGATAAGCAGGAACCGAGGAATTGGTTGGTTGTTGTTTGCCGAATAGCGATGTAGAGCCAGCAGGGCCGCCAAGTGGTAAGCGAGATGGTTCTCGCCACCGCCGGTGCGCGGCATGTAAATAGGCCGGCCCGGACGATCGATCGCCACGGTTAGGTTGTGCAAGTCCAGACGCGCGGGAAACTGACCAAACTCGCCGCCGAGTGCTGCGATGTAGCCTGACATGTGCATGGCGATGCTGTTGAGCGTCGAAACCAGCCGTTCTCGGGAGTCGTCGGCACCGATCTGGCGCTCCAGGTCGTTGGCTCTAAGCTTGAGATGCCGATCCTCACGCTCGAGCCGGGCAAGTTCTTCATCGGGCACAAGGCCCTCGAGGAACAGGCTGACCCTGCCGACGACGCGTGAGGCAGCATTGTTACGGTTTCCCATCTGGGCAATGATCTCGCTGCTTGTGATCGCGGCCGACAGCTCCACCTCCTTATTCCGGATCTGGTCGCCGATGCCCTGGATCTCCTGGCGCTGGGCGGCGAGGTATTCGTCGAGGGCCGGCCGTTCGCCAACCACGGCGGCCATTTCACGTTCGAGCGATGTAAGCTCGGCAATCAGGGCGGCGGCCAATGGGGTCTCCATGCCCAGATTGGCTTCGGCGAAGGGCCACTGCCACTCTCCAGTCGCAGAGTTCTTGGGTAGTAGCTTGATCGAGGTCAGCCGATCCTTCTGCTCCCAAGCCTCGGTTTCGAAACCCTCCGATCGCTTGGCGTAATTGATTGCCGCATCGATGCGCTGCTGGACCTCGCGCCGTTGTTCGCGCAACGACACCAAGTCATTTTCAATTGCCGACACACGTAGGCCGTCGTCTTCCGGCACCGATGCGGGCTCCCAAGCAAGAACGCTCCTCAGGACCTCGATCCACGATCCCGCTTCACCAACGTCAGGGAGCGGGATGCCCACGGCTCTGGCCTCAGACAAGAGGCCGAGCGCCTTTTCGTCCGAGGTCGCGACGGCAGTGCGGGCCTGTTCCAGCTGCTTCCCGTTGAGCCGAATGTCGCGTTGCACCCCGCGAAGGCGCGACTCCAGCTCGTATTTGTCGCGCGAGGAGATGCCGAGCAGGATCGGCAGTGTGTCCTTGATCGCCTGCGGTTGAAATTGCTCGTTCTGCCGATAGAACAATTGGTCCTTGTTAGCAACAATGCCCTGTTTTTGAAACAGATAGTAATGCGTGTGCTTGATATTGGCTTCGTAACTTTCTCGACTGCTGCTCAACGGCACATCTGTAACGTTCTCTGGGATGCCCAGGAGCCGTGACAAGAGCGTCTCCACTCCATCGTCATCATCGTTTACCGCCAGTTCGGCGAAGACCGGGACGTCCAGCTGAGCACCGCGCCTAACCATTGCCAAGCTGCAGCTGGCGCGACCATCGCTGGGCGTAGGCTTTGCAATCAAAACTTGTCCCCCCCCAAACTGGTAGATCACCGCAAACCAGGCTACACGATCGCGAATCACTCCCTCGGGGATGTTAAAAGTAGAACGGCCCATCAAGTATTCGAGGATCTCGGACAGCGCCGACTTTCCCGTCGAGGATCGACCCGTGATGACATTGAAGCCAATGAGATGAAACGCCAGATCGCGGCGGCGGCCGTCATGGCTGTAGATGTGGATCGATTTAATCTTCAAGGCCGAACGCCCATCGTCGCGTAGATCGTCACGCGATCACCGATACGAGCAAATTCCTTGCCCAGGTACTTTGCGACTTTCTGAATCGCTTGGGTCTCGTTGGATCCGGTTATCGACTTGCGCACTCCTTTGAGATTGGCTTTCAAGCGGCCGTCAGTCCGCACTTGCATTGATCCAAGGTAGTGCAACAGTCCCAGCGCTTCGAAGGTGAAGGGCAGCATATCCTGGGCTCTAGCGCCGAAGCCTATGAGCAACTGCGGATGGTTGGATATGAGTTTGAGGAAATAGCTTCTCGTACTTAAAGCGAGGATTTCTCGCGATTGCTTATGTAGGCAGATCGGCAGGATGAGCGGTGCGAGCGAGAATGGAATGCCGCGATCGTCCTCTTCCTCAAAGGTGGCCATAGCCCGAAGCAAAACCAGCCCGCAAAAAGCCGGATTGAAGAGGTTTCGGACCTCAATTGGGCGTTGGTCCCAGACCCTCACGCGGCCTTCCCCAGGATCTGTGCCAACTGCGCCAGAAACCGTGGGTGCCAATGTACGTGCGGCTCGGGCCTAGCGTTGGCTAGGATGTGAAAGGCACCGCGCGTGACGTAGGGCTCGGTCACTCGTTCTCGAATGCGCAGCGAGGTCGTTTCCAGCTCGGCCCAGCGGTAGAGTTCCCGTCCCGCCGCCAGGCAGTCGGCATCACCGCTCTTGTCGCTTATGGTCTCGAAAACGACTTCCTTGTACCGCCCCCATTCGTCAATCAACCGGTCTTCGTATTCTTCGATTTCGTTGGAGACGAGCAGGTTCTCCCGAGCCCAGCTGGAGCGTTGCTCGAACGCCCGATAGTAGTCGATGATTGCGGCCTGCAAACGCGTTGTTGAGAGTTCCAGAGTGCGCAATTGTTCGACAAACATGCGCGGATCGTTGGCCACATCCAGGATGTCGGGTTTGCGCTGTCGAAATGTAATGGGTAAATTATCGTTGCGGTACTCCTCTGCCATCGCCGAAAGTTTGTCGGAGACCTCAATACCTGAAATGGGCGCCGTGCGTTCGCCGGCCAGGAGCTGTATCGCCTGATCTATCCACCACCCTTCGAGCCGTTCGAACAGGAACGGCCGCGACTCGCGACGAATGGTGCGAAGGTGCCGGTTGATGACGGCGCTTGGGATGTCCGTAATCCGGAGCGTGGCGTCAGCGATGGTGATGCGCGAGTAAAAGTCGGCTAACTCGGCCCCGACAAGGGTCGCTAGCTCCTCGCGTACGGCGACCACCAAGACGCTCCTAGACTTGTCCAGCGGCTCCTTGACGGCCTGGGCACGGGCCTCGCCTTCGACTTCCTCGTCCTTGAACAAGGTGAGGATGGAGTCGGCGCCAATGACACCCGTCGTGAAGAGCATGAAACGCGCATCACAGCCGATCCTGCCATTGGCCTTGTAGTGCGCCAGCCAAATGCGAACCGACTTCCAAAAGTCGGTCGCGAGATCGGTGAGGGTGTCGCCCACAGCCTTGTGCTTTAGGGACATGAGGCTCTTGCGGCCAGCGGCGTCATCGAATTCGACGTCGTCCTCCTTTTCGAGGAGCAGCGAACTGTCTTCTGGCAGCTCCAGGATTCTTAAGAGAGCAAATCGAGCTTGGTAGATGTAGCCTAGACTTTGTTCGGCCGCAGAATACGGCGAGCGTGCACCGCCGCTCATCGATGTCCGCGATCGTAGAGAAGGGCGCTGCGCCACATCTTAACCCCCAGCTACTCGGGCCTTCCCAAGTTCGGCCAGGGTCGATCCTATCTGAACCTTGGCGTCAGACAACCCAGGGTAGGCTTGAGTTTGCCGCCGGCACGGAGCTTTGCCGCTGCACCCTAGCCGTCACTCCGGATGGTCGAATTCGGCGGAAGTGACCTCATCAACATCTCGCTCTGAATGTCCGCATCCTGGAGAGGCGCCAACTTCCGTTCCTGGCGCACAGCAACTGGGAGGAATGGCCAAGTCTGGTTCCGAAGGTGGCGGTCCGCTCGCAGTTTGGCGGTCAGGCGCATTGGCCCCTAACCACGAGGTTTTAGAACGGGAGGAGCCGCCGAAAGCGGGCAATGTTCACGAGCGCTATGAGGGACGAGGCCACGTAGGTGAGGGCCGCGGCGCGCAGTACGGTGCGGGCGCCGGGCATGTCGCCTGCGTCGAGGAAACGACCCGTCTCCAGGATGGGCAGGGCCCGGCGGAAGCTCGCGTCGAGTTCGACCGGCAGTGTCAGGACGTGGAACACGAGGCGAATGCCGAGGAGTGCGACGCCGATACCAACCTGTAGGGCGAGCAGCACCGGCGAATGGACGAGAGCGAGCACCACGGGCGCAGTCATCATCACCACTGCCGCAGTAAACTCGAAGCCCTGCACAACCGGGGCAAACCTCACCCGCGCCGCGAAAAGCTGGTCCCCCGCCGCGTGCTGAAGCGCATGGGAGACCTCGTGTGCCGCGACCGCGACCGCCGTGATCGAGCGGCCGTCATGGTTCCCCGGCGACAACCGCACGACCTTCGCGACCGGGTCGTAGTGGTCGGCTGGCGCTATCTCGACGGAAACGTATTTCAGCCCCGCTAGGTCGAGCAAATGATGGGCGAGTTCACCTCCGGTCCCGGGCAGATCCGGCCGCTCGGTCGCGTATTGCCGCATCGCCCGGCGCACCCACCAGTGGGGGCCGAACACAAGGCCGAACAGGAGGGCGCCGAGCGCTAGGAGGATGGGCACGTCAGATATGTAGCGGTGCCGCCGTATCCGTGAAAGCGCGGTGCATGCCTCCGCCTCCGGCACATCTCGAGCTACCCGCCGACGTCGGTTCGGGCAACCGGGACGCGGGCTGATCGCGGGCTGGGTGAGATGCTGATGGCTCCACAGACGGAGCTTCATCATGCACTCGACGAACGAAACTACCCGCCGCCCCTGGAACCTGGGCCGCCTCATCGGGCCCAAGCCGCCGTTCAAGCCAAAGCACATCTGGGCGATCCGTACCCGCCTACAGCACGAAGGCCGTACCCGCGATCTTGCCCTGTTCAACACGGCCATCGATAGCAAGCTGCGGGGCTGCGATCTCGTCCGCTTGCGTGTGGCCGACGTCCACCTCGGCGATGGCATTCGCCTGCGTGCCACCATCATCCAGCAAAAGACCGGCCGGCCCGTCCCATTCGAGCTGACTGAGACGACCCGCGAGACGCTGGCGGCTTGGCTGAAGCTGCGGGGACTGCGAGCAGGTGACTGGCTGTTTCCCAGCCGCAGCCGTCCCGGCGAACATCTGACGACGCGACAGTACGGGCGGCTCGTCGACGAGTGGGTGACGCTGATCGGCCTCGACCCAGCGGGCTACGGCACGCACAGTCTGCGCCGGACGAAGGTCGCGCTGATCTACCGGCGCACCGGCAACCTGCGCGCCTGCCAGCTGCTGCTCGGGCACACGAAGCTAGAGAGCACGGTGCGTTACCTCGGCATCGAGGCGGACGACGCGCTGGTGATGTCCGAGCAAACCGACATCTCACGCCTATCGCGGCGGCCCTCATGGGCTGCCGCACCAAACTCCTCGCCGTCCGAGAAGGGTGGAAAGCCGCCCGTCCGCTCTTAGCGTTGTATCGTCGGAAACGGACGTCGCAGTCCAGGCTTAGGAGCCGGAATACTACCCTTAAATAAGCTGCTCCATCCGTGGTTGTACCAGTGAACGCATCAGAGAGTGTGCAGCCACTCTCGTTCACCGGGGCTATTGTTGGGCGATACTCAACAAGTCTTAGGCTTCGACAGGGCGGCCTTTATACCTGTCGCCGGTGATTGCCAAACGTGTGGCTTGGATGCGCCAACTTGAGCGCTGTAACGGTTTACGATCGCAGCACAAACCTGCGCCGCGTGTCTTTTGCAACCTTGAATAGGGAATCGGAACCGGCGACACAGCTTAAAACGAGGCTGCAGGGCACGGTCATGGCGCGGGGAAGGTGGTGTGGGTTTCTGCTGGCGGCAGCCGCCGCCTTTCCAGGCCAAGCCCGCGCGCAGATCTCGCCGGTCGACATCTTCGGAACCCTGATCGGTGCCGCTCAAGCGCAAGCAGCACGCGAGGCTTGGGCCCGACTCCCGAGTGCGGATCGCTCGTGCCTCGATCGAGCTCTTGCCCGCCAAAATACTGACATCGCCGGGCTGGCCCAGCGCGGCATCGGCCCGGACGATGGACAGTTGAGCGGAGTTTTCGCCCAATGCCGGCGCTTCACGGAGCCGAATCTCAGGCGCGGTTACAGCTGCACGGTGCCGGACGATAGCGGATGGTCGATCACGACGACCTGCAATCAGACGTTCGCTTACCGGAATGGTGATGGCCGCGTCCAATCCGTCGAGCCGCGGGAGGCGATCGACCTTCATTTCTCGGGCACCCGGATCATCGTGGCCTACGTCGAGACCGGCGAGGCGCGTGAGATGCGCCGGGCCCGCGCGGAGGCGCAGGGACGTGCCGAGCAGCTTCAGGTGCTCAAGGGATCGCTGACGGCATACCAGCGGGATCCGTCCCCTATCGTCCGTTCCGAAATCGCCCGGATCCAGAGCCGCATCGATCAGCAGCTCGGTGCACGCACCGGACCGTCCGCCCCTGATACCGAATCGCTCAATCGCGAGATCGGCGGGTTGAGCGCGCTGTCGCAGGCCGAAGCCCTGCGCATGGCCGCGCTCGATCGCATGAGCGGATTGCGCGCGCAGGCCGAAGCCCGCACGAAGGCGGATGTGCCCGATGGCCTGCGCAAGCGTCTGGCCGATCTGCGCAAGGATGCCGTGTCGGTCTCCGAACCACCCCGGGCAGCCTCACCGACGAAGACGGCGGGTCCGGCACGCGACCTCGGCCCCTCGTTCGATTGCGAGCGGGCGAATACGCCCCTCCCCACCTTGATCTGTGAGGATACCGGCCTGCGGCGCGTCGATCTCGACATGGCCCGGGCATTCTACGCGCTCCGTCAGATTCATCCGGACGCCGCGGCCGAGCTCAAGGAGGCCTCGAACGACCTCGTGAAGCGCACGCTCGCCTCTTGTCGGATCCCGGAGACCAGCAAGACCACGGCCGCCACTCGGAAGGCCATCCCCTGTATCGCCGCAACCTACCAGCGTCAGCGGGACGCGTGGTCGGCTCGCGTGGGTCGCGAAGGGCCGGTCTCGGCCCGGCAGGAGATCGCCCGGTCGCTAGAAGACCATGTTCGCCTTCAGGAGGCGCTGCGCAGCGCCGGCTACCTGCCTGCCGACGCGACCGCGGACGGCGTTTACGGCGGTGTGACGCGCAAAGCGCTCGTGGCGTTCGCCGAGGCCGAAAGCGTGGACGCCGATGGTTTTCTCGGCGATGGGCTCGCCGCCAAGCTTGGGCGCGGCTCGACGCCTGCGCCGAACTTGTCCCTCATTACCGACCCAAGCCTCCCCGCGCGTATCGACGCCGTCGCACGGCGCTACGACAGCTACCTCACGGATCTAGCTGTCGAGGAGCGGGATCGCAGCACGCGCCTGCAGGCACAGCGCCAGATCGACGAGCAGCGTAAGCGTGTCGAGGCCCTCCTGGCCGGTCCCGTACCGGAAGACCTCCGGCCGGACCTCGCCGTACTGGTTCAGCAGTTCGACGGCGCTGCGCCAAAGGATTTACCCAAGGCCGCCGAGGCGCTTCAGCAGCGCCTCTCCCAGATCGAGCCACGGATGCGGGAGGCCGAGGCGATCCAGCGCGCTGTCACCGACAAGAACCGCTTCCTCGCGGAAGGCGACCCCGGCGATCTGCTGCTCCTCTACAACAGCTCGCCCCGCGCGGCCGCCGTCGTGCGCGGTCTCGACGGCAACCTCGTGTTCGACCCGGAGCGCACTGTTGCATGCGCGGTGCCCGAAGCGCCGAGCGACCGCATCGCCCTGGAGCAGCTGATCGCCAAGGCGCGCAGCCTCGGTGCGCCGGTCAAGGAGACGCTGCCCCCATGCAGCGGCGCTCAGCAGCAGAGCGCAGATCTCGTCGCCTTCGAACGCGGCGCGCTGCGTGCGCAGGTCGGGGTGTTCCAGACCATCGCCTCGGCCGTGGACACGGGTGTGTTCACCCTTGGTGGCACGGTGCCGAAATCGGACATCGAGGCCGCACGCCAAGCGGAAGGGATCCGAGCGGCCGAGGCCGAGAGCGAAGTCGCTCGCGGCACCTCGGATGGCTTGGCCGTCCTCGCTTTCGGTCCCGGGTCCCGCACGATCTGCCGGATCGCCACCGGAGACAAGGTGCTGCACGATCAGCTCCTGCAGCCCTACGAGGCGCTGCTGAGGGCGGAACTGCACGGCGTGACGACCACGGTGACAGCGAACGCTGACGGGGCCTTTCTATCGATCAAGCGTGGGCAGTGCGGGGCCGTCTATGGCACGGCCCCGGACTTGGCTGCGCTGGTAAAGGGTCTCACCCGCGACGGCATCACGTTCCGCTATCTGCCGATCTGGATCTCGCCCGAAACAGTTGGCAAGGCGCAAGCAGCGTTGACGGAGCAGCAGGCGACGAAGCAGCGCGATCGCGAGCAGGACGCGCGGCGGCGCGAGCGTGATGCGGCCGAACGCAGCCGGACCGCGCTTGTCGACCGCCTCAAGCGTGATCAGGCCGAGGCCGAATTGACCCTTAAGGGTGGCATCCCGCAGGATCTTCAGACCTTCCTCAGTGGCTTCGTCGCCGAGGTTGCGAGCATCGCGCCCGAGACCTCCGATGCCCGACTTGGGGGAGTTGGCTGACGCCTATGCCGGGAAGCGCGCCCGCATCGACGAGGCGGCTCGGCTCGCCCGGACAGTCACGGCGAAAAGCCGTTTCCTCATGGAAGGGGATCGCGGCGACCTGATCATCCTGTACAACGACAGCGGCAAGGCCCCGTCGGTCGTACGCAACCTGCGCGGCGAGTTGGTATTCGTGGATGGGCGCGCGGCCGCCTGCCTGTATCACGCCCCGCTCTCCGACGTGTTCATGAACCGTCAGATCCGCGACCGAAGCGCCGCGCTCGGAGCGAAGCTCGATCTGCCGCTTGCATCATGCGGCGCGAACGATCTTGCCAGCCAAGACCTCATCTTCGCCGAGCGGGAACGCCTTCTGCGTGAGCCGGTCAACCGGGTGATCAGCTTGGTGGATGCCGTCAACGGCAACCTGTTCGCCCGTCTCAACGTGGTGGACGCGAGCGCTCTGGCGGCGGTCAAGCAGGTTGAAGCGGCCAAGGCGAACGAGGTCGAGGCCAAGGTTCGCGGCAAGACTGCAGACGGCTTCGGCCTCGTCGTCGTACCCAATGGTTCGAGCGTGCTGTGCCGGGTGCCGTCGGCGGACGCCGAAGCCCACGCGGCGATCCTGTTGCGTCTGAACGACCGGATCACCGATGAACTGCCGGGTCAGCCTGTGGCTACGGCGACGTCGGCCGACGGCGCATTCATCGCGGTGAAAAGGAGTGAATGCGGTGCAGTTTACGCCGCCGCCGCCGATCTCGCAGCCCTCGACGAAGCCATGAACCGGGATGGGATCAGCCATCGCTACCTCCCGCTCTGGATCGAATCGGCGGAGGTCGCCCAAACTCGGGACTCGATCGAGCAGGACAAGACACGCAGCGCCGAACAGCAGTTCAAGCGGCAGCGAGAGCTCGATGACCGTAGGAAACTCGATCAGATCAAGGCGAATGAAGAAGGTGTTCGGCGTGCCGCGCAGGAACAGGCGCTGCGCGCCCAGTACGGCGAGCGCGCTCGGTTCTTCGAGCAGGCGCTCGGTGACGATGCCCGTGCCTTCGCCACCGGTGCGCAAACCGCCAGCTTTGACCAACTCTATCCGAAGCTCGCAAAGAATTATCGAGAACAGCGCAACGATCGCTGGGAGTTCATGTCCCTGGAAACCCACATACTCGACTACGGAACGGCGCTCTACAAAAACCGCCCTCTCGAAACAGCTCTGGCAACAACCCGCATCAAGATGCGAAATCGCATCAAGGGCGAGTATCAGGATGTTTGTTACGTAACGGGCTATATCAATGACGCTGAGTTCAACGTGACGCGTGATGCGTTCGGAGAACTCTGCGACGAAGTCGGCCCGAAGCTCGCTCGGTACAAACAAAACGAGTCTTTCACCAGCCGTTGGATTGTACCATGACCGCCGATATCGACGTGCTTGCCACGGTTGCGGGGATGTAGGACGTCATCAAGATCACCTTTTCGGTCACCGAACATGTCAATCTCGCCTACCACGAGAATGCGGTTCCGGTGATCCGCGAGGCGATGGTCAAGTACGCTTCCGAGTAAGATTTTTTCGATATCCGCGTAGAGATCGAGAGTCGTCCGTCGTACAACTGCTGACGCCCCGCGTCATTCGCATTCCGGGCGGCTCGAACCATCACAACGCCTTTTCGGATATCGTCGATAAAATTAGGAGGTCCGTTCAAGGCTCATTACTATCATAGTAGGATAAGAGCATACGTTCGCTTCAGGAAACCGTACGGCCGCATCTTAAAGACTGTGTTGGGTCGATACCGGACGGACGGTCACCTGAAACTGAATGTCTGCTACCGGGCGGTTAGCTGATGTCCGCTCATGGCGCATTCCAGCAGTGGAGCTGAGCACATGCCGGTTAGCCGTCAGCTCGATCAGCGAGTCGAAGCTTCGCACTTGGCTACCATCTGAAGATTCTTCAGGCGCCGTCGCAGCCCCGCGATCTCGGCCCCTGGAACGCCAGTGATCGCGTAGCGCCGCTGCGCCTTTCGAGATCCGTCGGGCCGTCGTGTCGTGATCGTCACCTCGTGGATCAGCGCACGCTGCCGTGCCTCGGCCTTGGTGCGCCGGGCAGCGACAATGGCGTCCGGTGGGTGTTTAGATACCCGCTTCGCCACCGCACGCTGACGTGCCCAGGCGTGCAACCCTTCGCCTGGCGTGGCCGCCAACACTTGAACCCGGCTCGGCAGGACCTTGGCTGTTTTTAGGTGCTGAATCGCTCGTACGTCCCGGCTGATCAACTTGCGCACCGCCAGCCGCTCGGCCGCGGTCTCGCCACCGTAGGAGACGAACCGCTCGACGATGAGGTGCAGGTCGAGGGTGGTGCGCGAGCGCTTGCGCCCGCTCAAAGTTTCAAGCTCGACCATGATCGCGGACTTCAGTGGGCTGGCGCTGATTCGGATGTAGGTCGCGTACGCAAGGGCGATGGCCTCAAGGTGCTGCGCGTCCGATGCCTTGCGGATGTTCAAACCGGCGCGCTGCAACCAACCGGCGCTGTCGAGTGGCTGCGACCCGGTACCTCGGACCTGATGCAGGAAGCGTTCCGCATCGGCGGCCACAGCGTCGCGGCTGCCAACCTCGGCGCCGGTTCGATCTGATTCAGCAGGCTTGGCAGCTGTCGGCCGGTTGGGCGCTTTCACCAGCTCGGTGGTGAGGGGCCTGGGTTGAAGTGGAGGGGGGCCGAGGTCGGTTAAACCGAAAGATCGGAACCGTGTTGTCAAGCATGGCCTAGATCCATCCCAAACTAACGGCCGCGCTTAGGGGTGGCGCGACGTTGCGTCGATATGTATTGGCCTCGCGCTGAATTATCAAATGACGTTAAGAAAGATCATAGTACGGCAGTTTTGAAATTGCGTCCGCCTGCGTTTTGAGGGTAACGTCTCCGTAATCATCTGACGCACTGCGCGACGAATGTCCTTGAATCGCGTCCAGCACTCGCTGTTGAATGCCAATCTCTAAACCAACCGTCTTAAAACGATGCCGCCAGCCATGATTGGGGTCAACGCCTTTATCTGGAACCATCTTTCGACCAAATTCAGCCAGTCGGGCGTTTAAGCTATCGAGCGGTTTCAGAATATCGCCATCCTCACGTGGCGTAAGAAACAGATGACCAGCTGGGGCACTCTCCACGAACAACAAAAACCCCTGCTCGATCACCTGGGGGTGCAATACGATCTCGCGCGTTTGGTTCGTTTTGACGGTTCCCGCCTCGGGAGTAATACGAAGGATCCAGAACTTTCCGTGATGGATGATGTCTTCCTTCCTCAGCTGTGCCATTTCTCCAACCCGTGAGCCCGTGAAGGCACACAGCCAAGGCACCCATCGTTTGGCCGCCTGAGTTTTCAGTGCTACGCGACTCGGCGCGAGGTGTAGCGTGGCGATCAGGATGGCCTTCGCTTCGTCGTCCGTGAACCACTTCTGTCTGAGTCGTTGAGATTTGGGTAGTTTGATCTTGATTCCGGTGACTGGATTCACGGAGAGCTTGAGATTGTCGACGGCCCATCCGAACACGGTTCGAAGAGCTCCGAGATCGCCGTCTTTCACAGTCCTGGCCATTCGAACCTTCCCGGTCCGCGTCGAGGGGATCGTGAGGCGGCAATCCTTGAAGGCAACGATATCTTTTGCTTGGACACGAAACGCATCGTCGTGCCCGAGAAATGTGATCAAAGCATTCAGCGTGCTGCTATAACTCTCGTATGTATTCTGTTTTAGTCCGCTAATCTTGGCCTCTGCCCACCACCCTGCTAATATCCCTGTCAAGGTCAAGGCGGGTGTTTCTCTATCCCTTGACCTTTGAGGAGATGAGGGAGGGACGGAACTGCTTGGATTTAAGGTTGCCACTGTTAGCGAACGTGTTTCAATTCGGCTAGGCGAATCTGAGCATTCACTCACCTCGATTGGTTCTCCCGTTTCGGCCGAGCGGGCGAGAATTATGCTGGCAGCTTGCAATGCGATCGCGCAAGCCTTGGCTTGCTTGAGGTGACTAAGGATATCCACCCGCAAACCATGGGCGTCCAAGACATAATTGGCTTGCGCCAGGGCGAACCTGCGCATCGCTTCTACTTGGATGGCGTCTAGTCGTCTGCCGTGGATCAGTTCACCATTTTCGCCTTCGACTAATTCATCGTCTGCAGAGTCGTAAGGCTGGGCTAAACTCAGCTGATCGTAACATTCAGGGTACCAGGGCTGCTGGCTCGGATCGTCCAGGTACAGTGCGAGAAATTTTGCCTTGAGCGGTTTGGCCATTTCGTGAGCCTCGCGCTCCGTCAGCGTCCGCTCACCAGCTCGTAGGTTCGCCCACCGCGCCTCGATCTCGGCCATGGCCTTCGCGTGCAGGCGGCGCGCCTCCTCGGGATCGCGGGTGCCAAGGCTGAGCTTCTCCTCCCGTTTGCCGACAAATTGACGCAGGCTTTCGGGGACGACGCGCCGAAGCCTGTAAATTCCGGTCTTTGGATCTTTGTAGGGACGCGCCATAGTGAGGGGCATTTGTACCACCCGTTTGTACCTGTCGGTAGCCCTATGTGCCTGCGATCGCTAGAACATATTGCGTGTCAGCACGTTAGTTGGCCGACCGTGCCGAAGGGCTACATCTACACCGCGATGGCCTTCTCGGCCGGCGTCGAGGGGCTCAACATGCTGGTCCGTCGGCGCAGGCGAGCGGCCAAGGCCGGGACGCAGGCCCCGGCCGGCGGCGCGGCACGGCAGGTCTGACGGGCGCCCAATGCGGATCCCCGCGGCCCTCTGCCTGCTCCTTCTCCCGGCCCTGGCCCGCGCGGAGACGAAACCCGTGACACCCGATCCCGCGATCCTGCACGACCTCGCTCCGACCGGCACGCTCCGGGCGGCGATCAACCTCGGCAACCCGGTCCTCGCTCAAGGGGGCCCGGACGGGCCGGCCGGCGTATCGGTGGACCTGGCGCGGGCGCTGGCGGCGCGGCTCGGCGTGCCGGTGGCGTTGGTGACCTATCCGGGGGCGGGCGCGGTCTCCGGGTCGGCGGGATCCGGGACCTGGGACATCTGCTTCCTGGCGATCGATCCGAAGCGGGCCGAGGGCATCACCTTCACCGATCCCTACGTGCTGATCGCCGGCAGCTACCTCGTGCCGGCAGCCTCGCCGATCCGGAGCCTGGAGGCGGTCGACCGCGCCGGCGTGCGCGTCTCGGTGGGACGTGGCAGCGCCTACGACCTGTTCCTGACCCGCGCCCTGACGCACGCGACCCTGGTGCGGGCGCCGACCTCGTCCGAGGCGGTGACGGCCTTCACGCGGGACGGGCTGGAGGTGGCGGCCGGCGTGGAGCAACCGCTCGCCGGCTACGCGGCGACGCACCCGGAGGTGCGGCTGCTGCCGGGACATTTCATGGAGATCCCGCAGGCGATGGGCCTGCCGGTCGGGCGTCCGGCGGGGGCGGCGTACCTCGCCGATTTCATCGCGTCGGCGAAGCGGGACGGGCTGGTGCGCCGCGGCCTGGAGGCCAGCGGGCAGGATCCGGCGCTGGCGGCGCCGTGAGCGGCGACACGCGGCGCGACGAGGGCCTTCCTCGACACCGGCGCCGTCACAAAGGCCCTACACAGCAGAGCCGTCATCGCCTTGCGATCCGCTGATCCCACCCCCGCCCTCATCCTGAGGTGACCGCGCCAGCGGGCTTCGGAGGAGGGCTCCAAGGAGTGCGGCGATGACTGGAGGGCTCCTTCGAGGCCTCCGCTACGCTCCGGCACCTCAGGATGAGGACCGTGGCGGGCGGAAGTAGATGTCGGGTGGGATGAGCCGATCGACGCCTCACACCACCAGGTTCACGATCCGCCCCGGCACGACGATCACCTTCCGGGGCGCCTTGCCGTCCAGCACCTTCTGGACGGCCTCCAGCGCCAGGGTCGCGGCCTCGACGGCCTTGGCGTCGGCCTCCCGCGGAACGGTGACGTCCGCGCGCTTCTTGCCGTTGATCTGGACCGGCAGGGTGATCTCGTCCTCGACGAGGAGCCCGGCTTCAGCCTCCGGCCAGGGCGCCTGGGCGACGAGGTTGCCGCGGCCGAGGACCGACCAGCATTCCTCGGCGAGGTGCGGCATCATTGGGGCGATCAGCTGCACCAGGATGCCGGCGGCCTCCCGCGCGGCGCTCGCCGAGACCGGACCGCGCAACCCATCCTCCAGGGCGTTGGCCAGGGTGTAGATGTGGGCGACGCAGCGGTTGAAGCGCAGCCGTTCGATATCGTCCTGGACGGAGGCGAGCGCCCGGTGGGCGGCCTTGCGCACGGCGAGGTCGGCCGCGCCGTCTCCGGTCGCCTGCCCGGCGGCGTTGACCAGCCGCCAGACCTTCTGGACGAACCGGGCCGCGCCCTGCACGCCCTCCTCGGTCCAGATCACGTCGCGCTCGGGCGGCGAGTCGGACAGCATGAACCAGCGCGCCGTGTCGGCCCCGTAGCTCGCGATGATGTCGTCGGGGTCGACCACGTTCTTCTTCGACTTCGACATCTTCTCGATGGAGCCGATCGTGATCGGCGCCTGAGTTTTCACGTGAAACGCGCGGCGTTCGCCCTCCTCGGTGGCGAAGCGGATCTCGGCCGGGGGCACCCAGGCGCCGGCCGCGTCCTTGTAGGTCTCGTGGACCACCATGCCCTGCGTGAACAGGCCCGCGAAGGGCTCGGGCGTGCCGGCCCAGCCGGTCTCGCACATCGCCCGCATGAAGAACCGGGCGTAGAGCAGGTGCAGGATCGCGTGCTCGATGCCCCCGATATACTGGTCCACCGCCAGCCAGCGATCGACCACGGCCCGGTCGGTAGGCGCATCCGTGAGCCAGGGCGCGGTGAACCGGGCATAGTACCAGGACGAATCGACGAACGTGTCCATCGTGTCGGTCTCACGCCGGGCCGGGCCGCCGCAATGCGGGCAGGTCACGTTGCGCCACGCCGCGTCCCGCTCCAGCGGGTTGCCGGGCTGATCGAAGGACACGTCCTCGGGGAGCGTCACCGGCAGGTCGGCCACGGGCACCGCCACCGGGCCGCAGGACTCGCAGTGGATGATCGGGATCGGGCAGCCCCAGTAGCGCTGGCGGGAGACGCCCCAGTCGCGCAGACGGAACTGGACCTTGCGGGCGGCGATCCCCTCCCCTTCCAGACGTCGCGCCACGGCCTCGAAGGCCTCGCCGGTGCTCATCCCGTCGAGGAAGCGCGAGTTGATTATCCGCCCGTCCTCGACATAGGCGGTGTCGGTGATCACGAAGCCCGCCGGATCCTGACCCTCAGGGCAGACCACCGGCGTGTTGCCGAGCCCGTACTTGTTCGCGAAATCGAGGTCGCGCTGGTCGTGGGCTGGGCAGCCGAACACCGCGCCGGTGCCGTATTCCATGAGCACGAAGTTCGCCACGTAGACCGGCAGCTCCCAGGATGGGTCCAGGGGATGGCGGACCGTGAGGCCGGTGTCGAAGCCGTGCTTCTCGGCGGTGTCGATCGCGGCCTGCGCGGTGCCGGTGCGGCGGCACTCCTCGATGAAGGTCTGCAGGTCCGGCCGGTCCGCCGCGAGGGCGGCCGCCAGGGGATGGTCGGCCGCGATCGCCAGGAACTTGGCGCCGAACAGCGTGTCGGGCCGGGTCGTGTAGACGGTCACCGAATCGTCGGCGCCGGCCACCGGCCGGGCGAGGCTGAACCGGACCTCCAGGCCTTCCGAGCGGCCGATCCAGTTCTTCTGCATCAGCCGGACCTTTTCCGGCCAGCGGTCCAGCCCGTCGAGGGCGGTCAGCAAATCCTCGGCGAAATCGGTGATCTTGAAGAACCACTGGGTCAGCTCGCGCTGCTCCACCAGGGCGCCGGAGCGCCAGCCGCGCCCGTCGATCACTTGCTCGTTGGCCAGCACCGTATGGTCCACCGGGTCCCAGTTCACCTTGGCGGTGCGCCGGGTGACGAGGCCCTTCTTCAGGAAGTCCAGGAACATGCGCTGCTGGTGCTTGTAGTAGTCGGGATCGCAGGTCGCGATCTCCCGGCTCCAGTCGAGCGACAGGCCCATGGCCTTCAGCTGGTCGCGCATCGACGCGATGTTGGCGTAGGTCCAGTCCCGCGGGTTGACCTTGCGCTCCATGGCGGCGTTCTCGGCCGGCAACCCGAAGGCGTCCCAGCCCATCGGGTGGAGCACGTTGAAGCCGCGGGCGCGCTTGTAGCGGGCGACCACGTCGCCCATCGCGTAGTTGCGGACGTGGCCCATGTGGATGCGCCCCGACGGGTAGGGGAACATCTCCAGCACGTAGTATTTCGGGCGCGGGTCGCCGTTGTCGGTCTCGAACAGGCGCTGCGCGGCCCAGGCCTCCTGCCAGCGCGGCTCGGCATCCTTGGCGTTGTAGCGCTCGACGGGCTGGGGGGCGGTGCTGGTCATGGATCCGGCTGGGTCAGGGGCTCGGCGGCGGCCACAGGAGCCGGCGCGGCACGGTTTGCGCCGCGATAGCATATCTGCGCCGCAGCCGGTCAACGCGGCGCGCGATTCGGGCTTGCGCGGGGCGCGCGAACGCATAGGTCCGCATGACGGGACATAGAACACCGGGACACCGAACACACCGAGGGCCTGCGCCGGGGCGCTCCCGATCTCATTCCTCATCCTGACGTGACCGCGGCAGCGGGCCTCGAAGGAGGAGGGCTCCAGGGATCGCGCGCCGGGTGGAGGGCTCCTTCAAGGCCTCCGTCGCGCTCCGTCGCCTCAGGATGAGGGGGGTGGGTGGGATGATCGTCTCCTCGCTCGAGAAGCACGGCACGGGGCCGCGCAGACCGGCGCCCGGCAGCGACAGGACAGACACGCCATGGACGACGCGACGACGGACACGAACACCCAACCGACAGACGGGATGGGGCACGCAACCGCGAAGCTCCCCGTCGGTCAGGCCGACGTCGCCGCCGGGCTCGCCGAGGTGCGCGCCGCCATCGCCCGGGCGGCCGAGGATTCGGAGCGCGACCCCGCATCGGTGCAGCTCGTGGCCGTCTCCAAGACCGTGCCGGCCGAGGGCATCCTGCCGGCGCTCCAGGCCGGGCAACGCGTGTTCGGCGAGAACTACGTCCAGGAATCCGCCGCGAAATGGCCGGATCTGCGGGCCCGCTACCCCGACGTCGAGTTGCATCTCGTCGGGCCGCTGCAATCCAACAAGGCGCGCGAGGCGGTGGCGCTGTTCGACGTGATCCACTCCCTCGACCGGCTGTCCCTGGCGGCGGCGATCGCCAAGGAGATCGACCGGTCCGGCCGCACGCCGAAGCTGCTGATCCAGGTCAACACAGGTGCGGAGCCCCAGAAGGGCGGCGTCCTGCCGGACCAGCTCGCCACCCTGCTGTCGGAGTGCCGGGACACCCACGGGCTGGCGATCCAGGGCCTGATGTGCATCCCCCCGGCCGAGGATCCGCCCTCGGCCCACTTCGCCCTGCTGGCCCGGCTCGCCCGGGAGCACAACCTGCCGATCCTCTCCATGGGGATGAGCGCGGATTTCCCCGCCGCGATCCAGCTCGGCGCCACCCATGTGCGGGTCGGGACCGCGATCTTCGGGGCGCGGACCCGGAAGGCCTGAGGGTCACCCGATCCGCAGATGGGTCCGTGGTCCGAGCCGGCGGAGCAGCCGCAGCAGGTCGGCCCGGGCCAGGGCGACGCAGCCCTCCGTGGGGCGGTAGCCGTCCCGGGCGACGTGCAGGAAGATCGCCGAGCCCCGCCCCTTCCGGATCGGGGCGCGGTTGTAGTCGAGGTCGATCACCACGTCGTAGAGTCCGTCGCCCCGCCACATCGCCTCGGCGCTGATTCCGGGTGCCGGCAGGCGGATCGGCCGGTTGTAGCGGCGGTCGCGACGATCGTCGCACCAGCCGTCGTCCTGCCGTGTCGGCCGGAGCGGGAGCGCGGTGCGCGGGCGGATCCCGAGATGGTCGGGCCGATAGGCACCGCCCCGCAGCCGGAACCGTCCGCGCGGCGTGCCGCCATCGCCCTCGCGCTTGTCGATGACGATCCCGCCGGCCCCCAGGGCGCAGGGAATCACCGCCGGACCGATCAGGAGCTGACCCCGCCGCCGATCGCCGATCATCGCCCGGACGCGGATCTCGCCCAGGGTCAGACGGACGAATCCGGGCCGCTCGCTTCGCCGCTGACGCATGCCAGCCCTCCTCCGCTTCCTGTCTCCGCCAGCCCGCCGCGGCGGACCGGGGCCTCCGTCGCCCGGGATCGGTGCCCCGAAACCGGTGAACAATTGCGCGCAAGCCAGTTTCCGGCCACAAACGTTGCCCTATCCTTGGCCGGAAACCGGCTGCCGAGTCGGGATGCGGGAGCGAACACGTTCAACGCCCGGTCGCGAAGGGTCGACGCCTGGGAAATTTCGGTGCGTCGTCGCCCCGGCAGGGACAATGATGCGGAAACAGAAGCCCCGGCAGAGTCGCCGCGCGCGATCCTGCTGAGATCTTAGTCATCGCACGCTGCGCCCGGAAGGCGGCCCGCCCCTTCCCGCTGCCTGCTCTGGGAATCGGACGATGCCGAATGCCTACCGCCTGCTGATCTGCGACGACGACGCGATCCTGCGCGACACCCTCACCGAGCAGCTGGATCTCTGCGAGGAATTCGCGGTGTTCACGGAAGCGAATGCCGCGGACGCGATCCGGCGGACGGCCACGGAGCGCATCGACCTCGCCGTGATGGATGTCGGCCTGCCCGACCTCGACGGGCGCGAGGCCGTGCGCCGGATGCGGGCGGGCGGATTCCGCGGCCCGGTGATCATGCTGACCGCCCAGGATTCCGAGGCGGATCACGTCGAGGGCCTGGAGGCCGGCGCCAACGACTACGTCACCAAGCCGTTCAAGTTCGGCATCCTTCTGGCCCGCATCCGCGCCCACCTGCGCAGCCACGAGGCCTCCGAGGACGCGGTGTTCCAGATCGGCCCCTACACGTTCCGACCCGGCGCCAAGCTGCTGGTCGGCGAGCGCGGCTCGAAGCTCAAGCTCACCGAGAAGGAGACCGCGATCCTGCGCTTCCTCTACCGGGCGGGGCGCGCCGTGGTGAACCGGGACACGCTGCTCGCCGAGGTCTGGGGCTACAATGCCCACGTCACCACCCACACGCTGGAGACCCACATCTACCGGCTGCGCCAGAAGATCGAGCCAAACCCGGCCACCGCGGCGATCCTCGTGACCGAGGGTGGCGGATACAAGTTACTGCCCTGACTGTTTAGGTTTTTGCGTGTAATCGATCCTGCGATCCCGGTCGGCAGGGTTGGTGAGGCGATTCCTTGGGTCTCGACGACGACATCGCGATCCTCGCCGCTGCGCCCGTGTTCGGCTTCCTCGACCGTGATGCCCTGCGCCTGCTCACCTTCGCGGCCGAGCGCCGGGACCTCGCCGACGGCGACCTGCTCTTCGCCCGCGGCGATCCCGCCGATGGCGGCTTCGTGGTCCTGTCGGGCACGATCCGGCTGATCCCGCGAAGCGGCGCCGCCGAGCCGGTTCGCGCCGGGCGCTCCGCGCTGATCGGGCAACTCGCCCTGTTCGTGCGCGGCACGCGCCCCACCGAGGCCCGCGCCGAGGGCGCCACCGAGGTCATGCGGATCACCCCCACGCTGATGCGCCGCGTGCTTGAGGAATTCCCGGCGGCCGCGCAGGCGGTCCACGCCACGCTGGCGGAAGATCTCGCGGCGTTCGTGGCCGACCTCGACCGCGTGCGGGTGCTGCTCGACGACGCCTGAGGGCGCCGGGCCCCTCCCCCGGCGCCGCGCGCAGCGAAGCGATCCGGGGCCGTGCAACGCCGGTGACCGCGACGCCGGCCGCCCTCAGGTGACAGGGCGGGTGCCCCCTTGTAAGCACGGGCTCCCGCCGCAAGAGTTCTGACCCGTTCCATGTCCCAGGCCGGCCTGCCCCATTCCGATCTCGCCCAGACCATCGAAGCCGCCTGGGAAGACCGCGCCAACATCTCGACCGCCACCCAGGGGGCGGTGCGCGAGGCGGTCGAGGCGGCACTGGAGCTGCTCGATTCGGGCAAGGCCCGCGTCGCCGAGAAGTCCGGCAACCACGACTGGGTGGTGAACCAGTGGCTGAAGAAGGCGGTGCTGCTCTCCTTCCGACTCAACGACATGGCGGCGATCGAGGGCGGCCCCGGCGGGGCACCCTGGTGGGACAAGGTCGCCTCCAAGTTCGCCGGCTGGGGCGAGGCCGAGTTCCGGGCCGCGGGCCTGCGCGCGGTGCCGGGCTGCTTCGTCCGCCGCGGCTCCTACATCGCCCCCGGCGCCGTGCTGATGCCGAGCTTCGTCAACCTCGGCGCCCATGTCGGCGAGGGCACCATGGTGGACACCTGGGTGACGATCGGCTCCTGCGCGCAGGTGGGAAAAAACTGCCACATCTCGGGCGGCGCCGGCATCGCGGGGGTGCTGGAGCCCCTCCAGGCCAACCCGGTGATCATCGAGGACGATTGCTTCATCGGCGCCCGCGCCGAGGTGGCGGAGGGCGTCATCGTCGGCCAGGGCAGCGTCCTGTCCATGGGCGTCTACATCGGCGCCTCCACCAAGATCGTCGATCGCACCACCGGCGAGGTCATGTACGGCCGGGTGCCGCCCTACTCGGTGGTCGTCTCGGGCACGATGCCCGGCAAGGCGCTGCCGGACGGCTCGCCGGGCCCGGGCCTGTACTGCGCGGTGATCGTCAAGCGCGTCGATGCCGGCACCCGGTCGAAGACCGCCATCAACGAGCTGCTCCGCACCTGATCCTGGGACTTGGCGGGGGACCGATGGAGACGCGGGTGCTCAACCTGACGGTGGCGGGCCGGTCCGTGCCGACCCCCTGCGACGTGTTCGGGGAGGGGCCGGAGGCGCTGCTGCTTCCGGCCCTCTCGACCATTTCGGCGCGCGCCGAGATGCGCAGCCTCGCGGAGGCGCTGGGATCCGAATACCGGTGCCGCATTCCCGACTGGCCGGGCTTCGGCGCCCATCCCCGGACGCGGGTGCCGCTGGAACCGGCGACGTTCCACGGCTTCCTGGACGCGCTCCTCGCCGCCGGCCCCTACGCCCTCGGTGTCGCGGCCGGCCATGCCGCCGGCTACCTCGTGGCGGCGGCCAGGCGCCACCCGCAGGCCTTCGCGCGGCTGGTCCTGGTGGCGCCGACCTGGCGGGGGCCGCTGCCCACCGCGATGCCGGGGCGGGCCCACTGGTTCCCGCGCATCCGCCGGGCCGTGGAGGCGCCGATCCTCGGGGAGGCCCTCTACCGGATCAACATCAGCCCGCCGATCATCGGCCGGATGATGCGCGCCCACGTCTACGCCGACCCCGCGGGGGTGACCCCGGCCCTGGTCCGGGACAAGCACGCGATCACCCGCCAGCGCAACGGCCGGTTCGGCACCGCCGCCTTCGTCACCGGCGGGCTCGATCCGGTGGGCAGCCGGGAGGCGTTCCTCGACCTGTTCGCCGGCGGGTTGCCGCCGATCCTGGTCCTGCGGCCTGAGGGAGCGCCCCGGCGCTCGGGGACCGAGATGGATGCCCTCGTCGGCAGCGGCCGGGTGACGGGCGTGTCGGTCCCCGGCGCCCTCAGCCCGCACGAGGAGCATCCCGGTGCGGTCGCGGCGGCGATCCGCGCGGCCTGAGGGGAGTCGTCCGGAACACCGCCCGTCTGACGCAGGGCAGAGGGTGCCGCAGGGTTATCGTGGGGCACGAACAGGGCAGTCGGGTCCCGGCGTCCGGCAGCCCCGGACGGGGTTCGGCGGACCCGAGTCCGGGCGAGAGGCTTCCCGGCCCTGCCAATCGCGCCGCGGGGTTCGCGCGGAGCCGGGCTCCTGGCGACCGTCGCCGCCGCACCCTGGACAGGAGGTTTCGCCTGTGCAGGGACTGAGCGGGCCGGCCGAGCCGTTCGTCAGTCAGCGGGATCGACCCGCAGGTTTCATCCGAGAGAGTCCCGGATCCGATGCTGCGCACCCCATCCCGCCTCGCTTCGACCGTCCTCACCCTCCTCCTGGCCGCACCGGTCGCGGCCCACGCCGAGGACATGCCCCACCCTGCCCCGCCGGCCGCGCCCTCGGCGCCGTCCCTGGGCACCGACACGCTCAAGCCCGGCAAGCCGGCCGTGAAGCCCTATCTGGCCGAGACGGCGACACCCGATGCCGTGCAGATCCTGCCGTCGCCGCCGGCCCATGATGCGCCCCTCGACAAGGCCGACCGGGCGGCCTTCGCCAGTACCCGGGTCCTCAGGGGCACCCCGCGGTGGGAGATCGCCGCCAACGACGTGGCGGAGGGTGCGTCCGCGGTGCTGGAGAATTTCGCCTGCGTGCTCGGCACGCGGATCGACCAGGCTCGGGTTCCCGCGGTGATCCATCTCCTGGAGCGGACCCGCCTCGACCTCGCCCGGGCGACGCGGGGACCGAAGGTCCATTACCGCCGCCTGCGCCCCTTCGTGGGCAACGAGGCGCCGATCTGCGTGCAGCGGAGCCAGGCTCTGGCCGACAGCTTCAGCTATCCGTCGGGCCATGCGACGCAGGGCTGGGCCTACGCGCTGATCCTGGCGGCCCTGGTCCCCGAGAAGGCGACCCCGATCCTGGTGCGCGGCCGCGCCTACGGCGAGAGCCGGATCGTGTGCGGCGTGCACTGGCTCAGCGACGTGGTGGCGGGGCGCCTCACGGGCACGTCGGTCTTCGCCGCCTTGATGGGCGATCCGACCTTCCGCGCCGATCTGGAGAAGGCCCGCGGCGAGCTCCGAGCCGCCCTGGCGGGCGCCGGAACGGCCCCCGATCAGGCAGCCTGCACGCGGGAGGCGGATGCCCTCCGGGAGCCGCCGCTGGAGTTCTGAGGCGGGTTTCGCGGACGAGGCAGCGATGTCTCCGTCGAGAACCTGCGGCCCATCGGATCCGAGCCGGTGATGCGTCGGCCTGCCCATCGTGCCGGCAGCGACCTCGGCTCCGCGCGGGTACGGCCTCCACGTCATCCCGGGTCCGCCGACGCCTCGAAAGCGTCCACCCGCGGTGCGCCTGAATCCCGGGCTGGCCTGCGGTGCCTTGGCCTGACGGGACAGGTTTTCAACCCTGTCGAGAGCGGATCTCTCTCGAACCGTTCCAGATTTTAAGTCTTCTAAGTGTGCGATTTACAACACGTTTTCGACTTGCTCGACACGCCGCGATTGGTGGACCTTGGATGATGCGCCGCGTCAGGGCGCGTTTCGGGGTCTCCGATGTCCACCTGTTCCGCCCCCTTCGGGCTGCTCCTCGCCACCACCGCCCTCACGACGGCCGCCCTCGTGGGCACCGCCGCCGCCCAGGGTGCGGCCGTGCAGCTCAACGAGATCTCCGTGGAGGCGGCCCGTCCGGGCGCCGCGCCCGTCGCGGGTGCAGGATTCGGGGGTGTCAACGTGAGCGGCGGCGACGGCGGCAGCGCGGCGACCAGCGGCGGCGGGGGGCCTTCGGGCGTGACCGGCTACGTGGCGCGGGTGAGCCCCACCGCCACCAAGACCAACACGCCGCTGATCGAGACCCCGCAATCGGTCTCCGTCGTCACCCGCGAGCAGCTCAACGACCGCAACGTGCAGAGCCTCAACGAGGCGGTGGCGTACACGCCGGGCGTCTCCAGCAACGTGTTCGGCTTCGATCCGCGCGCCGATGCGTTCTACATCCGCGGCTTCGCCGAGACCTACGACGGCATCTTCCGCGACGGCCTGCGCCAGACCGGCGTCGGCTTCGCGGTGCCCCGGATCGAGCCCTACGGCACAGAGGCGCTCACCATCCTGCGCGGGCCGGCCTCGGGGCTCTACGGCCTGGGCTCGCCCGGCGGCATCGTCGACGTGACCAGCAAGCGTCCGGTCTTCGCCCCGTTCGGCGAGCTTTGGTTCCAGGGCGGCAGCTTCGACCGCTACCAGGGGAACTTCGACATCGGCGGCCCGGTGGAAGGATCGGACGGCACGATGGCCTTCCGACTCACCGGCGTCGCCCGCCACTCCAACGCGTTCCTGCCCGGCCCCGGCGTCCGGGACGACCGGTTCACCATCGCGCCGGCCTTCACGTGGCGCCCCTCGGCCGACACGACCTTCACGCTGCTGACCGAGTTCCAGGAATCGAACGTCCCGGGCAACGCGGCCTTCTACAACCTCCCGGGTTTCCGCGTGTCGCGAATCTACTCGGGCGACGGCGCGCTCAACACCTACCGGACCGACCAGCACCGGATCGGCTACGCCTTCGAGCACGTGTTCACGCCGGACCTGATCGTCCGGCAGAACTTCCGCTATTCCCGCGTCGAGGCCAACTTCTCGTACACGCAGGTCGATTCGGTGACCGGCCTCAGCGCGCAACGCTCCACCGGCCTGTTCAACCAATCCTTCGCCGCCGTCGCGGTGGACACGCAGCTTGAGGGCCACGTCCGGACCGGGCCGGTGGCCCACATGCTGCTCGCGGGCGTCGACTACTACCACTATGATTTCGCGAGCCGCGCCGGGTTCGGCGTGGCGCCCGACCTCAACCTGCTGACCTTGAACTACGGCCGTCAGCCGATCACCCGCCCGAGCATCGACTGCTCGTCGCGTCAGGCGCAGGATCAGGTCGGCGTCTACGTGCAGGAACAAGCCAGGTGGGGGCGGTTCGTCCTCACGCTGACCGGGCGGGAGGACTGGGTCGCCTCCGACACGGCGAGCGTCACCCGGGGCGTCGTCGCGGGCCCGCAGGGGCAGAACGACAGCGCCTTCACGTACCGCGCCGGCCTGAACTACGAGCTCGCGCCCGGCCTCGTGCCGTATGCCAGCTACGCCACGACCTTCACCCCGCAGGTCGGCGTCAGCACCGTCACCGGTCGCCCCTACCGGCCCGCCACCGGCGATCAGATCGAGGCGGGGGTGAAATACCTGATCCCGGGCACGAACATCAGCGCGGCCATCGCGGGCTTCGACATCAACCAGACGCGCATCCTGCGCCAGGATCCGACGAACTTTGCCAACCAAGTAGCCACCGGCGCGGTCAATTCGCGGGGCTTCGAGATGGAGGCGACCGCGAATTTCGCCCCCGGCACCAACCTGACGGTCGCCTACACGCACCTCGACTTCCGCTTCGTCCGGCAGACATCCGCGGTCACAGGCGCGGCGATCGACGGGAACCGGCTCTCGGGCATCCCGGGGGACACGTTCGCGTCCTTCCTGACCTACCTGTTCCCGCCCTCCTCCCCGTTGCGCGGCCTGACCCTCGGCGGCGGCATCCGGTTCAACACCAACAGCTTCGCCGACGACGACAACACGGTGCGCAACCCGACCGTGACGCTGTTCGACGCGTTGGTCGCCTACGACTTCGCCGCCCTCGACCCGAAGTACAAAGGCTTCCGGGCTCAGATCAACGCGTTCAACATCTTCGATCGCGACTACTACAACTGCCAAGCGGGCTTCTGCTACCGCGGTGCCCCGGCGACCGTGATCGGCAGCCTGATCTATCGCTGGTAAGCCTGTCCAGCGTCGGCAGCCAGCATGGCAGGCTCCAACCCGCGACACTGGCGGTGGCGGCGGACCTTGCCGTAAGGCCGGAGCGTCGCCGCCCGCTCCGGACCCGCCATGCTCTCGACCCTCCTGGTCGTGCTGCCGATCTTCGCGCTGATCTTCGCCGGCTGGCTGGTCCGGCGGATCGGCGTGCTCGGCGCCGCCGCCACCACCGAGCTCAACCGCTTCGTGGTCTTCCTGGCGCTGCCGGCGCTCCTGTTCGACGTCACCGCCCACGCCCATTGGAGCGCCATCTGGAAGCCCGGCTTCATCGGCGCCTTCGGTCTCAGCAGCCTCGCGGTCTTCGCCCTCACCGTGGTGATCCGTCGGGGGGAGGGGCAGCCTTTGGCGGATGCCGCCGTGGACGGGCTCAATGCCGGCTACGCGAATTGCGGCTTCATGGGTTTCCCGCTGGCGCTCGTCGCCTTCGGGCCGGAGGCCCTGGCACCCACGACGGTGGCGGCGATCCTCACGGTCTGCGGCGTGTTCGCGGTGGCGATCGTGCTGATCGAGACCGGGCTCCGGAGGGAAGCGGCGGCGACGGGTCAGGGCGGTTCGCGCATCCCCGTCTGGCACGCGGTCGGCCGCTCGCTCCTGCGCAATCCGCTCTTGGTGGCACCGGCTCTGGGCGCCCTGGTGCCGGGCGCGGGACTGGCGCTCCCGGCCACCGTAGAGACGTTCCTGAAGCTCCTCGGCGGCGCGGCCGCGCCCTGCGCCCTCGTGGCGCTCGGCCTGTTCCTGGCCCAGAAGCGCCGCCCCCGGAGCGGGCAGGGGCGGATTGCGGCCCTGCTGGTCGGGCTGAAGCTCGCCCTCCACCCCCTGCTCGCCTACGGGCTCGGCCGCTACCTGTTCGACCTGCCGCCGCTCCTGCTGCACACGGCCGTGCTCATGGCCGCCCTCCCCACGGGAACCGGACCGTTCATGCTGGCGGAGTTCTACCGGCGCGAGGCCGACCTGACCGCCACGGTGGTGCTGGTCTCCACCGTTCTGGCGGTCGCCACCGTCTCGGCCTACCTCGCGGCGATCGCCTGAAGGCCTCCCCGCCGGCACGGTGACGGGTCGGAAACGAGACGACCACGCTCCTGCCGCAGAGGGCGCGCAACAGGGAATCGTAAGACTTGATCCGTAGCGTCGTGGCGCGGCACGCCGTGTCCGCGCTAGAACGATCCGGCGAAGCGGGGCGGAACGACGGCGTGATGGTGGGTTCGGGAGTTTCGATCGTGGGGCGGGTCACCCGCCTCGCCTGCGCGGCCGGCTTGAGCCTGAGCCTCTCAGCCTGTTTCCGCCCCCTCTACGGGCCGACCGCCTCCGGCGAATCCGTCCCGGCGCTGCTCGCCGCTGTTCAGGTGGACGAGGTCGCCATGGCCCAGGGCCAGGAGCGGCTCGGGCACTATCTGCGCAGCGAGCTCGTCTTCGACCTCGACGGTTCGGGCCAGCCCTCGGCCAAGCGCTACCGGCTGAAGCTCTCCGGCTCCGAGATCGTGCAGACCCCGATCGTCTCGTCGACCACCGGCCGCGCCGAGGCCGGCACGCTGGTGGCCAACATCAAGTACAGCCTCGAGGACATGACCGGCGCCAAGGTCTATACCGAGGGCGTCGCCACTTCGACGGCGACCTACGACCGCTCGGTCCAGCGCTTCGCCAGCCAGCGGGCGGCCCGGGACGCCGAGATCCGGCTGGCCAGCGTGCTCTCCGACCAGATCAAGAGCCGCCTCGCCGCCGTGCTCTCGACGAAGCCGTAGGGCATGATGCGCGCGCGTGGCCACCGGTCTTCCGGGATCGTCCTGCGGCCCCGAGGGGCGCGGGCAGCCGGCCCGAGCCGGACGTGACCGCGGTCAAGGCCGGCGAGATCGAGGGCCTGATCCGGCGCGGCCCCGACCCCCGCATTCCCGTCCTCCTCGTCTACGGGCCGGATACCGGCCTGGTGACCGAGCGCGCCCGCAAGCTCGCCGAGGATTTCGTCACCGACCCGGCGGATCCCTTCGCGCTGGTGCGGATCGACGGCGACGCCCTCGCCTCCGATCCGGGGCGGCTCTGCGACGAGGCCGGCACGATGGGCCTGTTCGGCGGCCGGCGGTCGATCTGGGTCCGGCCCGGCACCCGCAACTACGCGCCCGCCGTGGAGGCGGTGCTGGGCGCCGCAATCGCGGACGCCCGCATCGTCGTGGAGGCCGGTGACCTCGCCAAGAACAACCCGCTGCGCGTCCTGTGCGAGCGCTCGCCCCGGGCGCTGGCGTTTCCCTGCTACGCCGATGACGAGCGCACGCTCTCGGACCTGATCGAGCGCACGCTCCAGGAGCGTGGCCTGCGCATCGACCGCGCCGCCCGGGAGGTTCTCACCCGCAGCCTGGGCGGAGACCGCCGGGCGAGCTTGATGGAGATCGAGAAGCTCGCCCTCTACGCGGCCGGGGAGGGCACCGTCACCCTCGACCACGTTGAGGCGGTGACCAGCGACGTCGCGGCCAGCGTGCTCAACACCCTGATCGACGCCGCCTTCGACGGGCGGCGCGACGCGGTGGATCGCGACTACCGGCGGTTCCGGCACGAGGGTCTGGATCCGGGCGTCGTGCTGGGCTCAGCCCTGCGTCACGCCCTCACGTTGCTGACGACCCGCCTCGACAATCCCGACAAGACGCCGGCCATGATGGTGGCCACGTGGCGTGGCCTCCATTTCAAGCGCAGGGCCAGCATCGAGGGGCAGCTCGGCACCTGGGCACCCGGTACCCTGCGGCAAGCCGTCGTGGCCCTCCAGGCGGCGATCCTGGCCTGCCGCCGGGCCGAGCCCGCACTGGCCCACGCGCAGGCCTCCGCGGCCCTGCTGCGGGTTGCCGATGCGGGCGCGCGGCGGCGGCGGTAGCGCAGAACGGGGGCAGGGGTTCTCCCGGGTGCAGCGGTCGGCGGCTTCCGCACGGCCGTCGTCGCGAGCGGAAGGATCCGGCACCGCCCTACGCGGGTGGGCGCCGTGCCGTCCCAGGCCGCTGCGCTGCGCCAACGATGACGGAGCCGGGTATCTCGGCCGGAGCCTCAGACGGTCGCCGCGGCGCGGAGCGTTCGTCGATGCGGCCCGGCCACGGACGGCCCGGCTCAGCCGTCCGACACCCGGAAGCGGTTGAGGAGCCCCTGCAGCTCGTCCTGGGACTCGTAGCGGATGCGGATCTCGCCCGAATCCCCATCCTTCGGCCGGTAGGATACCGGGACGCCCAGCGCCCGATGGATTCGCAGCTCCAGGTCGCGCACCGGTGCGGACCGCTCCGCGGAGAGGCGAGGGCGGCCGGCGCGCGGGGTCTCGGCCGGCTCGGCCTCGGCGGACGCGAGGGCCTCCACCTCCCGGACCGACAGGCCCTCCGCCACGACGCGGCGGGCCAGCGCTTCCGGATCCCGCACGGGCAGGAGCGCCCGGGCATGACCGGCGGTGAGCTCGCCCGCGGAGACCCGGTCCTGCACGGAGGGCGGCAGGTTGAGCAGGCGCAGGGTGTTAGCGAGGTGACTGCGGCTCTTGCCGAGGATCTCAGCCAACTCTTTCTGCGTGTAGGAGAAATCCTGCATCAGGCGCTCGTAGCCGGAGGCCTCCTCGATCGGGTTGAGGTCGCTGCGCTGGACATTCTCCAGGATGGCGAATTCGAGCGAGGCGCGATCGTCGATCTCGACGACGACCACCGGCACCTCCTCGAGTTCGGCGCGCTGGGCCGCCCGCCAGCGCCGCTCGCCCGCAACGATCTCGTAGGTGCCGGGCACCTCGGGGATCGGCCGCACCACGATCGGCTGGATGATGCCGCGCTGGTTGATCGAGACCGCGAGTTCGGCCAGTTCGGCGTCGCCGAAGCTGCGACGCGGGTTGCGCGGATTGGGGCGCAGGAACTCAACCGGCACCTTGCGCTGCCCCTCCGCCTTCGGCGGGGTCTGTCCGGTATCGCCGAAATCACCGATCAGCGCCGCGAGTCCGCGCCCCAGTCGAGGTCTTGCCCCCTCCTCCGCCATGATCGCCACCCGTGTCACGCTCCACACTCGCCCCGACTTCGCCGCGGGGCTCACCGGACCCGGCGCACACACCCGTCGAGTGGGCGGCCGTCTCCGCATCGTCGTCAGACGCGCCCCGGCACCGGACCGATCGTCCCGGCCGCGGAGGCGCAGGGCCGTCAGGCCGCCGCGGGCACCCGGCCCTCGCGCTGGATCACCTCCGAGGCGAGGCGCAGATAGGCCTGGCTGCCGGCACATTTCAGGTCGTAGAGCAGCGCCGGCTTGCCGTGCGAGGGAGCCTCCGAGATGCGCACGTTGCGCGGAATCACCGTCTCGTAGACTTTGTCGCCCATGAAGCCGCGCACGTCCGCCACCACCTGAGCGGACAGGTTGTTGCGCGGATCGAACATCGTCAGCACGATGCCCTGGATCGTCAGCTTCGGGTTCAGGGCGCCGCGGACCTGCTCGACGGTCCGCAGCAGCTGGCTGAGACCCTCCAGGGCGAAGAACTCGCATTGCAGGGGGACCAGCACCGCGTCCGCGGCGGCCAGCGCGTTGATGGTCAGCAGGTTGAGCGAAGGCGGGCAATCGATCAGCACGTAGCTGATCCGGCTGAGGCTCGGGGCCTGGGACAGGCTCTTCAGCATGCCGCGCAACCGGTGCGCCCGGTCGGGCAGGGTGGCCAATTCCAGCTCGAGACCGAGGAGGTCCATGGTCGAGGGCGCGATCGACAGGCGCGGAACGGCCGTGGGGACGATGGCCTGTGCCAGGGAAGCCTCGCCGGCCATCACCTCGTAGGTCGAGACCCGGCGCTTGGCGCGGTCGATCCCCAGCCCGGTGGAGGCATTGCCCTGCGGATCGAGGTCGATCACCAGCACGTCTTCGCCGATTGCCGCCAGGGCGGTGCCGAGGTTGATGGCCGTCGTGGTCTTGCCGACGCCGCCCTTCTGGTTGGCGAGCGCCAGCACACGGAGGGGGCGTCGCATGGATGAATCCATGGACCGGTCGGCGGACTCGCCGAGGATCGCTTCGCTCATCGGTGGCTCGGGGCGGCGAGGGCAGTGACGCGCACGATCCGGGCATCGGAATCAGTGCGGCTCGGCACGAGGTCGTTAACGACTGTCCACTGCGCGGCGGCCCGGGTCAATTCAGCTTGTACGTCCCGGCCCTTCGGAAACAGACCGGTGGTGCCCGTTTTCAACAGAGGCTCCGTCCAGGCGAGGAGCTGCGCCATCGGCGCCAGGGCCCGGGCGCAGACGACCTCGACCCCCGCATACTCGCCGACCACCGCCTCGATCCGCGCGTTGCGCACGCGAACCGGAGCCTCGGTCAGGCGAGCCGTCTCGGTGAGGAAGGCGCATTTGCGCGCGTTGCTCTCCACCAGATCGACCCGGATGCCGCGCTCCATCCCGGCGATGGCCAGGATCAGGCCGGGAATGCCGGCCCCAGAGCCGAGGTCGAGCCACGTGCGCGCCTCCGGGGCCAGCTCGAGGAGCTGCAGCGCGTCGTCGACGTGGCGGCTCCAGACCTCGGCCAGCGTCGCCGGGCCGACCAGGTTCTTGATCGGCTGCCAGCGCCGCAGCTCGGCCACGTAGCGGTCGAGCCGCTCGGCTGTTTCACGTGAAACACGAGACGTCGCGAGGACGCGGGCGCGATCCGGATCGGTCATGCCGACAGGCGGCCGGCCGCCGCCCGGGCCGAACCCGTCCGCTCGCCCCGGCGGGCATGGGCGGCCAGGAGCGTCAGCGCGGCCGGCGTGACCCCCTCGATCCGCGCCGCCTGCCCAAGGGTCCCGGGACGCACGGTCTCCAGCTTCGTGCGCATCTCGTTCGAGAGGCCGCTGATCGCCGCATAATCCAGCCCGGCCGGCAGCCGCACCGCCTCATCGCGCCGGAAGGCGGCGATATCGGCATTCTGGCGGTCGAGATACACCGCATAAGTCGCATCCGTCTTGAGACGGTCGGCGACGCGCGCCGGCACGCTCGCGAGATCCGGCCAGACCGCCGCCAGGCTTGTCCACGTGATCTCGGGGTAGGCCAGCAGCTGGAACCCCGTGCGGCGGATGCCGTCGCGGTTCAGGCTCATCCCGTGCACGGCCGCCTGGCTCGGCGTGAGGCTGAGGCTGCCGAGAAGGGACCGGGCCGCGTCGAGGGCCCCCTGCGAGGCGGCGAAATGCGCCGTCCGATGGCGGCCGACGCAGCCGAGGGATATTCCGCGGGGCGTCAACCGGGCATCGGCATTGTCGACCCGCAGCGAGAGCCGGTACTCCGAGCGCGACGTGAACATCCGGTACGGCTCGCTGACCCCATGGGTCACGAGGTCGTCGATCATGACACCGAGATAGGATTCGGCCCGATCGAAACCCACGATGCCGAGGCCGCCGGCGTACCGGGCGGCGTTGAGGCCGGCCACCAGCCCCTGGGCCGCCGCCTCTTCGTAGCCGGTGGTGCCGTTGATCTGTCCAGCGAGGAACAAGCCGGGCAGGCGCTTGACCTGCAGGCCCGTATCGAGTTCCCGCGGATCCACGTAATCGTACTCGATCGCGTAGCCTGGCCGCAGGATCGCGGCCCGCTCTAATCCCGGGATCGCCCGGACGATGTCGTGCTGAACCGGCTCGGGAAGGGCCGTAGAGATCCCGTTCGGGTAGACGGTGGGGTCGTCGAGGCCCTCGGGTTCCAGGAAGATCTGGTGACCCTCGCGGTCGCCGAAGCGCACGACCTTGTCCTCGATGGATGGGCAATAGCGCGGCCCGCGACTGGCGATGCCGCCCGAATACATCGGCGACCGGTGCAGGTTGGCCCGGATCAAGTCGTGGACCGCCCGGGTCGTCCGGGTGATGCCGCAGCGGATCTGAGGAGTGGTGATCCGCTCGGTCAGCGTCGAGAACGGCACCGGTTCCGCATCGGCCTCCTGCATGTCGAGGCCCGCCCAGTCGATGGTCCGCCCGTCGAGGCGCGGGGGCGTACCGGTCTTGAGGCGGCCGAGCCGGAGGCCGAGGCGGTCGAGGGTTTGCGCCAGCCCGATCGCCGGAGCCTCGCCGACCCGGCCGGCCGGGATCTGCCGCTCTCCGATATGGATGAGGCCGCGCAGGAAGGTGCCGGTGGTCAGCACCACGGAACCGCACGCGACGATGCGCCCATCCCCCAGGACGAGGCCGCTGAGGCGTCCGTCGGCATCGAAGGCAAGGTCCTCGCAGGCGCCCGCGATCACCGACAGCCCCCCGGTATCGGCCACCGCCGCCTGCATGGCGGCCGCGTAGAGCTTGCGGTCGGCCTGCGTCCGCGGTCCGCGGACGGCCGGTCCCTTGCGGCGATTGAGCAGGCGGAACTGGATGCCCGCCGCGTCCGCCACCCGGCCCATCAGCCCGTCGAGGGCGTCGACCTCGCGCACGAGGTGCCCCTTGCCGAGGCCACCGATGGCAGGATTGCACGACATCGCGCCGATCGTGGCCGGATCGTGGGTCACCAGGGCGGTGCGCGCTCCGCAGCGCGCTGCCGCCGCAGCCGCTTCGACACCGGCATGGCCGCCGCCTACGACCGCGACATCGAACCGGTCGCGTAATGGAGTGTGCATCGCCTAACGAACCGCCTCTCGCAGGGATCCCGCCGCAGCCTCATGCAGGGGAGGGGACCCGAAGGCCCGATGCCTCGCCGCCGGTCTAAGCGGGCGCGGGCGCGATGGTCAACGCGCGGCACTGCCGCCCGGGGATCGCAGTCCCGCAGGGCTTCACTGCGGCCTGGAATGACGGTGCCTTCCGTCCTTGCCGCGCTCGTCCGCGTCGAGCCCGCGCCCCTCCGGCATGTCGTGAACCGACGCCGGACGGATGGGCGTAATTATGCAGTATTCAATTCCGTCCGAGACGGAATTCTACCCCGATCCCACGCTGTATTGCGATGGATGCGGTGATCGCGCGCCACGTCGCGCTTGTCAGAACAGGGGACCCGTGTAAATCTTCTCCCCGTCGCTATACCGAGCGGATAAAGACGTCCGCCCGGCCCATCGAATGCAGTGTTCGTCCCGCGTCACCGGGTAAGGGAGACTGACATGTCGTCGCTCGCGATCGGCTTGGGCGCCACCTGCTGCGCGGCCGGCGCCGCCGCGCATTTCCTCGATCGCACCCAGCGCAAGGAGGGCCTGTTCGGGCTCGCCGGTTTCGCCCTGCTCCTGACCGGGATGTTTCTCACCCGTTCCTGAGTCGCCGGCTGGATTCCACGGTCAGCCGGTCATGGCGGTGGTCGTATAGCCGGCCTTCGTCAGCGCTTCGGCAAGGTCGAGAGCCTGCGCGTCGGTGCGGATCGCCACCCGCCCCCCGGTCCTGTCAACCTGAACGTCAGCCTTGGGATCGATGCGTTTCACCGTGCGGGTCACGGCGGCAGCGCAGCCATCGCAGGTCATGCCGTCCACCCGCATCAGCAATTCGGGGCGTGTCGCGTCCATAGGGACCTCCGAGAACCGTGTCGCCGGCATGTCGGCGTGCGATCCGGCTCGCGCAAGCGGCTCAGAACAGGGCCGGCATGCGGAAGGCGTAATCGACGCGGAGTCCGAACTGAAACTGATTCGGGTCGCCGAACGGTCGGCGCACCAGCGGGCTGTCGCCCGAGGCGCCCAGGATGCGGGTGTAGCCCGCATAGGCCGTGTAGGCCCACGTCTCGCTCTGCGTGTAGGTCACGGCGCCGAGGACACCGGCCGAGTAGAAGCTGTCCGGGTCGTACGGGGTAACCCGGCCGTTCAGCGCGGCCTCGGCAGGCGAGACGCCGAAATACTTCCGCGCGAAGCTCGCATCGCCGATGTTGAAGCGCGGCCCCACCGAGAACAGGAACTTCTCGGTTGGGACGAGGTAGTCGGCCGCCAGGGAGCCGACCGTGCCGTGATGGCCGTACACGCCCTGACGGATCTCCGCCCGGGTGCGGATGAAGGACACCGGGTAGAACTCCACGAACAGGCCCGGTTCGACGGCGAAGCGCGCATCGCGGAAGCCGAAGAGATGGCGGCGATCGTCGCCGTAGTACCGCCCCGGTACGAAGCGCGCCGTCGGTCCGAGCCGGAAGGTCTGGTCGTCATACAGGGCCAGGCTGAAGCCGTCGTCCGGGGTCGAGAAGCGGCGCGGCTCACCCACCCGGCGGATGTCGATGGAGGGATAGCCCACGGCCGTGTAATCGCTGGCGCCGGGATAGCGCGGCACGGCCTGGATCGAGCCGCTCAGCGTGACGATCCACGTGGCCGGATCGACCATCGCGAAGGTCGGCGCGGCGCGCGGGAGTTGGGCGTTGAGGTCCGCGGCGCGCGGCGCCGCCGTCCCGCAGACGGCGAGGAGAATTCCGGCACCGCAAGCGGCGCGGCGTCGTGGGCTACGCGGAGGGACTGACGTCATGGCCACGCTTTATGCCGTCATTTCATCCCGCGCGCATGCGCAAGGCGCGCCGCCCGTCTCGGTTCGGTCCGCAATCGGACCGGCCGTGATGATTCCGCAACGTTCCAGCGGGCGTCGGCGTCACACCACCCGGAATTCACAGCCGCCGGCGCATCGGAGCGGCCTCTCAAGCCTTGCCGGGCTGCGCGGGCAGGGCCAATGATCCGAACGATTCGGTTTACGCCCGGTGGGGTTCGCTCGGGATTTCCCCCGGCGACCGGCGCGTGACCCTGGCGGGTGTTCAGACGATGGTCCCGGTCCTCGGCCGGTACGCGGGGCTGTTGACGGTCGGCCTCCTCGGGCTCGTCGTGTTCGGGCCGCTCGCCGTGTTCCTGCCGCTCTGGAGTGCGCTGACGCTCGGCGCCCTGGCGTCCGGCGTCGCCAGCCTCGCCCTCACCCGCATCGCGACCCTGAAGGCGCGCTGCGAGAAGCTGTCCGGCGAGGTGGACCTGCTGTCCCGGCGCCTGCTCAAGGTCGAGACGGCCGCGGCCAATGCTGCGGTCCAGCCGCCGCCCGAGACCGCCGAGGCCGCGTTGCTGGCCCAGATCGAGGAACTCACCGTCGAGTTCGGCCTCCTGAGCGGCATCGTGCGTGACCTGACCACGGTGGTCAGCACCCAGGATGCCGAGATCGCGGATCTCAAGGCCCGGCCCGAGATCCGGCCGGAGAATCCGCCTGCGCCCGCCCCCGCGGCGAGTCCGGAACCCGCGCCACCGCGTCCACGGGTCACCGCCGCGCCGCCGGCAGCCCATCGGGCGCCGCCCGACGCACCGCCGATGGCAGAGACACCGCCCTCCGCCCCGACTACGCCAGCGCGGTCCATCCCGCCGCGGCCATTTCCGCCGCAGCCTGCCCGGGATCCCGGGAGCGAGGCAGAGATCATCCGGGCCTTCGAGGGGGAGGGACTGGAGATCCACCTCCAGCCCGTCGTCACCTTGCCACAGCGCAAGGTGGTGGCCTACGAGGCGCTGGCGCGGTTGCGGATCGGCGGCACGCCGGTTCCGGTCGAGCCCGAGACCTTCCTGCCGGTGCTGGAGCGCTACGGCCGCACCACCGAGCTCGACCGCCGCATGCTGCAGCGCGCGGCCATCGTGGTGCGCCATCTCGCCCGGCGGGGCAGCGAGACCACGCTGACCTACGGCCTCTCACCCCTGTCGCTGTTCGAACCCGGGCTGCTGTGCGAGCTGGCCCGCACGGCGGCGGACGACCCCACCCTGGCCGGGGGGCTGGTGCTGGCCCTGCCGCAGGCGAGCTGGCGGGGCCTCGATGCCGGTCAGCGCAGCCTGCTCGCCGCCCTGCGGGACCGGATCGGCTTCAGCCTCGACCGGCCGGACGACCTCCGCTTCGATGCGGCGGAGTTGGCTGCACTCGGTATCGGACAGGTGAAGGTGCCGGCCGACATGCTGCTGCGATCCGGCTCCGGCCGGGGCGGCCTGTCGGACATCGCCGTCGAGGACACGGCGCCGGCCCTGGCGCGGGCCGGGATCCGCTTGGTCGCCATGGATGTCGCCGACGAGGCCGACGTACCCGATCTGATCGACCTCGACGTGCCGTTCGCCCAGGGTGCGGCCTTCGCGACGCCCCGGCCCGTGCGCGCCGAAGTCCTGTCTGCGCCGCCCACCGAAACGCCGACGCCGCCCACGGAGCCGGAACCCGAGCGGCGCCCTTTCCGGTCGGTTCTCCGCCGGGCGGTTTAGAAGCCCAGCCGGGATTGCGTGAGCGGAGGGCTGCGGTCCACCCAGGCCGGCCGTGCGGACGGCGGAAAATCCTTGCCGAAAGCGGTCTTCCGCCGACCGGCAGGCGCCGCCGGCGCCGGATCGGAAGCGGCCGTCCGGAGGGACCGACCGCACCACTCATCGTCCCATCCTCGACGCGCCATGCGGGCGGGCGAGCCGGTACCGGTGGCCTGCTGCAGGAGGCGCGTGGTCGTCCCGGGCGAGGACCCGCGCCGCGCCCTCGCCAGCCCACCCGTCCATCACCGCTCCGCCTCGGCGCTCGTCTGGCCCGCGCGAGAGCTTGAGCATCGGCGGTTCTCCGATCCTCGGGGCGGGACGGAGAGGGACGGCTCGGGTCTTGATCGGCTGTCCGGACCGGATCCAGGCCCCGACACCCGGGCGGTTCTCGAACATGCGGCGCGGATAGCACGGCGACGTCCGCGGACGGGCAGGGGCCAGCGGCGATGTCCGCTTCAGGGATCGGCCAGTCGCGAGCAGACGGCCGCGCCCCCCACGGACACCGCCACGTCCGAGCCGGCCGCGTTCAGCCCCGGGGAGGTCCGGGTTATCGCGACGCCTACCAGTAAATCTGCAGCCGCGTGATGACCGTATCGACCGAGAACGCCGCGGTGCCGAAGGCGTCGGCCTGCGCCTCGCCCGGGCGGACGCGCCCGTTGATGTAGCTGGCGATCAGGCGGAGATTCGGCTCGGGATACCAGCTCAGGCCCACGGTGACGTCCCGCTCCGTTCCGCCCCGGAAGCCCCGGGCGTCGAGTTCGATGGCGCTGTAGCGGGCAGCCAGTTCGAACACGCCGATCCCGCCGCGCGTCACCCGCCGACTCTCCGACACGCGCACGCCCTTGAAGGTCGCGTAGCTGGTGCCGCCGTCGGGCACCAGCGCGTAGCCGCGGTCGTCTCCGTTGAGCACCCAGCCCGCCTCGACATAGCCGCCCTGGAAGCCGAGGACCGGCAACGCGCCGCCGGGCCCCGCGAACCGCTCGACCTCGGCCCGGATGTACTCGGCCTGCAGGAGGAATGGCCCGTTGCGGTAGGCGAACTCGGTCCCGATCCGCGATGCCCGGGCCACATCGGGCAGGTCACCGGTGTCCACGAAGGGCCGCGCGAACAGGAAGGTCTCCGCCGGCGTGGAGAAACCGAAGTCACCGTCGCCCCGGGCGCGTCGACGATGGATCCCCGCAAGCCCGAGATGCAGGGTCTCGCGCTCCTCCAGGATCGGCGCCCAGGTAGCGCGCGCCGCGGCCGCGACCCCGTTACCGGTGATGCCATTGCTGGCCGCATCGCCGAACACGCCGGCCACGGCGGTCCAGGCCCGTCCATGATGGCCGACCGCGAAGCCGAACCGGCGGTCCGGCACGAAGGCGTTGGCGAGGGAGCGCTCGGTGAACAGGGTGTCGTTGTTGCTCTGCAGCCATTCCAGGCTGAACGGCACCTTCATGTTGCCCAGGGTCAGGATGGTGTCGGGCACCCCCTTCCAGGCCACGAACGCGTCGTTGATCGGCAGGATCGGATCGCTGAAATCGTACTGGAAGGCGATCACCCAGTCGCGGCTGACCGTCAGCGTCGGCTCGATCCAGGAGCGGCGCACCGCGATCGTGTCTGGAAAGGCATCGCTCGGTCCGGGTCGGCTGAAGCCCGCGGCCCCGGCATCGATGTGCAGACGGCCGCCGAGCTCGAGCTTCACCGCCTGTTCGGGGAAGGCGAGGGTCAGGCCCTTCGCGTCGTAGCGCAGGCGCTCGCCGTATGGCCCCGCCATCCCCTCGACGGCACCGTCCTCCGCGCGGGCAGGCCCCCCCCAGACGAGGAGGACGGCCAGGATGGCCAGGATGGCCAGGACGGCCGGTGCTGGGCAGAGACCGATCACGCGCCAGCAGAGATCAGGTCGTGCCCGGACCGCCGATACAGGGCGTGGGGTCGGCGCGAAGACACCGGCTGCGTGACCGGTCCACCCCGCGGCCCGGCTGCCAGGAGGCGGGGCGCGCGCCCCCGCGATCGAGGGGGCAGGTCCGGCGGCGAGGCGCCCGTCACGATCCATGGCGTGCCGCCTGGATCCGGACGCGCCGCGCGCGGGGTAGAGGCCGCACCTTCGGGACATCGGGCCGCGTCGTGCCGGGCGGCCTCATACGGAGAGATTGTCGATGAGTCGGGTCCGCCCCAGGAAGGCCGCGGTGAGGACCCGGGCGGGGCCGTCGACCCGCTCGACTGGCGCCAGGGTCCGGGCATCGCAGACCGCGAGGTACTGGACCCGGAAGCCCGCCGCCTCCAGGGCGGCCTTTCCGGCGGCGATCCGCCCGGCCACGGGGGTGCCGTTGCGCGAGGCGGCCGCGATATCGGCCAGCACGGCGTGGAGCTTGGGGGCGACAGCGCGCTCCTCGGGCGCCAGGTAGCGATTGCGGGACGACAGGGCGAGGCCGTCGATCTCCCGCAGGGTCGGAACGCCGCGGATCTCAACCGCGAGGTCGAGGTCGGCCACCGCCTGCTGGATCACCCGCAGCTGCTGAAAATCCTTCTCGCCGAACAGGGCGACGTCCGGCCGAACCTGGTTCAGCAGCTTGGTCACCACCGTGGCCACCCCGGCGAAATGGCCGGGCCGGAACGGACCGCACAACCCCTCCGACAGACCGGCGACTTCGATCCGCGTGGCGAAGCCCGGCGGGTACATGGTGTCCACCTCGGGCGTCCAGGCGGCGTCGGCCCCGGCCTGTGCGAGCAGCGCCAAGTCCGCCGCGAGATCCCGCGGGTAGCGGGAGAAATCCTCGTTGGGCCCGAACTGGGTCGGGTTGACGAAGATGCTGGCAACCGTCCGGCGGCCGATCTGCCGCGCCTCGGCCATCAGGGCGAGATGCCCCTCGTGCAGGGCGCCCATGGTGGGCACCAGCACGACCCGCTCACCGGCCGCCCGCCAGCCGGCCACGCAGTGCCGGAGGGCGGCGAGATCGGTGAAGCGCTGGGGCGTCGAATCGGGCACGGGACTGGCTCCGCAGGGGTCGCTGCCCGTCTAGAGCATGCGGCCGCCTCAAGGGAACAGCGGTCCGGTTCCCTGCGGAGGATCGCCTCAGGGGCAGTAGGGGAGGAGAGATCGCCCGAATGGATCATCGACGCCCAACGGAGGCGTGAAGCCGTAGTAGCTCGGATGGGACAGGCCGTACTCGGACCCCACGTAGCTCGGGTCGTCCGGCGCGTTGGTCGGCACGGGCACCCGCCGGGGCGTGCATCCCACCGGCACCGGGCGGTTCCGGATTGCGAAGACCGAGCGACGGTCGGTTCCGTCGCTGCGCGGAAAGAACCGCGGCGTTGCGGCGAGACCGGGCTCCGCGACGCCGCGCAGATCGAGGTCCGCCGCCGCGCAGGGACCGGCGAGCAGCAGCGCGCAACCGATGGCCGCCATGCCCCGTCCCGTCATCCGATGCCGCCTCACTTCTCCCGTGCGCCGTCACCGTGGGGGACCAGGGTAAACGGGCGCTTACCGGCTGCGGATCATGTCAGCGGGACGACGCGAGCCTGCAGCACGGCGACCAAGTCGGCCTCCCTCAGGCGGATCTGCAGGCCTCGGCCTCCGCCATTGACGTGGATCTCCGTATCCGGCTCACCGAGGGAGCCGGCATCGATCGCCGTGGGAAAGGGCCGCTTCTGTCCGAGCGGGCTGATGCCGCCCACATGGTAGCCCGTCAGCCGCTCGGCATCAGCGGGCTTGAGCATCGCGGCGGCTTTGCCCGAAAAGGCCGCGGCCGCCCGCTTCATCGAGACCTCTCGGTCCGAGGCGACCAGCAGGCAGACCGGACGCCCGTCCACCGCCGCCATCAGGGTCTTCAGCACCCGGCCGGGTGCGACACCCAGAGCCTCGGCGGCCTGGAGGCCGACGCGCTGGGCCTCCGGATCGTAATCGTAGGCGTGAAGGCTGTAGCGGGTGCCGGCCCTGTCCAGGGCCTGCGTCGCGCGGGTGGTCTTCGAAGCTGTCCTGGCCATGGCCTCGTCGAACGGTCGGTCTCAATCAGGCACCGGACGCCCGTGCGGCGATGAGCCGGCCGATCTCGGCATAGGCCGCTTCCCAAACCGCCGCGGGCGCCGTCGTGCCGGTCATGTACACGGCGGCGAGCACGGGTGCACGGCCGGGCGGCCGCAGGATCGCCACGTCGTTGACCGTGCCGTTGTCGCCGCTGCCGGTCTTGTCGCCCACCGGCCAATCCTTCGGCAGGCCGGCGCGGAGCCGCTTGAAGCCGGTCTGGCTTCCCGCCATCCAGCCCTCCAATCGCCCGCGCGAGGCCGGCGCCAGGATTGAGCCGAGCAGGATCCGACCGAGGGTCGACCGCATCGCCGCGGGGGTGGTGGTATCGCGCGGGTCGCCGGGAATCGCGCTGTTGAGGGTCGGCTCCGTGCGGTCGAGCCGGGTGCGGGGATCGTCGATACGCCGCAGCCACGCCGTCAGGCCCTCCGGTCCGCCCAGGCTCGGAAGAAGCAGGTTGACGGCGGTATTGTCGCTCCATTCCAGGGCGGCGGCGCAGAGGTCGGAGACCAACAGCCGCCCCGTCCCGCCACTGGATTCCAGGGCTTTCCGGGTCACCGGCGCGTAGCTGAGGAGATCGCCGGCGCCGTAAGTCACAACCCGGTCGAGGTTCTCGGACCCGGCATCGGCCCGCGCCAGAACCGCGGCCGCCGCCAGGACCTTGAAGGTGCTGCACATCGGGAAGTCCTCGTCGGCCCGGTGGCCGATCAGGAGGCGCTCCGTCGATCCGGCCGCCACACCGAGGCGGCCGCCGAGCCGCCGCTCGATCGCCGCGAGGTCGGGATCGGTGTCGGCGGCGGCCGTCCGGACCGGCAGGACCAGGGGTGCGGCGAGGAGGGCGCGGCAGAGCGCGCGGCGCGTCGTGTGCATGGCGGGCTGCATCCTCGTGCGACGGGTCTGCATCATGCCGGTCCACACCGCGGAACGCCGGCCGCGCCGGATGCTATGGAGCAGCCGGCATGTTTCACGTGAAACGCCTGCCCGGGGCCGAATGAAGGCGGTGTCTGTGCGAAGCTGCGAACCATGACCGAAACCGAAACGCTCTTCGCTCCCGCCAGTGGATTCGGCCGGGCCGCCGTCGCGGTGATCCGGATCAGCGGTCCTGCCGCCCGGGACGTCCTGACCGCCCTGGGTGCCGCGCTTCCGCCGCCCCGGCGCCTGTCGCTCCGAACCCTCCGCGATCCGGTCGACGGCGCCGAACTCGACCGCGCGCTGGTCGCGTGGTTTCCCGGCCCGGAGACGTACAGCGGCGAGGATATGGTCGAGCTGCACCTCCATGGCGGACAGGCGGTCCGGATGGGCGTGCTGACGGCCCTGGCAGGGCTGCCGGGTTGCCGCGCCGCCGGGCCCGGGGCCTTCACCCGTCGGGCGGTCCTGAACGGCCGCCTGGATTTGGCCGAAGCCGAGGCGGTGGCCGACCTGATCGACGCGGAGACCGAGGGCCAGCGCCGTCAGGCCCTGCGCCAGCTCGACGGCGCCCTGAGCCGGCAGGTCGCGGCCTGGCGGATGCAGGCGATCGATGGCCTCGCCGCCGCCGAGGCGGCCCTCGACTTCTCCGACGAGGGCGACGTGGACGAGGCCGGCCTGGATGCGGGGCTGGTCCAACGCGCCACCGCCCTCCGCGACGAGATCGCCGCCGCCTTGCGGGACGGGCGTCGGGGCGAGCGCCTGCGCGACGGTTTCACGGTGGTCCTCGCCGGTGCACCCAATGCCGGCAAGTCGACCCTGCTGAACGCCCTCAGCCGCCGGGAGGTCGCCATCGTCTCGGAGATCCCCGGCACCACCCGGGATGCCATCGAGGTCCGGCTGGACCTGGGCGGCCTCCCCGTGATCCTCGTCGATACGGCGGGGCTGCGCGAGACCGCCGAGCCCGTGGAGGCCGCCGGCATCCGGCGGGCCCGTGCCCGGATCGACGCGGCCGATCTGGTGCTCGTCCTGGTGCCGCCCGGAGAGGATCCCCCCGATCTCGGCCGGTCCGGAACGTCGTACCGCACGGTGCTCACGAAGACCGACTTAATTGCCGGCTCATTACAACCTTTCCCCGAGGCCGCGCTGGCGGTCTCGGCCCGGACGGGCCTCGGCCTCGACGCCCTGCTCGACGCCGTGCAGGCGGCGGCCGAGAGCGGCCTCGGCCAGGGCGACGCACTGATCACCCGCGCGCGTCACCGGGCGGCCCTCGAAGCCTGCGTGGGCCATCTGGACCGCCTGCTCGCGGGCGCGGGCGGCCTGCCGGAACTGGCCGCCGAGGACCTGCGCCTCGCGGTCCGGTCCCTCGGCGAAGTCGCCGGGCATGTCGGCGTCGAGGACGTGCTCGACCGTTTGTTTGCCGGCTTCTGTATTGGGAAGTGACGGGTCTATCGCGGGATCCGGAGGATGCGCGGGCGCCAGATCCCGAGCGCCACGTTGGCGGCCGAGACCGCGAGCAGCACCCACAGCGTGCCGCGCTCGCCCTCCAGAGCGGTCGCGAGGAGGCCGGGATCCGCGAGGCCCGCGAGGGCCCGGGCGCTCTGCTCGGCCTCCCGCCGCATCGGGCCCTGCACGTAGACCAGTCCGCCCTCGAACATCAGGACGCCGGTGGCGAGCTTCACCCAGGCCCAGCCGGCGTTGAGGTAGGCGCGGTTCAGCGCCATGGCCAGCAGGCCCGACAGGAGGGTGAGGGCGAGGGCGGGCAGGAAGATCCAGGTGGCGACGGCCCCCATCGCGCCCCGGATCGCCGCGTAGCCGGGTAGGGCCGTCGGCGGGGGCGCGAGGCCCAGCATGACGACCAGGGCCGCCATCGCGCCCAGCAATCCGGCGGACCCCATCGTGTGGAGGAACTTCAGCAGGCGTCGCACGGCGTCTCGCGCAGGGCCGTTTCGGCGCAGCCTAACCCGGGTTGCCCCGGGAGGGTAGCGGAGCGGCGGTCGCAGGGATCGCCCCGTCCCCGGCCCGCCCCGCCCCGTCAGCTCCGCAGGCCGGGCGCCTCCTGGCCGGTGCGGGCCACGTACTCGGTGTAGCCGCCGCCGTACTGGTGGATGCCCTCCGGGGTGACTTCGAGCACCCGGTTCGACAGGGCCGCCAGGAAGTGCCGGTCGTGGGAGACGAACAGCATCGTGCCCTCGTACTGGGCGAGCGCCGTGATGAGCATCTCCTTGGTGCCCATGTCGAGGTGGTTGGTCGGCTCGTCGAGCACCAGGAAGTTCGGCGGGTCGTAGAGCATCAGGGCCATCACCAGCCGGGCCTTCTCGCCGCCCGACAGCACCCGGCAGCGCTTCTCGACGTCGTCGCCCGAGAAGCCGAAGCAGCCGGCGAGGGCCCGCAGGGAGCCCTGGCCGGCCTGCGGGAAGGCGTCCTCCAGGGTCTGGAAGACCGTGCGGTCGCCGTCGAGCAGGTCCATGGCGTGCTGGGCGAAGTAGCCGAGCTTGACGCTGCCGCCGACCGTGACCGACCCGTCATCCGGTGCGGTGGTGCCGGTCACGAGCTTCAGCAGCGTCGACTTGCCGGCGCCGTTGATGCCCATCACGCACCAGCGCTCCCGGCGCCGCACCGAGAAGTCGAGCCCCTCGTAGATCGTGCGGCTGCCGTAGCGCTTGTTGACGCCCTTCAGCATCACGACGTCGTCCCCCGAGCGCGGCGCCGGCTGGAACTCGAAGGCCACGGATTGCCGCCGCCGGGGCGGCTCGACGCGCTCGATCTTGTCGAGCTTCTTCACCCGGCTCTGCACCTGGGCGGCGTGGGAGGCCCGGGCCTTGAACCGCTCGATGAAGGCGATCTCCTTGGCGAGCATGGCCTGCTGCCGCTCGAACTGCGCCTGCTGCTGCGCCTCGTTCAGGATCCGCTGGCCCTCGTAGAAGGCGTAGTCGCCCGAGTAGGTGGTGAGCGCGCCGCCGTCGATCTCGACCACCTTGGTGACGATGCGGTTCATGAACTCGCGGTCGTGCGAGGTCATCAGCAGGGCGCCGTCATAGGCCTTGAGGAAGGATTCGAGCCAGATCAGGCTCTCGAGGTCGAGGTGGTTGGACGGCTCGTCGAGGAGCATCACGTCCGGGCGCATCAGCAGGATGCGGGCGAGGGCGACGCGCATCTTCCAGCCGCCCGAGAGGGCGCCGACATCCCCGTCCATCATCTCCTGGCTGAAGCTCAGCCCGTCGAGCACCTCGCGGGCGCGGCCCTCCAGCGCGTAGCCGTCGAGTTCCTCGAACCGCGCCTGGACCTCGCCGTAGCGCTCGATCAGCGCGTCCATCTCGTCGGCGCGGTCCGGATCGGCGAGCGCCGCGCCGAGCTCGGCGAGTTCCGCCGCCACCGTGCTCACCGGACCGGCCCCGTCCATCACCTCGGTGACGACGCTGCGGCCGGCCATCTCGCCGACATCCTGGCTGAAATACCCGATGGTGATGCCCCGGTCGGCGGCGACCTGACCCTCGTCGGGCTGCTCCTGGCCGATGATCATCCGGAACAGCGTGGTCTTGCCGGCCCCGTTCGGGCCCACGAGCCCGACCTTCTCGCCCCGCTGCAGGGCGGCCGAGGCCTCGATGAACACGAGCTGCCGCCCGTTCTGCTTGGTGATCTTGTCGAGGCGTATCATGGCGCGGGCCGTGTCGGGGGAAACCTCCCGGGCGCTTACGGCATGGATCGAGACGGCGCAAAGACGGGCGGCGCGGCGGTGAGACCTGCGCGCCGCGCAACCGTGGCCTTCATCCGTGCGCTTTGCGGCTATTCGGCCCGATTCTGCGAGCTACGTCGTTTCCCGGCCGCACCGGCCGCCGCTCCGGCGTATGGTGGCAGGCTCGGCCGACGGCACGGGGCTCGGCCGACGGCATGGATCGTTGCCGAAGGCAGGAATCTTAGCCACCGGCAGGGATCCTGGCCGAGGGCAGGAAGCTTGGCCCATTGGCAGGGATCTTGGCCCATTGGCATGGGGCTTGGCGGTTGCCGACACCTTTGAGGAACACGATGCTTTGCGGTTGGTGGACGACGAGCCTCGACATGGCCATGCTGGGCCTGGAGGCTCAGGGCGTGATCGCCCAGCGGATGGCGATGTTCGCCTTCGGCGGTCCGGCCGCGCAGGCCGAGGCGCAGCTCATGGTGACCGAGAAGATGCTGGCCGCCGGCGAGGCCGCCCTGATGCTGGCCGCCGGCGCCTCCAACGGCAAGGTGATCCGCAGCTACCGGCGGAAGGTGCAGGCCAACGCGCAGCGGTTGAGCCGGGGGTGAGCCCGCATCTGCTCCCGCGCCCCCGCTGAGGCCTCGGGCGACGCGTGACCGGGAGCCGCCCGCCCTCCGCGGGGAGGGAGGGCGCGTGTCGGGTCAAGCCTCGGGCGATCCCGAGAACCCGTGCCGCCTCAGTTATTCGCCGTGCGGAACGTGTCGCAGGACTTGGTCTGGCCGCTCTTGTAGCCGGCGGTGAACCAGCGCTGGCGCTGGGCCGAGGAGCCGTGGGTGAAGGAATCCGGCACCACGTAGCCGCGCGAGCGCTGCTGCAGCGCGTCGTCGCCGATCTGGGCGGCGGCGTTCAGAGCCTCGTCGATGTCGCCCTGGTCGAGTTCGGCATACTTGTCGTTGGAGTTCTTGGCCCAGACGCCCGCGAGGCAATCGGCCATCAGCTCGATGCGCACCGACAGGGCGTTCGCCTCGGTCTTGCTCGACGCCTGCTGCTGGCGGGCCTGCACCTTGCCGAGGATGCCCAGCACGTCCTGGACGTGGTGGCCGACCTCGTGGGCGATCACGTACGCGTAGGCGAAGTCGCCCTTCACGCCGAACTTCGAGGCCATCTCCTTGAAGAAGCCCGTGTCCAGGTAGACCTTCTTGTCCAGCGGGCAGTAGAACGGGCCCATGGCGGCCTGGGCCGAGCCGCAGCCCGAGCGGGTGCCGCCGGTGTAGAGCACCAGCGTCGTCGGCGTGTACTGCTTGCCGGTCTGCTGCGGCAGGATCTGGCTCCACACGTCCTCGGTGTTGCCCAGGATCTTCGACGCGAACCGACCGCTGTCGTCGGTGGGGGCCTGACGGCGCTTGGCCTGGGTCTGCGGGTCGGCCGGCTGCTCCTGGCTGCTGTGGCCGCCGCCGATCCGCTCGGCGCCGCCGATCAGGATCGCCGGGTTGATGCCGGTGAAGTAGCTGACGATCAGCAGCACCACGATGGTGCCGATGCCGAGGCCGCCGGCGCCGCCGCCGGGGAAGCCCATGCCGCCCCCGCCGCCGCCGCCTTCACCGCGCCGATCCTCGACGTTGTCGGAGCTGCGTAGATCTTCCCAGCGCATGGTTGGGTCCCGCCATCGATGCTGCGCCGGCCGCCGCGGGGGGCCGGACCTTGCTGTGCGTCGTTGTGTCCGGACAGCGGCGAACCGCCGGCGGGAACGAAGCTCTAATGACGGGAGGGGAGAGCCGGTTCCGCCACCGCGGTCAAGCTTTCCCGTCCAGCAGCGACCGCAGGGCGCGGAAATCCCGCCACGCCAGGCGCTTCTGCACCGGCTGGCGCAGCAGGAAGGCCGGGTGGAGCGTCGCCAGCAGCTTCACCTCGCGGTGCGGCAGGCGGTACGGGAACAGCCGGCCGCGGGTCCGCAGGATGCCGTCCTTGCTGCCGGTGAGCGTCTGGGTCGCGGGCGCGCCGAGGCACACGATGATGTCCGGGTCGACCAGCTCGATCTGACGCTCCACGAAGGGCCGGCACACGGCCACCTCCTGGGGCGTCGGGTTGCGGTTGCCCGGGGGGCGCCAGGGCACGATGTTGCCGATATAGGCGCTCGACCGGTCGAGGCCGACCGCCTTCATCATCTTGTCGAGGAGCTGGCCCGAGCGGCCCATGAACGGCTTGCCGATCCGGTCCTCGTCGGCGCCGGGCGCCTCGCCGAGAAACATCACCCGCGCCGCGGGATTGCCGTCCGCGAAGACGAGGTTCTTGGCGGTGAAGCGCAGCGGGCAGGCGTCGAAATCGGCCAGGATCCGCTCCAGCTCGTCCAGCGTCTTCGCCTGCCGCGCCCGGGCGCGGGCGTCGCTCGCGGCCTCGTCGGGCTGGGCGCTCGCGGCGCGGCCGAAGGTGCGGGCCGGCGCCGCGGAGGGCGGGGGCGAACCGGGGGGCGGCACGAGGGTCCGGGCCGGCGCCTCGGCCTGGACGGCGGGCCGGCGCGGGGCGCGTAGGGCCGGCGCCGGCGCATCCGCCTCCCCGAACCGGTCGTGCGGCCGCTCGTCGAGCACCGCGTCGGCACCGGCCTCCACGTGGAAGTCGAGATAGGCGATCAGGTCGGCTTGCGCGTCGGAGGGGCTCGGCATGTGACTCGGTAGATGGGGTCGCGGCAGCCTGTGGACAACTCATGAAACCCGTCCGCCGGCAAGGGCTTGCGTGACGCAACAGCGCGGTGCCCGCGCCCCGGGGGCGCCGGTCCGCCCCGGCCCCCGCAGGGTGGGGCGCCCGCGCCGGAGGGGACCGGCCGGCTGCGCGGCGCCGCGGGGCCCGCCCTGCGGCACAGGGAACTTTGCCTGCGGCCGACGCTTCGGCACCTTGCCTTTCCAGCTTGGAATCGCTTGAGACGGCAGCAGGGATGCCGGCCCGGCGACGTACCGGGCGCCGGAACAAGAATAAGGAGGCCAGGATGGCGCTGCCCGAACGCGAGAGCATGGATTTCGACGTGGTCGTGGTGGGCGCCGGCCCGGCCGGCCTCGCCACCGCGATCCGCCTGAAGCAGCGCGCTGCCGAGATCGGCGAGGAGATCTCCGTCGTCGTCGTCGAGAAGGGCTCGGAGGTCGGCGCCCACATCCTGTCGGGCGCGGTGATCGACCCGAGCGGCCTCGACCAGCTGCTGCCCGAGTGGCGCCAGGATCCGGAGCGCCCGCTCAAGACGGAGGTCCAGCGCGACGAGTTCATGCTGCTCACCCGGAACAGCGGCGTCACCATGCCGAACGTGTTCTTCCCCAAGCTCATGTCGAACCACGGCAACTTCGTCGGCTCGCTGTCGAACGTGTGCAAGTACCTGGGCGCCCAGGCCGAGGCGCTCGGGGTCGAGATCTATCCGGGCTTCCCGGCCTCCGAGGTGCTGTTCGACGCCAACGGCGCCGTGGCGGGCGTCGCCACGGGCGATCTCGGCATCGGCCGCTCGGGCGAGCCGCGGGAGGACTACACCCGCGGCATGGAGCTGCGCGCCAAGTACACGGTGTTCGGCGAGGGCGCGCGGGGCAACCTCACCAAGGGCCTGATCCAGCGCTTCTCCCTCAGCCGGCACAGCGACCACTTCAAGTACGGGCTCGGCGTGAAGGAGCTGTGGCAGCTGCCGGACGCGACCTTCGAGCGGGGGCTGGTGCGCCACACCATGGGCTGGCCGCTCCCCAACAAGGCCGGCGGCGGCTCCTGGCTCTACCATTTCGACGACAACCTGCTCTCGGTCGGCTTCGTCACGCACCTGAACTACGAGAACCCGACCCTGTCGCCGTTCGAGGAGTTCCAGCGCTTCAAGACCCACCCGCTGATCGCCGACACCTTCGCGGGCGCCAAGCGCATCGGCTACGGCGCGCGCGCCATCATGGAGGGCGGCTGGCAATCGGTGCCGAAGCTCGTCTTCCCCGGCGGCTGCCTGGTCGGCTGCTCGGCGGGGTTCGTGAACGTCCCGCGGATCAAGGGTTCGCACAACGCGGTGCTGTCCGGCATGCAGGCGGCCGAGGCCATCGCGGACGCCCTGAAGGCCGGTCGCGCCGGCGACGAGCTCACCGCCTACGAGGCCGGCTGGCGCGACAGCCCGATCGGGCGGGACCTCAAGGCCGTGCGCAACGTCAAGCCGCTCTGGTCGCGTTACGGCACCCTGGTGGGCGTGGGGCTCGGCGGGATCGACATGTGGGCGACCAGCCTGCTGGGCGCCTCGCCGTTCGGCACGCTCTCGCACGGCAAGCCCGACCATGCCTGCCTGAAGCCCCTCTCCGAGGTGACGCCGATCGTCTACCCGAAGCCCGACGGCAAGCTGACCTTCGACCGGCTCTCCTCGGTCTACCTGTCGAACACCAACCACGAGGAGGACCAGCCGCCCCACCTCAAGGTCCGCGACCTGGAGTTGCAGAAGCGCTCCGAGCACGACGTCTACGGCGGGCCCTCGGGCCGCTACTGCCCGGCGGGCGTGTACGAGTGGGTGGAGGATGCCGCCGCCAGCGACGGCGTGCGCTACCAGATCAACGCGCAGAACTGCGTCCACTGCAAGACCTGCGACATCAAGGATCCGAACCAGAACATCGACTGGGTGACGCCGGAGGGCCCGGGCGGCCCGAACTACCCGAACATGTGAGGCCGGGTCCCGGCCGGAACGCCGAGGGGCGCCGAGGCGCGCCGCCCGCGGGCGCGGGGGCGTCGCGGCCGGCCCCGTGCCGCACCGGGTCGCGGCGCGCCCGCCGACGGGACGGCGGACGACCCGCTCATCCGCCCCGCGCCATCCTTTCGCCTTGCGGGGCTGGCGGGATGGGTCCAGTGTCCCCGGCGTTTTTCCGGGGATAACCCGCCATTCTCGCGCCTGGCCCCTTGGCTGGCCGGCGCCCAGGAGCCGCGATCGGTTCATGATGACATCACGCGCCCGCCGGAGCGTCTCGGCGCTCGCCCTGCTGCTCGCCGCCGGGCTCCCGCAGACCGTGCTGGCCGCGCAGCCCAAGGAATCGGCCCCGGTGCTCGACTACGAGCCCGCGGACTCGCTGGAGGGCAACTTCCTCTCGGCCTACATCGCGGGCGCCTCCCGGGACACGGCGGCGGCGGCCACCTTCTACCGCGAGGCCGTGAAGGCCGACCCGCGCAACGCCGAGCTGGTCGAGCGCGCCTTCATCTCGCTGCTCGCCGACGGCGCCCTGCCGGACGCGTTCCGCGCGGCCGAGAAGCTGATCGCCCGCGATCCCACCAACGGGCTCGCCAACCTCTCCCTCGGGGTGCGCCAGATCAAGGCCGGCCAGTGGGCCGCCGCCCGCCAGAACTTCTCCCGCAGCGGGCGCGGGGCGGCCACCGACCTGACCGCGACGCTGCTCACCGCCTGGTCGTATGCCGGCGCGGGCGACGGCAAGAAGGCGCTGGAGACGGTCAACAAGCTCCGGGGCGAGCGCTACTACAACACCTTCCGGGACTACCATGCCGGCCTGATCGCGGCGGTGACCGGCGACAACGCCGAGGCCGAGCGGCGCCTCAAGGCCGCCTACGAGGCCGACCGCAACACCCTGCGCATCGTCGACGCCTATGCCCGGATGGAGGCGAGCCTCGGCCGCACCGACCTCGCGATCCAGGCCTATTCGGACTTCGACCAGCTCTCGCCGCGCCACCCGCTGGTGCGCGACGCCCTCGACAAGCTCAAGGAGGGCAAGCCCCTCACGCGCCTGGTCACCACCGCGCAGGAGGGCGCCGCCGAGGTGCTGTACGGGCTGGGCTCGGCCGGTTCCACGCAGGGCGACGAGCTGCCCGCGGTGATCTACCTGCGGCTGGCCCTCTACCTCGCCCCCGACCATGCCCTCGCCCGGCTGACGCTGGCCGACACCCTCGACCGGATGAAGCAGACCGAGCGCGCCAACGAGGCCTACGCGCAGATCCCCGCGACCTCGCCGCTCAAGCTCAACGCCGACATCCAGGTCGGCCTGAACTTGGAGCAGATGGGCAAGGGCGACGAGGCGCTCGCGCATCTCGACGCGACCATGAAGGCCCACCCGGACGACATCGACGTGATCTCGGCGCTCGGCAACGTCCAGCGCGCCCGCAAGAAGTACGAGGAGGCCGCCGCCACCTACTCGCGGGCGATCAACCTGATCGGCGACCGGCCGCAGGCCAATTACTGGACGACCTACTACTTCCGCGGCACCGCCTACGAGCGCGCCAAGCAGTGGCCGAAGGCCGAGGCCGACCTGAAGAAGGCGCTGTCCCTCGTGCCGGCCAACCAGCCGGCCGCCAAGGCGCAGGTGATGAACTACCTGGGCTATTCCTGGGTCGACCAGAACACCAACATCGACGAGGCGTTCAAGCTGCTGCAGCAGGCCGCCGACGCGAGCCCGCGGGACGGCATGATCGTCGACAGCCTGGGCTGGGCCTATTTCCGCCTCGGCCGCTGGGACGACGCGGTGCGGGAGCTGGAGAAGGCGGTCGAGCTGAAGCCCGGCGATCCGACCATCAACGACCACCTGGGGGACGCCTACTGGCGCGCGGGCCGGCGGCTGGAGGGCAAGTTCCAGTGGCAGCATGCCAAGGACCTCAATCCCGAGCCGGACGACCTCGCGCAGATCAACGCGAAGCTGAAGGACGGTCTGCCGGACATCGAGAAGCCGACCGCCACGGCCGAGACCGTGCCGGCGCCGGTGGCCGCCCCGCACAATGCCGAGAACCCGGAGCTTCCGAAGGGCGCGCCGCAGCCCCACGAGGCGCCCGGCGCCGCCGACAAGGCCAAGAAGTCGGGGGGCTGACGGGGCCCGGCCCCGCGACGCCGGCTCCCCTCCACCCCCGTCATCCCGCGGTGCGGCGAGGCCGCCCGGGAAGGCGGGCTCGACGGGTCGCGGCACCTTCCGGCGCCCCCTTCGCGGCCTGCGCCGCGCTCCGGCGCCTCCGGATGAGGCCCGGGGATGGCGGCCATCCCCCGGCCTCCCCCGGCCGGCGGACCAGAAACTTGTTTTTGTCCGCCGCCTCATAAAAATCGACGCGCATTTCCCGCACGTTTGACGCACACTGCGCAGCCGTTCGCGGGCGGCTGCCCGCACGAGCGGACACCGTCACGGCAACAGCCGGCGGTCGGGCTCCGAGCCCGCAATCCAGGGAGGGAACGCCCATGCCGTCAGACATCGAGATCGCCCGCGCCGCGACCCTGAAGCCGATCGCACAGGTCGCCGAGACGCTGGGCATCCCGGATGACGCACTCCACAATTACGGCCGGCACATCGCCAAGATCGACCACGGCTACATCGCCGGGCTGGAGAGCCGGACGCCCGGCAAGCTCGTGCTGGTGACCGCCATCTCGCCGACGCCGGCGGGCGAGGGCAAGACCACCACCACGGTGGGCCTGGGCGACGCCCTGAACCGCATCGGCGAGAAGACCATGATCTGCCTGCGCGAGCCCTCGCTCGGGCCGTGCTTCGGCATGAAGGGCGGCGCGGCCGGCGGCGGCAAGGCGCAGGTCGTGCCGATGGAGCAGATCAACCTGCACTTCACCGGCGACTTCCACGCCATCACGTCGGCCCACAGCCTCGCGGCCGCGCTGATCGACAACCACGTCTACTGGGCCAACGAGCTCAACATCGACGTGCGCCGCATCCACTGGCGCCGCGTCGTCGACATGAACGACCGGGCGCTGCGCCAGATCACCCAGTCGCTCGGCGGCGTCGCCAACGGCTTCCCCCGGGAGGACGGCTTCGACATCACGGTCGCCTCCGAGGTGATGGCGGTGTTCTGCCTCGCGCGTGACCTCGCCGACCTGGAGGAGCGCCTCGGCCGGATCGTCATCGCCGAGACCCGCGACCGCAAGCTCGTCACCCTCAAGGACGTGAAGGCCACCGGCGCCATGACGGTGCTGCTCAAGGACGCCCTGCAGCCCAACCTCGTGCAGACGCTGGAGGGCAACCCCGCGCTGATCCATGGCGGCCCCTTCGCCAACATCGCCCATGGCTGCAACTCGGTGATCGCCACCCGGGCCGGCCTGCGGCTCGCCGACTACACGGTGACCGAGGCCGGGTTCGGCGCCGATCTGGGCGCCGAGAAGTTCCTCGACATCAAGTGCCGGCAGGCGGGGCTGGCCCCCTCGGCGGTCGTGGTGGTCGCCACGATCCGCGCCCTCAAGATGCACGGCGGCGTCGACAAGAAGAACCTCGGGGCCGAGAACATCGACGCCCTGGAGAAGGGCTTCGCCAACCTCGCCCGGCACGTGACCAACCTGCGCGGCTTCGGCCTGCCGGTGGTGGTCGGCGTCAACCACTTCCACGCCGACACCGACGCCGAGCACGCCAAGCTCAAGGAGCTGTGCCGCGCGCGGCTCGACGTCGAGGCGATCACCTGCCGCCACTGGGCCGAGGGCGGGGCCGGGGCCGAGGAACTCGCCCGGGCCGTGGTGAAGCTCGCGCAGGCCGAGCCGGCGCCGATCCGCCACGCCTACGAGACGGAGGCGCCGCTCTCGGAGAAGATCCGGTCGATCGCTACCAAGCTCTACGGCGCGGCCGACATCCAGATCGAGGCCAAGGCGGCCGGCAAGCTCGCCGCCTTCGAGAAGGACGGCTACGGCCACTTGCCGATCTGCATGGCCAAGACGCAGTACTCGTTCTCCACCAACCCGGGGCTGATGGGTGCCCCGGAGGGCCACATCGTGGGGGTGCGCGACGTGCGGCTCTCGGCCGGCGCCGGCTTCGTGGTGGCGATCTGCGGGGAGATCATGACCATGCCGGGCCTGCCCCGGGTGCCCGCCGCCGACACGATCCGCCTCGACGCCAACGGCCAGATCGACGGGCTGTTCTGAGGAGCGCCGGTTCCCGCAGCCGGACCGGCTCGCCCCTCCGGTGAGCCGGTCCAGGGATCGGGCCGGGGCACGCCGGTCGCGCCGCCGTCGATCACCTCGCCGGTCACGACCCTCGGGCCGCGGATGAGCGCCGTCGCGGCCGGCGACCCGTCCCGATAGGGCCGGACCGGGGCGGAGACCGCGGACGGGCGCGGGCCCTCCGGCGGCCGGATCCTACAGCGTCCCGAACAGCGCCACCGCCAGCCGGGAATGCGCCTCGTGGAGCATCCCGGTATCGACCCCGAGCGGCTGCCCGTCGATCACCCGCCAGCGCCCCGCCACCATCACCCGGTCGGCCCGGGTGGCGCCGCACAGGACCAGCGCGGCCAGCGGGTCGTGGGCGCCGGAGAAGCGCAGTTCCTCCAGGGTGAACAGCGCGAGATCGGCCTCCCGGCCCGGCGCGATCCGGCCGATATCGGAGCGGCCGAGGCAGGCGGCCGAGCCCTCGGTCGCCCAGCGCAGGGCATCCAGATGGGTCACGGCCTCCGCCCCGTAGGTGAGCCGGTTGATCATCAGGGCGTGACGCACCCCCTCCATCAGGTTCGAGCTGTCGTTGGAGGCCGAGCCGTCGACCCCGAGGCCCACGGGCGAGCCCGCCGCCTCCAGTTCGCAGGTGCGGCAGCGGCCCGAGGCCAGGGTCATGTTCGAGGTCGGGCAGTGGCAGACGCCGACCCCCGCCCCGCCGAGCCGGGCCACCTCGGCATCGGTGAAGTGGATGCCGTGGGCGAGCCAGACCCGGTCGTTCAGCCACCCGACCTCCTCCAGGTACTCCACGGGCCGGCAGCCGAACATCGACTGGCAATAGCCGTCCTCGTCCAGCGTCTCGCCCAGATGGGTGTGCAGGCGGGCTCCGTGGCGGGCGGCGAGGTCCGCGCTCTCGCGCATCAGGCGCTTGGTCACCGCGAAGGGCGAGCACGGCGCCAGCCCGATCTGCACCATCGCGCCGGGGGCGGGGTCGTGGAACAGGTTCAGCACCCGCTCGCTGTCGGAGAGGATCGCGTCGTCGTCCTGCGTCAGCGCCTCCGGGGGCAGGCCGCCCTCCCGGTCGGACAGGCTCATGGAGCCGCGGGTGACGAAGGCGCGGATGCCCAGGTCCCGGGCCTCCGCGACCTGGACGTCCACGGAATCCTCCAGCCCCCTGGGGAACAGGTAATGGTGGTCGCCCGCCGTGGTGCAGCCCGAGAGCAGCAGTTCGGTGAAGGCCACCCGCGTGGCCAGCCGGAACGCCTCCGGGGTGATCCGCCCCCAGACCGTGTAGAGCGCCTTCAGCCAGGGGAAGAGCGGCTTGTCGATCGCCAGCGGGTGGGCGCGGGTCAGCGTCTGGAAGGCGTGGTGGTGGGTGTTGATCAGCCCGGGGATGACCACGTGGCGGGACGCGTCGAAGATCTCGTCCACGGGCCCCGCGGGCCGTGCCCCGGCCGGTACGTGTTCGACGATCCGGGTTCCCGCGACCACGATCCCGCCGCCGGCCCCCTCGGCCAGGATGGCGAGCGGGTCGCGGATCCACAGGCGGCGCCCCGGTTCAGCTGCCTCGGCCATGGTCGATCGCTCCGTCCGTCCGCCCGGGACTGCGTAGCGGAGGGGCCGGATCGCCCGCAAGCCCGGCCGGGGGCAAGTGCCCGGACCGGTCCGGGCGCGGACGCGCGAGTCGGGCGGGCGAGGCGCCGCCAGGCCGGGCGGGTCACGCGCCCGGGTGCCTCGGGGCGCGTCAGGGTTGACGGGCCCCGCCCTGCTTGAGAAACGTCACCGAAACTGACCTATCACGTTGGGAGCGGCCGCGCCGTGACACGGACAGCCCCGCACGAGGAGTCCTTCGCGGCCAAACCCGTCCCGGTCGCCGCGCCGGCCACCCTCGGCAGCGACGACCTGATCGAGCTCCTGTTCTTCGCCTACCGCGACTTCGTGGGCGATCCGGACCGGATCCTGGCGGATTACGGCTTCGGCCGGGCGCACCACCGGGTGCTGCACTTCGTCGACCGCTATCCGGGCCTGACCATCGCCGAACTCCTCGACATCCTGCGCATCACCAAGCAGAGCCTGAACCGGGTCCTCAAGGACCTGATCGGCCAGGGCTACGTGGCGCAGAAGCCCGGCGCCAGCGACCGGCGCCAGCGCCTGCTCTACTGCACGGAGGCCGGCGCGGGGCTGGCCGCCGACCTCACCCGCGTCCAGGCCCGTCGCCTCGCGCGGGCGCTGGCCGCCCCGGACGCACGGGGCTCGCCGGAGGATTTCCTGATGGCCATGATCGAGCCGGAGGACCGCCCGGCGGTCCAACGCCTGATGGCGCGGCGCGGGAGCGGCGCGTGACGATCCCCGTCCGGGCGGAGCTGCCCGACGAGGCCCCGCACGTCCTGGTGGTCGACGACGACCGCCGGCTGCGGGAGCTGCTCGCCCGCTACCTCACCGACCAGGGCTTCCGGGTCACCACGGCGGCGAGCGCCGCGGAGGCGCGGGCGCGGGCCCAGAGCGTGGTGTTCGACGCGATGGTGCTCGACGTAATGATGCCGGGCGAGAACGGCTTCGACTACGCCCGCAGCGTGCGCGAGACCTCCCGGGTGCCGATCCTGATGCTCACGGCCCGCTCCAACACCAACGACCGGGTGATGGGCCTGGAGATCGGCGCGGACGATTACCTGCCCAAGCCCTTCGAGCCGCGGGAGCTGACCCTCCGGCTCAACAACATCATCAAGCGCGGCGTGCGCCCCCGGGCGGCGGGCGCCGAATCCGTGACCTTCGGTCCGTTCGCGTACCGGATCGACCGGGGCGAGCTGCGCCGGGACGACGAGCTGATCCGCATCACCGAGCGCGAGCGCGAGATCCTGACCGTCCTGGCGATGGCGGGCGGCGCCAATGTCGAGCGCGAGCAGCTCGCCGGCAGCGGCGGCGCGGCGGCGGAGCGCACCGTCGACGTGCAGATCAACCGCCTGCGCCGCAAGACCGAGGTCGATCCCGCGAACCCCGTCTTCCTGCAGACCGTGCGGGGCGTGGGCTACCGGCTGGCGGTGGATTGAGCCCGGGCCAGGGGCTTCCGGCCCGGGACCGGGGCTTCCGGCCGCGGGACCGGGGCGGCCGGTCCCGGGCCGCCCTACACCGCGCGCGGCTCGTCGGGCTTCAGCTTGAGGGCCTTGGCGATCCGGGTGGAGAGGCTGCCCACGATGGCCACGGTGGCGCCCGGGTCGGCGCGCGCGCGGACCGCCTCCAGCGCCTCCTCGGCCCCCGGCATCATGACCGCGTAGACCGTGGTGCCCTGGCTGCGGGATCGTCCCGCCGTGACGGAAACGAGGAAGGTCGTGTAGCGTCTCCGCAGGCGTCCGGGCATGTCTCAGCATCTGGCATGTCGGCTAACCATTACCAATGCCCGAGTTCCCGAACCGGTCCGGAAATCCGCAGGGTTCCGGCCCGGCGATCCGGGCGGGTCGTTCAGATCAGGGCGAGGTCGAGGCCGGGCAGCGGCAGGCCCGCGAGCCGCAGGCGCCACACCTGGCCGGCGGCGACCGGCAGCGCGTCGGTGAGGGTGCCGGTGGTGACGACCTCGCCGGCGGCGAGCGGCGGCGCAGCCGGATCGTTAGCCAGCACATCGACGAGGTGGGCGAGGGCGGCCAGGGGCCCGGTCCCCATGACGTTGCGGCCGCCGCCACGATCCGCCACGGCGCCGTCGCACAGGAGATCGGCCGTGAAGCTCTCAAGGCCGCCGATCCAGGCCCGCGGGTCCGCCCGGGCGACGGGCACGCGCTCGCCGACCACCAGCATCCCGTGCAGCCCGAAGGCCGCGACGGTGTCGGGGGCCGCGAAGCGCCAGCCGGGATAGAGCGACTGCACGATCTCGAAGCCGCTCGCCACCCAGTCGCAGCACGCGAGCAGGGCCGCCGCGTCCAGGCCGGGCTCCGGCGCGCGGGCGAGGCCGAACACGATCTCCGGCTCGATCCGGGGTTCCACGAAGGCGGCGAGCGCCACCGGCCCCGTCAGGGCGTCCCGGTCACGCAGGGTCGTGTCGTAGACGTGGCCCCAGATCGGGGCGCCGACGCCGTACCGCTCCCAGATCGTCGTGTTGGTGAAGCCGATCTTGCGGCCCGCCGGACGCTCGCCCCGCGCCTCCCGCAGCCGCCGGACCTCCGCGGCCACCCGGTAGGCGGCCGGCAGGTCGAGGGCCGGATCCCAGCCGGTCAGCGGCGGGATCGGGCGCCGATGCTCGTGCGCGGCCAGGATGGTCCGGGCATGGGCGGCGGTGGATACAGGCTCGGTCATAGGTCCGCTTCCGGTGATGAGATCGGCGGCTTGGCGCCCGCGCTACGCCGGCGCGGGCGGTGTCGGCGCCGGTGGATCGGCCCGGCGATCCCGACCGCCGGGCCGAAGGTCACCCTACGACGGTCACTCTACGAAGGAACGGCTGCGTCAGCGGCCCGATGCCGGATCCCCGCCGGGCCGGAACCGGCGCCGCGACGTCGGCCCTGTACCGGATGAGCGCGCAGTCGACCCGCGGATCGAAGCCCGTCTCGTGGTCGTCGCGCCGCGAGCCCTCCGCCGCAAGGATGTTCCAGGCCCGCCAGCCGAGCTGGCGGGCCCCGCATCCCGGGCTGTCCCTGTGGGCGACGGCGATCCGCCGGGCGGCGAGCGCAGGCTCTCGGCCATCGCCGTGGGGTCACGGGGCGTATGCAGGCGTCCGATCCTTGAACCGGGCGGCCCCTCGTATCGGGGCTCGCGTGGCCGACGGACCGCTCCGAGGGCCAGACCTGTTCGACCCGATGCGTGCATTCACCGGATCGTGCGGCGCCGGTGCCTACCAGACCAGCCGCTCGATCACCGCGTCCGGGTGCACCGCCTGCCGGCCGAGCCATTCCGCCACGTCGCCGAGCCGGTGATGCGCGGCGGTGACGCCGAGTTCCCCCGCGTGGATGCCCCGCGCCACCAGGAGGCTCGCGATGCCGAAGCCGCTGGCGCCCGCGATGTCGGTGCGGATCGCGTCGCCGATCGCCAGGACCCGGGTCGGGTCCACCGGGGCGCCGGTCAGGTCCGCCCCCTTGCCGAGGGCCGCCTCGTAGACCGGGCGGTGCGGTTTGCCGGCATAGACGACGGTGCCGCCGATCTCCGCGTAGGCGGCCGCGAGGAGGCCCGCGCAGGGGATCAGCCGGTCGCCGCTCTCGACCACGAGGTCGGGGTTGGCGCAGATCATCGGCAGCCCCCGGGTGGCGCAGCGCGTGAGTTCCTCGCGGTAATCCTCCTCGGTCTCGCTGCGGTCGTCGAACAGCCCGGTGCAGACCACGAGGTCGGCCTCCCCCTCGGGGACGAGGCTGAGGTCGAGGTCCTGGAAGATGCCGAGGTCGCGCTCCGGCCCGAGATGCCGGATCCGGGCGCCGGGGCGCTGGGCGATCAGGCCGCGGGTGAGGTCGCCCGAGGTCAGGATCGCGTCGTAGGCCTCCCGCGGCACGCCGAACCGGTCGAGGATGCGCCCCACGCCGTCGCCGGGCCGCGGGGCGTTCGAGACGAGGATCACCCGGCGCGGCCGGTCTCCCGACAGGCCGCGGAAGCGGATCAGCGCCGCGCCGGCGGGTTCGTGCGCCTTCTGGCCATCGTGCAGCACGCCCCAGACATCGCAGAGGATCAGGTCGTACCGGTCGGCGACGTTCGAGAGGCCGTCGAGGGTCGGGATCGCGGTCATGATGGTCCGTGGAAATCGTGGTTTCTGAAGGTCCGGGACCTTGTGGGGGTGCGGGGCGGCGCCCTGCAAGCGGGCACGGCGCGCTGAAGCCCGAGCCCGCCCCGGCGGCCCGCCGGAGGGCTTGCCCCTGGGGAACCCTTTATCGGCGCTGCGGGCCCAGCCGGTGCTCGGCGAAGAAGTCGAGCATGGCGCGGGAGGCGTCGGGCCCCTCGCGGTCCGTATAGCTGCCCTCGGGGTGGCCGCCCGACCAGGCATGGCCGGCGCCGCGCACCCGCCAATCCTCGACGACGACGCGCCCGGAGGCATCCCGGTAGCGGGTGCGGGTGAAGGGGTGGCCGCGGCCCTCGATGGTCTCGGACCGCGCGGTCAGGTCCGCGACGTTGGCCTGCGCCAGCACCTGGTCGGCGTTGCGCACGCTCACCGTACCGTCATCCTCGCCGTGGACGATGATGGTGGGCACCCGGATCGCCGCGGCCGGCGCCCCGAAGGCGGTCGCGGCGCCGAGGCCCGGCGCGCCGACCTGCATGGCCATCAGCGCCGAGCCCAGGTCGCGGGCGCAGCCGGCGGCGAGGCCCGAATGGACGCCCACGGCGGCGTAGAGGTCGGGATAGGCCCGGGCGATGTTGAGGGCGGCCGCGCCGCCGGCCGACAGGCCGGCGATGTAGACCCGTGCTGGGTCGATCGGGTGCTCCGCCACGATCGCGTGGGTGAGGCCCGCGATAATCGCCGCCTCGCCCGATCCCCGGGCCTGGTCGCGGGGCTCGTACCAGTTCCAGCAGCGCTGGGCGTGGGCCTGACGGCTCTGCGCCGGATAGGCGACATACACGCCCGCGCGCTCGGCCAGTTCGTTCATGCCGGTGCCGGCGGCGAAATCGTCCGGGTTCTGCGTGCAGCCGTGCAGCATGACGATCAGCGGCGCCCGCGCCTCCGGATGGCTCGGGATGAACAGCTTGTACTCGCGGGTGCCGGCGGTCTCGGCGTGGCTCAGAGCCACGAACTGGCTGCCGGCGGGGCGCTTCCGCTCACCGGGGGGCGCGGACGGGCGCCGGGGGCTGCCGAGGCCCTTCAGCACCGGCGCGAGGCCGCGCACCACGTGGCCGACCACCTCGCGCACCCGCGTCCCCGACTCAGCCGCGCCGCGGGAGGTCTCGGCCCGTGTTTCGGCCCCTGTATCGGCCCGGGTCTCGTCGCTGCGGGCGGGAGCCGCCGGCGGGGCCGCCCTGTGGCCGCCGAGGCTGCGCTGGATCAGGGCGGTCGCCTCCTCCAGGCGGCCGAGGCCGGTGAGGCGGGTGGCCTCGATCATGTCGGCGAGGGGCGACCCGCCGCGGGATATGCCGTCCTGGGCCTCGTTGTCCCTGTCGCGAGTCCCGAAATTCTCGGCCATGCGTGCGCGCCTCGTTGCCTCAGCATTCCTGCCGCGGGCGGGACCGGCTCGCCGGTGCCGCCGCGTGCCTCGGCGTCACCACCCGGCGGGTGGGAGCGCCGACAACCTATTGTGCATTGCAATAAACGCCGATGTGCGATGCGGCAACGCCCTCGGGCGCGGACCGGTCAGGCGGGATCGTCCGCGCCGATATACTCGGACCAGATCGCGGCGGGACCGAGGCTCGCCCGGAAGCCGTCGTGGCGGGCGCGCTCCGCCTCGGTCAGGCGGCTCCGGTAGGGTCGGGACATCGCCGGGGCCGCCTCGCGGCCGGACGACCCCGCCGCCGGGGCCGCGGTCGCCGCCGCCGTGAGGCCGAGGCTGGTCTGCTTGCCGCCGAGCAACTCGACATAGACCTCCGCCAGGATCTGCGCGTCGAGGAGCGCCCCGTGCTTGGTGCGCCGGGTGTTGTCGATGCCGTAGCGGTTGCAGAGGGCGTCGAGATTGTTGGCCGCCCCCGGGTGCTTGCGCCGGGCCATGGGCAGCGTGTCGACCACGTCCTCCAGCCGGATTGGCGGGGGGGCGTTCGCCCCGAGCCGCGCGTATTCCATGTTGAGGAAGCCGACGTCGAAGGGCGCGTTGTGGATGACGAGGCGCCCGTCGGCGAGGAAGGCCAGGAGTTCGCCCACGATGTCGGCGAAGGGCGGCTTGTCGGACAGGAACGCGTCGGACAGGCCGTGGACGTTGAACGCGCCCTCGGAGACGGCGCGCTGAGGGTTGCAGTAGCGGTGGAAGGTCCGGCCCGTCGGGATGTGGTTGAGGAGCTCCACCGCGCCGATCTCGATCAGCCGGTCGCCCCCCTTCGCCTCGGTGCCGGTGGTCTCGGTGTCGAGGACGATCTCGCGCAGCATGGGTCTCGCGGCTCGCAGATGGGGGGCGGATCCTACCCGGATAGGCCGGCGTGGTTAAGCTCCCGTGCCCCTCAGCGCGAGCTGTTGCGGTAGAGGCAGACGCGGCCCTGATCCGCGTAGCCGGCCGGGCAGGCGGCCAGGCAGGCGCCGGCGGCCAGCTTCAGGGGCGGCGGACAGGACGCGGCGTACGGGGCCTGCGCCGGTGTCGTTCCGAGCAGGGCCGTCACCGCCAGGATTCCGGCGCGCCCGGTCCGATCGACCATTCCGAACCGCCGTCCCATCGCGTCCACCCCGTGGCCGGTTCGCGCCCGCGCGACCGGCACCCGCAGATATGCGGCCGTGCGGCCGTGTCATCCGTCCGCCCGGTGCGTCGGCGCACCCCCCTCCGTCAGCCGGGCGACGATCCCCGCCACCGCGGCCTCGGCAGCGGGAAAACCCCGGCTCGTGTCGATCACGAAATCCGCCCGGGCGCGCTTCTCGGCATCGGGCATCTGCTTGGCGAGGATCGCCGCGAAGGCCGCCTCGTCCATGCCGGGGCGGGCGAGCACCCGGGCGCGCTGGACGTCCGGCGGCGCGCTCACCACCGCGACCGCGTCGCAGCGGCCCTCGCCGCCGGTCTCGTAGAGGAGCGGGATGTCGAGGACGACCAGGGGCGCGTCCGCGTGCCGGGCCAGGAACGCCGTGCTGGCCGCCCGGACCAGCGGGTGGACGAGTCTCTCGAGGACCGCCATCCGGTCGGGGGCGCCCAGCACGGCGGCGCGCAGGCGCGTCCGGTCGACGCCGCCCTCCGCGTCGCGCACGCCCGGGAAGGCCTCCCCGATCGCCGCCGCGGCCGCACCGCCCGGCCCGTAGAGGGCGTGCACGGCCGCATCCGCATCGTGGACCGGGACGCCGAGCCGCGCGAACATCGCCGCGGTGGCCGACTTGCCCATGCCGATCGAGCCGGTGAGCCCGAGCACGACGGGTCCGGAACCGGCCTTCGGCCTCATGGGGCGAGATCCGCCACGATCCGGTCGCGCAGGGCTGGGGTCACGGTCGGGCGCAGCCCGAACCAGGCCTCGAAGCCCGGCACCGCCTGGTGCAGCAGCATCCCCAGCCCGTCCGCGGCGGCGAGGCCCCGTTCCCGCGCGGCGGCCAGCAGGGCCGTCTCCAGCGGCGCGTAGACGATGTCGGCCACCGCGGCCCGGGCCGGCAGGGGCGCGAGGTCGAGGTCGAGGGGCGGCTGGCCCTTCATGCCGAGCGACGTGGTGTTGACGAGGAGCCCGGCCGCCTCCAGCGCCGACGGCAGGTCGTCCCAGGCCAGCGCCGCGCCGATGCCCGGCGCGAGCGCCGCGACCGCCTCGGCCCGGGCCGGGGTGCGGTTGGCCACCAGGATGCGCGGCACGCCGCGCTCGGCGAGGCCGGCCACGATGGCGCGCGCCGCCCCGCCGGCCCCCAGGACCACGGCCGTGCCCCGCGCCGGCCAGTCCGCCCCCAGGGCCTGGTCGAGATGGGCGCAGAAGCCCGGCGCGTCGGTGTTGTCGCCGCGGATCCGGCCGTCCGGCTCGACCACCAGGGTGTTCACGGCCCCGATCCTCTCGGCCCGCGCCGTCAGGGTGTCGGCGAGCGCGAAGGCCGCTTCCTTGTGGGGGAGGGTGACGTTGCCGCCCCGGTAGCCGGAGGCCGGCAGGCCGCGGACGAAGTCCGGAAACGCCTCGGGCGCCACGTCCAGGCGCTCGTAGGAGCCGGGAATCCCGTGCGCGGCGAGCCAGTGGCCGTGGATCAGCGGCGAGCGCGAATGGGCGATCGGGTGGCCGACCACGAAGGCGCGGGGCGGCGCGGCGGCGCTCATGCCGCGCACGCCGTCGCGAGGCGGCAGGCCGGGCCGCCGGCCTCCTCGATCTGCACCGTGGCGTGGCCGATGCCGAAGCGCGCGCGCAGGCCGTCCGCCGTCTCGTTCAGGAAGCCGTTGCCGGGCGTCCGGTGCGCCTGATGGCCCTCTTCCATCACGAGGTGGACGGTGAGGGCGATGCTGGTGGTGCTCATCGGCCAGATATGCAGGTCGTGGAGGTCGGCGACGCCGGGCCGGTCGCGCAGGAAGCCGGTGACCGCCTCCGGGGAGATCTCCGGCGGCACCGCATCGAGGGACATCGCCACGCTGTCGCGCAGGAGTCCCCAGGTCGCCCAGACGACGAGGGCGGCGATGACGAGGCTGACCGCGGGGTCGAGCCAGGCGAGGCCGGTCAGCTGGATCACGAGGCCCGCCACCACGACCCCGGCCGAGACCGCGGCGTCGGCCATCATGTGCAGGAAGGCGCCGCGGACGTTGATGTCGCCCTTGGCGCCGCTGGCGAAGAGCCACGCGGTCAGGCCGTTGACCAGGATCCCGATGGCGGCCACCACCATCACGGTCGTGCCCGCCACGGGCTCGGGATGGACCAGCCGGACCAGGGCCTCCCAGATCACCGCACCCATGGCGATCAGCAGGAACACCGCGTTGAACAGGGCGGCCAGGATCGAGGAGCCCCGGTAGCCGTAGGTGAAGCGCGCGGTGGCGCGCCGCCGGACCAGGATCGCGGCGATCCAGGCGGCGGCGAGGCCCAGTACGTCCGAGAGGTTATGGCCGGCATCGGCCACGAGCGACATGGAATTGCTGAGATAGCCGTAGACGGCCTCCACCACCACGAAGGCGGTGTTCAGCCCGATGCCGATGGCGAAGGCCGCGCCGAAATCCTTCGGCGCGTGCGCGTGGCCGCCGTGGGCGTGTCCCCCGTGCCCCCCATGCCCGCCGTGTCCCCCGTGGGAATGGCTCCCGGGCCCGGGGCTGCCCCGAGCAGGGCCGCCATGCGCGTGGTCGTGTCCCGCCAAGGCGGTGCTCCCTCAGAAATCCAGACGCCCGGCGGCGCGGAGCCGCGCGAGGAGCGGCAGCAGCGGCAGGCCCAGGACGGTGCTGTGGTCGCCCGCGACCGATTCGAACAGGTGGATCCCCGGCCCTTCGAGCTGATAGCCGCCGACGCTCGACCGCACCCGGTCCGCGCCGGCGCAGTCCACATAGGCCGCGATGGCCCGGTCATCGAGGGGGCGCAGGGTCAGCCGCGCGGTCTCCACGAAGGCGTCCGTGACCGGACCGGCCAGCGCCACAGCGGCGTGCAGGGTGTGGGTCCGGCCGGCGAGCCGGGCGAGCTGCGCCCGGGCCGAGGCGGCGTCTTCCGGCTTGTGGAACACGGTGCCGTCGAGAGCGAGCACTTGGTCGGCGCCGACCACCAGCCGCCCGGGGAACCGGGCCGCCACCGCGCGGGCCTTGGCGCGGGCCAGGGTCAGGGCGAGGTCGGCCGGGGACAGGCCGGCGCACTGCGCCTCCAGGGCGCGCTCGTCCACGTCGGGGGCGGCGGTCTCGACCGGCAGGGCGGCGCTCTCCAGAAGAAGGCGCCGGGTCGGGCTGGTGGAGGCGAGGAGGAGCGGGTCCGGGCCGATCCAGGGCGAGCGGGGCATCGCGCCAGTGTCACGGATCCGGCGTCGGGCGCAAGTCGGCGGCCGCCCCGGACGCGGGGGCTGCGACGAGCCCCACCGCCGGGTTCGACCGGCCGGCGGGGCTGTCGCGGGGCCGATACGCAACCTGGCGCCCGGTGATGATCCTGGCAGGGACCGGTTAGAGGACGGTCAACGGCCGCGCCGGGCGGCGGGGCGCAACTGTGCCGCGGCGGGACACGGGCAGAGGCACCGGCCGGCCCGGCGATCCCCGGAGCTCTCCCGCGAGGTCCGCCGACGTGCGGACCCCGGATGCGGCGGGCGGCCGGGATACCCGTGGCGTCGCCTCAGGTGTTCATCGAGTCGAAGAAGTCGCCGTTGCTCTTGGTCTGGCGCAGCTTGTCGAGGAGGAACTCGATCGCGTCGGTGACGCCCATCGGGTTGAGGATGCGGCGCAGCACGTAGGTCTTCTTGAGGGCGTCCGGCGGGACCAGCAGCTCCTCCTTGCGGGTGCCCGAGCGGGTGATGTCGATCGCTGGGAAGATGCGCTTGTCGGAGACCTTGCGGTCCAGGATGATCTCGGAGTTGCCGGTGCCCTTGAACTCCTCGAAGATCACCTCGTCCATGCGCGAGCCGGTGTCGATGAGCGCGGTGGCGATGATCGAGAGCGAGCCGCCCTCCTCGATGTTGCGGGCGGCGCCGAAGAAGCGCTTGGGCCGCTGCAGGGCGTTGGCGTCGACGCCGCCGGTGAGCACCTTGCCGGAGGACGGCACCACGGTGTTGTAGGCGCGGCCCAGCCGTGTGATCGAGTCGAGCAGGATGACGACGTCGCGCCCGTGCTCCACGAGGCGCTTGGCCTTCTCGATGACCATCTCGGCGACCTGCACGTGGCGGGTGGCCGGCTCGTCGAAGGTCGAGGCGATGACCTCGCCCTTCACCGAGCGCTGCATGTCGGTGACCTCCTCGGGCCGCTCGTCGATGAGCAGCACGATCAGGTAGCACTCGGGATGGTTCAGGGTGATCGACTGGGCGATGTTCTGCATCAGCACGGTCTTGCCCGTGCGCGGCGGCGCCACGATCAGGGCGCGCTGGCCCTTGCCGATCGGCGAGACGATGTCGATGATCCGGGGCGAGAAATCCTTCTTGGTCGGATTCTCGAGCTCGAGCTTGAACCGCTTCGTGGGGAAGAGCGGCGTCAGGTTGTCGAAATGGACCTTGTGCTTGATCTTCTCCGGATTCTCGAAGTTGATCGTGTTGACCTTCAGAAGCGCGAAGTAGCGCTCGCCGTCCTTGGGGCCGCGGATCGGACCCTCGACCGTGTCGCCGGTGCGCAGGCCGAAGCGGCGGATCTGAGTCGGCGAGATGTAGATGTCGTCCGGACCGGGCAGGTAGTTCGAGTCGGAGGAGCGCAGGAAGCCGAAGCCGTCCTGCAGCACCTCGACGGTGCCCGAACCGATGATCTCGACCTCCTTGGCAGCGAGCTGCTTCAGGATGGCGAACATCAGCTCCTGCTTGCGCATGGTCGAGGCGTTCTCGACCTCGACCTCCTCGGCGAAGGCCGTGAGGTCGGTGGGCGTCTTGGACTTGAGGTCCTGGAGCTTGACCTCGCGGACGCCCACGAGGGCGGCGGGCATTTCAGCCGGCTCCGCGGTCTCGATGTCGTCGGCGAGGGCGTCGGGGTTTTGCGTCATGGAGTGTCTTGCAACCGACGGAGAAGGTGGGAGGGCCGGTTCTGTGCCATGCGCCCGGGGGACGGGCGCCGAAGGACGGGCCGCGCTGCGGCGAGGGGCCCGAGGATCAGGTTGGCGAAACCGTTTTGGCAGGACCCTCGTGGCTCACGGGCGCGCTGTGGCGCAGACCTTGTGATGAGGGCGGGACAGAAATAACGCGTTTCCTCACCGTACTCAAGGGGGCTTGCGGCGGCGCAAGCGTTCGGCAAGTTCAAGGCGTCAGGATCGGCGGGCCCGGGACTTCCCGGCGGGTCGGCCGGGGCGACGCCCGCGGCGCCGCCGGCCCCGGTTCGGAACCGTGCCGGCGCGGGGCCGTTCACCGTGCCGGCGCCGCAGCGCAACAGAAATCCGCCCGAACATCCCACGAGAGCCTGCCTGAACGCCATGCGCGACGACGCCACCGGACGCACCCTCACCGCGCACGAGCCGCGCCGGATCCCCTGGCTCGACGTCGTCTTCGGCTTCGGGCCCATGGTCCCGATCGCGGTCGGCGCCGCGGGGGCGTGGTGGCTGAACGGGCAGCCCCTCGACTACTTGGTGGCGCTGTTCACCCTGCTGTACGCCGCCTCGATCCTGCTGTTCCTGGCGGGCGTGCACCGGGGCGTTAGCTTCCGGACCGAGGGCGGCCCGCAGGTCTCGCAGATCGTGACCATGCTGATCCTGTACGTCCTCGGGCTCGCCAGCCTGTTCGCGGCGGTGATGGGTAAGGCGGTGCCGGCGCTCGCCATGCTGATCCTCGGCTACGCCCTCATCGGCATCCTCGACCCGATCGCCGCGCGGGCCGGCGAGGTGCCGCTCGCCCATGCGCGCCTGCGCCCCCTGCAGATGCCGATCGCCGTCGTGAGCCTCGCGGCCCTGCTCTGGCTCAAGCTGACGGCGCCGTACTGACGGATCCCGCCCGCGGGCCGTCGGTCCGGACCCCCGGCGGCGCTCCGGAACGACACGGTCGAGCGGAGCCGGACCCGATCGGGGAGGCGGCCTCGCACCGGGCCAGCCTCGCATCGGGCAGCCGGAAACCGAATTCCCCTTTCGCGCGGCATGCTCTAGAGCCCGGCCCCAGGATCTCCGCCCGCCGGAGACGATTCAAGATCCGATGCCGGACCCGGAATCCGGGTCCGCGAGAAGCGAACGCGCACCCATGTCCAAGGCCGATACCCCCCGGGCCGAGAAGGCCGAGACCCTGAAGCCCCGCCTGCCGCGCGGCTTCGTCGACCGGCGCGCCGGCGAGATCGCCGCGCAGGCACGGATGCTGGAGACGATTCGCAGGAGCTTCGAACTCTACGGTTTCGAGGCCCTGGAGACGCCCTTCGTCGAGTACACCGAAGCTTTGGGCAAGTTCCTGCCCGACCTCGACCGTCCGAATGCGGGCGTGTTCTCGTTCCAGGACGACGACGAGGCGTGGCTGAGCCTGCGCTACGACCTCACGGCGCCGCTGGCCCGGTTCGTGGCCGAGAACTACGACGCGCTGCCGAAGCCCTATCGCAGCTACCGGGCCGGCTACGTCTTCCGCAACGAGAAGCCGGGGCCGGGCCGGTTCCGCCAGTTCATGCAGTTCGACGCCGACATCGTCGGCGCCGGATCGGTGGCGGCCGACGCCGAGACCTGCATGCTGATGGCCGACACGCTGAACCGCCTCGGGCTCGGCGGGCAGTACGTCGTCAAGGTCAACAACCGCAAGGTGCTCGACGGCGTCATGGAGGCGATCGGGCTCGCCGGCGCCGACAAGGCCGGCCAGCGCCTGACGGTCCTGCGCGCCATCGACAAGCTCGACCGGCTGGGCGTCGACGGGGTGCGCGACTTGCTCGGCGCCGGCCGCAAGGACGAGAGCGGCGACTTCACCCGGGGCGCGGGCCTCGACGCGGCGGCGATCGGCCGGATCCTCGCCTACGTGTCGTTCCAGGCCGATGCCGGGGACGGCGCCGACAAGATGGCGTTCTGGGAGAAGTTCTTCGCGGGCTGGCACGACGCGGTCGGCGCGTCCGAGACCGGCCGCGAGGGCATCGCCGAATTGCACGCGATCATGCGGCTCTGCGCCGCCGCCGGCTACGGCCACGACGTGATCCGGGCCGATCCGAGCGTGGTGCGCGGGCTCGAGTACTATACCGGCCCGGTCTACGAGGCCGAGCTGACGTTTCCCGTCACCAACGAGGACGGCCAGACCGTGCGCTTCGGCTCGGTGGCCGGCGGTGGCCGCTACGACGGCCTCGTCGGGCGGTTCCGGGCCGAGCCGGTGCCGGCCACCGGCTTCTCGATCGGCGTCTCGCGGCTGTTCTCGGCGCTGCAGCTCGTCGGCAGCCCGCTGCTCGCCGGTGCCGAGACGCCCGGGCCCGTCGTGGTGCTGGTCCTCGACCGGGAGAACATGACCGATTACCAGCGGCTGGTGGCGCTGCTGCGGGCCGACGGCATCCGGGCCGAGCTCTATCTCGGCGCCGCCGGCATGAAGGCGCAGATGAAGTATGCCGACCGCCGCCGCGCCCCGGTGGCGGTGATCCAGGGCTCGAACGAGCGGCTGGCCGGCGAGGTCCAGATCAAGGACCTGATCGAGGGTGCCCGGGCAGCCGAGTCCATCGCCAGCAACGCCGAGTGGAAGGCCGCGCGGCCGGCGCAGATCTCCTGTCCCGAGGCCGATCTGGTGGCGCAGGTCCGCGCCGTGCTGGCCCGGCATTTCACATCCACGGCCGGTTGAAACGCCGCGGCCTCGACGGCGTTGATCCCGGTCGATGCCGCGACGCCGTCGGCAGGGAGATCCGGGGATGCGCACCAAGATCCTGATCCTGTCGGCCGGGCTGGTCCTCGCCTGCGCGGCGCCGGCCTCGGCGGCCCGTCCGGTCCCCGGTCCCCTGCCGAGCGCCGTCGCGGCCGCCACGCCGGGCACCGGCAGTGCCCCCGTCCTCAGCGCCGGCGTCGCGGGCGCCCCCGCACTCGCCTCCCTCACACGGCGCAAGCCGGCACGTCGGCCCCGCGGGGCCCGGCTCGGCAGCATCCGACCCCTCTGAGAACCTGTCCGGCCTCCGGACGCATCCGGACGCATCGCGACGTATCCGGAGGAGGGCCGAGACGGCCGGTCTCCAGCCCGCGCCCTCGTCCGGGGCCGGCTCCGCGCGGGCGCTATCGGACGCAGACGGGCGGCACGGCGGCGCAGAGGTTGGTCGCGAAGGTTTCCACGCCGCACGCACCCTCCCGCGCCCGGCAGATCCCGATCGCCAGCGGCAACGTCACCGGCGGATCGAGGGGGCCGAGCACCCGGGCGGACCGCAGCTGGTCGAGGGTCTGGGCGTAGATCCGGACCCGGACCGTCCGCGCGCCGGTCTCGGTGTTGCGCCAGAGCTCGAAGGCGAGGGCGGCGCCGGGGGGCGTGGGATCCGGCTGCCCCGGGAGCGACCAGCCCAGACCGAGGGCGCCCGACAGGTTCGCCAGGGTGGTGTCGTCACCGGCCAGCACGACGAGGCGGGCGCGCGGGCCCAGCGGCGGCACGCCGAGCCCCCGGGGCGCCTCACCGGCCAGCAGGTCCGCCAGCATCCGCAGCAGCGTCGCCGCGCGGAATGCCGCGATCTCAGGCGTCCGGTGCAGGAGATCGGCCGCGCGGCGGGGGGCGGCGGCGAGGAGCGTGATCAGCGCGGCGCACAGCCCGGTGCATCGCGGCCGGCCCACGGCCCGAGAAGCGCGCCGCCGCATCGCAGCCTTGTCCCCACTCCGTCGCCGGACGATCCGGTTACGCCATGATGGATCCGGCATCGCTCCGGACGCAATCGGCCGCGTCTTCGATCCGTCCTGAGATTTCAGGCGCCGCCTCTGCATCGCGCCGAGGGATCAGGCCTCGGAAGGGTCCTGACACGACACGATGTCCGACGACGAAACCGACCCTGTATTTGCGGTATCCACCGGGTAGACGATCCGCGACGGGGACGCGGAGCAGGTCGACGGCCGCGGCCCAGCGGCCGGGCCGGCCCGGGTGGCGCCGCGCTCACCGAGATCGCCCCGCCGGGATCGCGGCGCTGCGTCCGTGGAGAGGAAGCCGATGCCGTTCGGGTCGACCGACGGCGTCGCCAAGCTCGGTCGCCAAGCCCGGTCGCCAACCCGGTCGCCAACCCGGTCGCCAAGCCCGGTCGCGGTTGCTACAGAGCGCCCGCGAGGTGGATTGCGATGACACGACCGGAGGCGGGAGAGACGGGGGCGGGGGACGCGGCGCGCACGCGGCTGCTCGCGCATCTGGCGGCGGCCGGCTACCGGCCGGTGACGCCGCCGGTGCTGCAGCCGCTGGAGCCGTTCCTCGAACTGTCGGGCGAGGATATCCGCCGGCGGATCTTCGTCACCCAGGACGCGGGCGGGGCCGAATTGTGCCTGCGGCCCGAATTCACCATTCCGGTCTGCCGCCTGCACCGCGCGGAGTCCGACGGACGGGCGGCGGATTACAGCTATTGCGGCCCGGTCTTCCGGCTCGCCGCCGACGAGCCCGACGAGTTCTTCCAGGCCGGGATCGAGTCGATCGGGCGCACCGACACGCCGGCGGCCGACGCCGAGGTGCTGGGTCTCGCCCTGGAAGGCCTCGCGCTGTTCGGCCGGACCGACCCGGCGGTGCGGCTCGGCGACATGGGCCTGACCGTGGCGCTCCTCGACGGCCTCGCGGTCCCGCCCGCCGCCAAGCGCCGGACGCTCCGGGCGCTGGCGGCCGGGCGCTCGCTCGATGCCGTCACCAACGGCGCCGAAGGGACCCGTCCCGAGGATCCCCATGCGGGCCTGCTGGCGGCGATCCAGGGCCAGGACCCGCGGGGCGTGCGCGCCTTCGTGGAGGACGTGCTGGCGATCGCCGGCATCTCGGCGGTGGGCGGGCGCAGCGCCGGCGAGATTGCCGAGCGCTTCCTCGCCAAGGCCTCCGCACAGGCCCATGGCGGGGCTGGGCTCAACGCCGAGAACCGCGCGATCCTCGACCGCTACCGGGTGATCGCCGGCCATCCGGACGCGGCCGCCCGCGACCTGCGGGCGCTGGTCGCCGACGCGCAGATCCGCCACGACGCCCTCTCGGCCGCCCTCGACCTGTTCGAGGAGCGCACCGGCTTCATCGCGGCCCGCGGCCTGCCGATCGAGCGGTTCCGCTTCCAGGGCGGCTTCGCCCGCAACCTCGACTACTACACCGGCTTCATCTTCGAGGTGACCGAAGAAGCGGGCCCGATCCTGGTCGGCGGCGGCCGCTACGACGGCCTGCTCGGCCATCTCGGCAGCCCCGTCCCGCTGCCCGCGGTGGGCTGCACCTTCTGGATCGAGCGCGTGGCGGGAGCCGGCCGATGAGTGCTTCGGACGCGACCACCCTGCCGCTGATCCTCGCCGTCCCGTCGAAGGGCCGCCTGCAGGAGAATGCCAGCGCGTTCTTCGGCCGCGCGGGCCTCAAGCTCGCTCAAGGCGCGGGCGCCCGCGACTACCGCGGCAAGCTGCTGGGCGTGCCCGACGTCGAGGTGCGCTACCTCTCGGCCTCCGAGATCGCCGCGCAGCTCGCCTCGGGCGCCGCCCATCTCGGTGTCACCGGCGAGGACCTGATCCGCGAGACCCTGCCGGACGTGCGCGGCCAGGTCGAGCTGCTGACGCCGCTGGGCTTCGGCAACGCCACCGTGGTGGTGGCGGTGCCCCAGGCCTGGATCGACGTGCGCGACATGTCCGACCTCGACGAGGTCGCGGCCGGCATGCGCACCCGCCACGGGCGGCGCCTGCGCGTGGCCACCAAGTACGTGAACCTGACCCGCCGGTTCTTCGCCGAGAAGGGCGTGGCCGACTACCGGATCGTCGAGAGCCTGGGCGCCACCGAGGGGGCGCCGGCGGCGGGCTCGGCCGAGATCGTGGTCGACATCACCACCACGGGCGCCACCCTCAGCGCCAACGCCCTGAAGGTGCTGGACGACGGCATCATCCTGCGCTCGGAGGCGAACCTCGTCGCCTCGCTGAAGGCGCCCTGGGGCGAGGGCCAGCGGGCGGCCCTGCGCACCGTGCTCGGCCGCATCGCCGCCGAGGAGCGCGCCCGGACCACCCGGGAGGTGCGCGCCGCCCTGCCGGAGAGCGGCACGATCGACCTCGCCACCATCGCGGGCCTGCACGAGGCCGAGTTGCCCTACGGCGCGCCGAAGGGCGCGGAGGGCGAGATCGTCCTGCGCTGCCCGGAGGGCGCGGTGTTCGACCTCGCGGGAGCCCTGGTCCAGGCCGGCGCCCGGGCCGTGACGGTGCGGCGCGTGGACTACGCCTTCGCGGCCGAGAACCCCCTGGCGGAGCGGCTGCTGGCGCGGTTGTGAGGGCCGATATCCGGGGGCGGAGGGCGGGCGCGCGCTAGGGGTTCGCGGCCGGCGCCGGCCGACGGCATCGGCATGTTCCGGCCGTCGTCCGCGTTCGGGGCCCTGGACCGGCCGCTCGAACTACTGCGGCCCCTGCTTGGCGAACTCCGCCAAGACCCCGCGCAGCACCTTCAGCCGCGTGTCGTACACCCCGGTGAGGCAGGCGACGTCGCCGCCGCAGGTCCGGCGCTCCGTCAGCCACGCCTCCTGGTCATCGCGCAGCTTGGTCTGGCCGCCCATCGGCAGAACGGCCTTCAGGATCTCGAACCGGGTCGCCATCTCGACGTCCCGGTCGTTGAGGGGCCGGTGTGCGCACACGGCCTTCTCGTCGGCCGCCTCGGCCCTGTCGCACGGGAAGCTCGCGGCCTGCGCGCAGGGTCCGAACGCCAGGGCGGTCAGGACCAGGACGGCGGGGAACGACTTCGACATGGCCTCAGAACGGTCCGGCCGGCGAAAGGCTCCGCGCGCCGCCGCGGCGTGGTGAACCGGCCCGGGATCCCGGGCTCAGGAGCCCGGCTTGACGATCGCCAGGATGACGATGCCGATCATCAGCAGCGTCGGCACCTCGTTGAGCACCCGGTAGAACCGGTGCCCGCGGGTGTTCCGGTCGGCGGCGAAATCCTTGACCATCCGGGCGAGCCAGCCGTGGATGCCCGACATCGCGAGCACCAGCACGAACTTCGCCTGCAGCCAGGGGCTCGCGTAGAAGCCGCTCATCCCGGCGAGCGCCAGCCCGAACGCCCAGGTGGCGATCAGCGCCGGGGTCATGATCGCCTTGAGCAGGCGGCGCTCCATCACCTTGAAGGTCGCGGCCTGCGGCTCCGAGCCGGGCGGCAGGCTCGCGTGATAGACGAACAGCCGGGGCAGGTAGAGCATGCCGGCCATCCAGGCGATCAGGCTGATGACGTGGCCGGCCTTGATCCAGTCGTACAGCACGCGTCCCGCCTCAGCCCTGCCCGCGCAGCCGCGCGAGCATCCGCTCGACATGGGCCACCGGCGTCTGCGGCGTGATGCCGTGGCCGAGGTTGAAGATGTGCGGCAGGCCGGCGGTCGCCGCCAGCACGGTATCGACCGCCGCGTCCAGGGCGGCGCCGCCTTCGATCAGCGTCTCGGGATGCAGGTTGCCCTGCGTCACCATGGTGGGCGGGACCGCGGCCCGCAGGGCCTTCAGGTCCACGCCCCAATCGACCCCGACCGCGTCGGCGCCGGTCTCGGGCACCACCCGGGCGTGGCCGTCGAGCCCCGAGCCGCGGGCGAACACGATGATCTTGGCGCCCGGCACCCGGGCGCGGACGCCCGCCACCATCCGGGCGATCGGCCGCAGGGACCAGCGGGTGAGGGCATCCGCAGCGGGCGCGTCCGGCAGCGCGCTCTCGGCGACGTCGCCCACGGGCTCGACCGGGCCGCCGGAGGCCGGCAGGGCGCGTGGCAGGGTGCCGGCATGGGACTCGAAGATCTGCACGGCGTCGGCGCCGGCCTCGAGCTGGCGCACGAGGTAGTCGGTCTGCACCGTGACGAGGCGGTCGATCAGGGCGTCCACCAGCGCGGTGTCGCCCTCGGCCAGCGCCCGCGCGGGGGCGAGGTCCGGGGTGCCGCGCCCGCCGATCATGTAGCTCGCCACCGTCCAGGGGGCGCCGCAGAAGCCGAGCAGCGTGGTCTCGCCCGGTAATTCCGCGCGCAGCCGCGTCACCGTCTCGAAGACCGGGGCGAGATGCGTCATCACGGCCGGATCGCCGGCCTCGCGCAGCCGTCCGTAGGCCGCGCGGCCGTCGAGGGGGTCGAGGCGTGGCCCCTCGCCCTCCACGAAGCGCACGTCCTGCCCGAGCGCGTGGGGGATGACGAGGATGTCCGAGAACAGGATCGCGGCGTCGAAGCCGAAGCGCCGGATCGGCTGGAGCGTCACCTCGACGGCGAAATCCGGGCTGTAGCAGAGGTCGAGAAACGAGCCGGCCTCGGCCCGGGTCGCCCGGTATTCCGGCAGGTAGCGCCCGGCCTGACGCATCATCCAGGCGGGGGGCGGTCCGACCGCGTCCCCTTCGAGGACGCGCAGCACCTTCCGCTCGGACGGCTTCCGCTCGGACTCGCGCTGCGTCCCCGTCATCGTCGTTCCCATCCCGTATCCGTCATCCCGCATGCCCGTCGGCGCGCCTCCTGTCGAGTCGAAGCGCGACGATCCCCACACAGGCCCCTTCGAAAAGAAAAGAGAGATTCTAGGACTCTGTTTTTTCTATTGGGGGGGCGAATCGCGGGAGCGCAAAAGCGTCCACAGGCGGTCCCCGGCGCCGCGCCGTTAACGGGGCTTTAAAGGATTCGCTTCATCTTGTGAGAACGGCCAAGTCCGACAGCGGCTTGGCGGCGCCGAGTCCAGTGCGGGCCCCGGATGCGTCCCGGATTCTCCCAGCGGGCCGGATTCTGCGCGTCCCGACCGTCTGCCTGTGAACGGCGGAGTCGATAGCGCGCAACGGAATCGCCCTGGACCGGCCCGGTCGGGCATCCTATCCACACTCATCGACTCCCCTGGCGGCCGGCGGTGGACAACGTGGGCCCCGCCAACGGCGACCGCAAAGGCGACCAGAATGGGCCGCAGCTACTTCCACCTGCACCTCGTCTCCGACTCCACCGGCGAGACGCTGATCAATGTCGGGCGCGCCGCGGCCGCCCAGTACGAGGGCGTCTCGGCGATCGAGCACGTCTACCCTCTGGTGCGCTCGGCCGCGCAGCTCGACCGGGTGATCTCCGAGATCCGGGCGGCGCCGGGCCTCGTCCTCTACACCCTGGTGGGCGGTGACCTCGGCGAGCGGCTGGAGGAGGTTGCCCGGGAGACCGGATCCCCCTGCCTGTCGGTGCTGCGGCCGGTCCACGACCTGCTGCGCGCCTATCTCGGCGCCGAGACCACGGCCCGACCCGGCGCCCAGCACATGCTGAACGCCGAGTACTTCAAGCGCATCGACGCGATGAACTTCACGCTGGCCCACGACGACGGCAACCTGCCGGAGGATCTGGAGGAGGCCGACGTGATCCTGCTGGGCGTCAGCCGGACCTCGAAGACGCCGACCTCGATCTACCTCGCCAATCGCGGCCTCAAGACCACCAACCTGCCGCTGGTGCCGGGCATGCCGCTGCCGCCGGCGATCGAGCGCGCCCGCAAGCCCCTGGTCGTCGGGCTGTTCGCCTCACCGGAGCGGATCGTGCAGATCCGGCAGAACCGGCTCTCCAGCCTCAACGCCGACGAATCCTCCCTCTACGTCGACCGCTCGGCGGTGGCCGACGAGATCACGATGTCGCGCCGGCTGTTCACCCGGAACCGCTGGCCGACGATCGACGTGACCCGCCGCTCGATCGAGGAGACCGCGGCGGCGATCGTCGACCTGTACCGCGACCACCGGCTCAAGTTCATCGCCGATTGAGGGCGGAGTCTCGGCAGGACCGGTCCCCGCGAACCGGAACGTTTCACCCCCCGCTCAGGATCGCCCGCACCAGCGCGAGGCCCGCCACGAGGCCGACCAGGCCGGCCGCCACCGAGGCGACGACGTAGCCCGCGGCCGCGGCCGGCTCGCCGCGCTCGTACAGGCTGATCGCGTCGAGGGAGAAGGTCGAGAAGGTCGTGAAGCCGCCGAGGATCCCGGTGGTCAGGAATAGCCGGGCCGGATGGCCGGCGGCGCCCCGCAGGGCAAAACCCTCCGCGAGCACGCCCATCAGGAACGAGCCCAGCACGTTGATGATCAGCGTGGCGAGGGGGAAGCCGAGGCCGGGCAGCAGCCGCGCCACCGCGACGTTGATCCCGTGGCGGGTCCCGCCGCCGAGCCCGGCGCCGAGGATGACGATGAGGGTGTTGATCATGCCTGCCCTTCCTGTTCGGTCGGGCGGCTGCGTCACGTCGCGGCTCGGCGCACGGCCCCACCGCGGACGGCGTCAGGCGCGCCCGTGCGGTAGGAGCCATCAGCCCGGCACGGGATTGCCGGGCGGTTGTCGGGGAGCTCCATCCCCATCGCGGACAGGGATAGCGCAGGATGCGCGACGGGGGAAACGGGTTTTCCGGCTCGCCCGCGATCCCGCCGGATCAGCGCGCGAAGGCGAAGTGGCTGCGCTGCTCGATCTGGGCGGCGTAGAAATCCTCGATGACCTCGCGCACCACCTCGGCCAGCTCGTCGCCCCGGTGCTCGTCGAGCTGGATGTCGCTGCCGACCGTCCGGCCGACGGCGCAGCTCGCCGCTCCGGGCACGAGGCGCTCGTTGTAGCGCTGGTTCAGGCCCGAGACCGAGATGTAGTTGCTGCCGCCGAGTTCGGGCCCGTACTTGATCTTGATCTTCTGCTCCGACTCGGTGCCGCGCAGCTGCGCGCAGAGGCTGATGAAGTTGTCCTGGTCGATCTTGGCCTCGAGGCCGGTGATGCTGCCGTGGACGTTGTCCTCCTCGTTGAGGACCTCGGCCATGAGGTGCAGCACGCCGACGACCGGCTCCAGCGCCCGGGCGCCGTCCTCCAGGAGCTTCTTGCGGAAATCGTTGCTGCGGGCATCGGCCTCCTGCAGCCGCGCGCGGAACCTGTCCTTGACCTCGTTCACGTGTGCCATCGCGCGCCTCCCTGATGGTTCTGCCCGATGCTTTGTCGCCCGGACATTGTGAACCTACGGAGGCAGATCAGACGATGCAATATCGTGCAAAATATTGATGCCTGCTCGAAACTTGAGCCGTTGCACAGGAATAATACTTGCTCACGAACTGTGCAACGGCGATCATCCGGTGGGTCGGCCTCGCGCGAGGCCCACCGGCAGGCTCCGTCCGGCCGGGCTCGTGGGGTCCCCGGCATCGAGGGGCCGTCGCCGTCGGGATCGTCAGCCCAAGCCGCCCTGCGGCGGGCCGCTCCCGGCGGCGCGTCCGCAAGCCGCCGACCACCGCCGCCGACCACAGCCGCCGATCACCCGCCGCCGAGTCCGTGCGGCCCGTGCCCGTCGCCGGGGTCAGCCGACCGGACCGTCGAGGGGGGCGAGACGGCCCGTGCCCGGAGCCGGGCCGGCGACGCGTTCGGGGCGCGACAGGGACCGGGCCAGGGCCGGCAGGTCCGGGACGGGGGCGCCGGACGCGCCGAACACCGCCCGGTCGAGGGCCGCGAAGGACGCCGCGAGGCCGGGTCGCGCCCGCCAGATCCGGACGAGGTCCGGGGCCTCCCGCATCGCGGCGTCCAGAACCGCGCGGAACCGGGCCGGATCGCCCGTGCGGGCCGCCGCCCGCAGGGCGCGCCGGTTCGGTCCCGAGAGGCGTAAGGACGGCCGGCCGAGGCCGAAGCCGATCAGGGCTAGTCCGAGCCCGAAGGCCGCGAGGGCCGCGGCGGCGGTCACGAGCGGCGAGGGGACCGGGGGCGGCGCCCGGTCGGTCTCCTGATCGGGCAGGCCGCCGCCGATCTGCCGGGCCGGGATCTCGGTCTCCCGCATCGTGCGGGTGCTGGTGTCGAACCAGGGGATCGCGATGGCGTCGAGGGGGATGATCTCCGGGACGCCGGGCTTCACGTCCCACTGATAGGTGGCGCGGGCCACGGGGCCCGAGGGCGTCAGCAGGGTCTCGCGGGTGACGGGCCCCGCGAAGGTGATGATGCCGCGGGTGCGCATCACCGGCCGCGGCGGCAGCCCCTCGGCCACCATGCCCTGCGCCTCCAGGGTGACGATCCGGCGGGCGGTCTCGCCGATCTTGATGGTCTCGGGGTCCGGGCTCCAGGAATCCGTGATGGCGACGTCCTTGGCGGGCAGCCACCAGGGCTCCTTGGCGTCCGGGCCGCCGGCGGGCTCGGTCCAGGGCGCGACCGGGAAGGGGATCGGCTTCGAGCGCACCTCGACCACCCGCCGCTCGCCGACATCGTTGACGGTCAGCTTGTGGGTGAACGGCTCGATGGTGAACTGCCCGGCATGGTGCGGGAACACCGCCACGGTGCGGTCGAACGCGATGGCGCTCTGGCCGTCGGGGAGCTTGGTCCGGCTCCAGTGGTCGCGGCCGAGCTGCGTCCAGGAGAAATTGGCGAGGGAGGGCTGCACCACCTCCTCCAGCAGGATCGGCTGCTTGTAGACCCCGTGGATCTTCAAGAGCACCATCTCGCGGGAGAAGGGCGCGCTGTTGCCGTTCAGCTCGGCCGTCACCGTCAGGGTGAGGTCGCCGGGCTCGACCTCGGCGCGGGCGGGCAGGGGAGCGAGCAGGGGAGCGAGGAGGATGAGGACGAGGGCGCGCCTCTCGGGCATCCCGGACACAGTCACCACGGGTTGCTCCCGGCTGGAATCGCGGTGCCGGCCTCGACCCGGCGGGTCTGCTCGGCGCGCAGGCGCAGCTTGAGATAGCGGCCGGGATCGTCCGGCAGGGTCTGGAGCCAGAGCCGGTCCGGGCGGATCTCGTGGGCCTCGAAGCTCTTGGTCACCCGGCGGACCTCCCGCTCGGGGGCCTCGGCCACCATGGCGGCGCCGCCGCCGGTCCGGCCGCGACCCGCCGCGTCGCCCGCGGAGCCGCGGGCCTGGCCCTTGCCGGCGTCGATCGACTGCTGCTCGGCCTTGCCGCGGCGGGCGACCTTGCTGTTGCCGGGCAGCGACGCGCTGGCGTTGGACTCCTTGTTGCCGGCCAGACCCTCGCCGCTGGAGGCGGCGTTGATGTCGTTGTTCTGATCCTGGTTGGCGGTGTTGTTGTAGCGGGCGCCGTACTGGGCCGTGCCGTTGGCGATGCCGCCGCCGGGCCCGCGGTCGATCACCTCGGCCTGCATCCGGGCGATCAGCGAGCGGTTGGCCTGCGCGTCGGCGTCGCGGGGGTTGAAGCGCAGGGCCTCGTCGTAGGCCGCGAGCGCCCCGTCGAGGTCGCCCGCCCTCGCGAGGGCGTTGCCGAGATTGTAGCTCGCGCGCCGCCCGCCGGTGCGGAACAGCGCGATCGCCGCGTCGTAGCGGCCGGCCTCGTAGAGCGCGGCGGCGCGCCAGGCCGGATCGACGAAGACGTCGGCGGCGAGTCCCGGCAGGCCGAGACCCATCAGCAGGCGCCCGAAGCCGGTGCGGGGCTGCGAGACGGTGAGCAGCGCCAGGAGGCCGACGCCGGCGAGCGCCAGGCCGGCGATCCGCGCGCGGCGCCGCCAGCGCGGCGGCAGGCCGGCCCGGAGCGGGGCGGCGAAGCCCGTATCGGGGAGGGTGAGCCGCATCACGCGCTCCTCATCATGCGCTCCTGCGGAACAGGACCAGGGCCGGCAGGGCCGCCAGCAGCAGCAGCCAGCGCCCGAGATCCGCGTAGGCCAGGACGCCGTAGCCGCCCGCCGCGAGGTGCTGCGCCAGACCGGCGCCGACCGCGTCGAGCACCGGGCCCGGCGTCGCGATGTCGGCGGCTGTGCCACCGCCGGCCCGGGCAAGGGCGTCGAGGGCGGTCCGGTCGGGCTTGGGCGCGCCGGGGGGCAGCGGCTTGTCGGCCGGGACGAACAGGGCCTGGAGCCGCCAGCCGTGCTCGGCGATGGCGCGGGCCTCGCGGTTGGCGGCCTCGCCGATGCCGTCGCCGTCACTGATCAGCACCACGTCGGCCGCCACCACGTTGGCCTCCGCCAGGGTGCGGCGGGCCAGCGCCAGCCCGCGCTCGGGGTGGGAGCCGCGGTCCGGCACCGTGTCGGCGTCCAGCGCGAACAGGGTGGTGCCGAGGCTGTCGCGGTCGGTGGTGGGGGAGGCGGCGAGGTAGGCGTCGCCCGCGTAGACCACGAGGGCGACCGCCCGGGTGCCGGCGGCCTCGGCGACGGCGGCGGCGGCCTGCCGGACGCCCTGGAGGCTGCCGCCCTCCGTGACCGAGCGGGACAGGTCGACGACGATCACGGTCTCGTCGAGGTTGCGGAAGGTCCGCCCGTCCGCCCGCTCCACGGCCGGGCCGGTGAGCGCGAGGGCGATCAGCCCGGCCGCCAGCGCGGCGGCGAGGTTCGCCTGCCGCCGCCCGCCCAGCACCGCGCCGGCGCGGGCGAGATGGGCCATCAGCGCCGGGTCCACGGCCCGCGCCCAGTCGCCCAGCGGCGCCGAGCGCCACGCGGCGCGCAGGCCCAGCAGGACGACCGCGGGAATCGCCAGGAACCACCAGGGGCGCAGGAGGGCGAAGGCGGTGAGTGCGCTCATCGGGCCGGTCCTCCCGCCAAGATCCCCGCACCCTGAGGGGCCGGAGCGCGAAGGGGGCCGCGAAGGGGGCCACGAAGGATCCCGCCGGAAGACGCCGCGATCCCGGGAGCCCTCGTGCGGGGCTCGCGCTGCGCGCATCTCGGGATAAGGGGGCCGGCTGTAAGGGTCGGGTGCGGACCCATCACGCGCCCCTCCGGCTCGCGAGCAGCGCGGCGGCGGCGAGGAGCGCCAGGCCGGCCGGCCAGGGCCAGAGGTCCCGACGCAGGGGCAGGGGCGGCGCCAGGGCGCGGCCGCCCTCCAGCCGGTCGATGGCGTCGGCGACCCGGACCAGATCGTCGGTGGTGCGCACCCGGAACGCCTCGCCGCCGCTGGCCTGCGCCATGTCGCGCAGGGTCTCGGTGTCGACCACGTCCTGCTCGCCGTCGGCATCGGCCATGTCGCGGGGGCCGAGCGCGATCGTGTAGACCTTGATGCCCAGCGTCTTGGCGAGCTCGGCCACGTCCTTGGGGGCGGTCTGGCCGGCATTGTTGGCGCCGTCCGAGAGCAGGATCACGGCCTTCGCGGCCTTCTCGCCGGGCTTGGCGCCCTTGGACCCGGCCTCGCCCTCGGCATCCCGCGGGTCCAGGCGGCGCAGGGCGAGGCCGAGGCCGTCGCCGATGCCGGTGGAGCGGCCGCTGATGCCGATCGTGGCCTCGTCGAGGGCGCGGGCGACCGCGGCGGTGTCGAAGCTCGGGGCCGCCGCCACGTAGGCCTGGTCGGCGAAGATCACGAGGCCGATCCGGTCTCCGGCCCGGCGCCGGATGAAGTCGGTGCCCACGCGCTTGACCGCGGTGAGCCGGTTCACGGTCTCGCCGTCGAGGGTGAAGTCGCGCCGCTCCATCGAGCCCGACAGGTCCATGGCGATCATGATCTCGCGGCCCGAGGCCGGGAGCGCGGCCGCCGGCATGACCAGCCGCGGGCCCGACAGCGCCGCCACCAGGGCGATCCAGAGCGTCCAGGTCAGCAGGGCCCGACGCCGCCCGCGGGCCGCGAGGTCGGCGCCGGAGCGCGCCCCGCCCACCAGCGTGCCGGGCACGCGCAGGGCGCCGCTGCCGCCCTCGGGCTCGGCCGGGATCAGGCGCGCGGCCAGCAGGGGCAGGGGCAGGGCCAGGAGCGCCCAGGGCGCGGCCAGGTCGAAGGCCGACAGGAGCGCGCTGAGCCACGCGGGCAGGAAGCCGGTCATGCCCGCAGCCGTCCGATCAGGCGGCCGAGTTCGGCGTCCAGGGCGTCGAGGTCGGGATCCTGCCGCCGGTACAGCCCGTCGGCGAGCACCCGGCCGGCGCCCCGGGTGAAGAAGTCGGTCCGGAACAGCCCGTCCAGCCGCGCGGCCCAGTCCGCGCCCGTCGCCCGGACCTCGGCCGCGCCGGACCGGTCGAGCGTCCGGCCGAGGCGGCGCAGGAGCCGGGCCTGGGCGACGAGGCGCGCCTCCGGGTCGAGGCCGCGGCTCCGGGCGAGTTCGGCGAGGGCCGCCCGGCGGACGGTGGCCCGCGCCCGGCCGCGGGCGTAGCGCACGAGCCCCACCAGCAGGGCGGCGAGGAAGCCCAGGGCGGCCGCCGCGACGACCTCGCCCTGCACGGCGCCCGCGGCGCCGCCGGGCAGGTGCAGGCCCCGGAGCTGATCGAGGGTCAGGGGGATCTCGGCGGGCGTGACGGGATTCATCGGATCGCGCCGCCGGGTCCGGCCTCACAGCACCGCATCGAGGCGCTCCATGAGCGGCGCGTAGGCCTCCGGGCCGGTCTCGACGTCGAGGCGCACCCCCGCGATGCCCCGGCGGGCGTAGTCGGCGAGCCGGGCCTCGGCGGACTCGCCCGCCGGCCCGGCGGCCGTCGGCAGCGCGGTCCCGCGGCGGCCATCCGCGAGGGCGAAGGGGTAGAAGCCCGGCGGCCGGGCGCGCTCGAAGGCGTCGCTCACCAGGATCAGCCGGATGGCGATCCGCTCGGCGAGCAGCGTCAGGAGTTCGTCGAAGCCCGGGCCGGGATCGTCCAGGGCGCTGGCGATCACGAGGTGGCCGCCGGCCGGCAGCAGGCTGCGGGCGAGACCCAGCGTCGCCTCGAGCGGCGGCTCCGCGCGGGCCGGGGAACCGGACTCGGCCCCGAGAGCGTCGGCATGGGCCTGGGCGAGGGCGCCGGTGACCGCGATCATGGCGCGCTCGCCCCCCGCGGGCCGCAGCACGGTCGGCGCCCCGGAGGCCGCCACCGCGAGGCCGACCCGGCCGCCATCGGCGGCGATCCGCCAGCCGAGCAGCGCCAGGGCCTCGGCGGCCGCCACCGAGCGCAGGGCCCGGCGGGTTCCGAACAGCATGGAGGGCCGGAAATCGGCGAGCAGCACCACGGCCCGGTCGCGCTCGTCGTGGTGGGTGCGGACGTGCAGCTGCCCGGTGCGGGCGGTGGCGTTGCGGTCGATGAAGCGACGGTCGTCGCCCTCGGACCAGAGGCGGACATCCTCCGGCTCGGAGCCGCGGCCGCGGCGGCGGGTGACGATGCCGCCGGGGAGCCCGGCCAGCGTCTGGGTGGCGGGCGCGGAACCCCGCCGGGCGAGGTGGCGCAGGCCCATCAGGGCCTCCCCCGAGAGGTGGATGCCCGCGCCGCTGCCAATCCCGTCCCCCTTTCCGGGGACGGGTGGCCCGGCCGTCAGGCCGGGTCGGGAGAGGGCAGCGACGCTTCCGAAGAGGGATGTCGCCTTCACGTCGGGGGAGACCGTGCCCGCGGCCTCGGTCCCCGCTCCTCCCCTGCCGCGCGGGGTACCCTCCGCCGCGGAGGGGGGAGGGGATCTGCGGCGCGCCTGCCCGAACCCGAACACCGTCAGAGCGCCCGCACCCGCTGCACCAGCTCGCCGACGAGGCCGCGCGCCGTCCTGCCCTCGGCGGCCGCCCGCCAGGTCAGGCCGATGCGGTGGGAGAGGGCGTCGCGGGCCAGCTCCGTGACGTCCTCGGGGATGACGTGGTCGCGCCCCCGCAGCCAGGCCCGGGCCTTGCCGGCCATCATCAGCGCCAGGGTGCCGCGCGGGGAGGCCGGGTGCTCGATCATGGCGCGCAGGTCCGGCGCGGCCGCGTCGGTGCGGGTCGCCGCCACCAGCCGGACCAGGTAGTCCTTGAGCGCCGGCGACACGTAGGTGGCGAGTGCCGCCTCCCGGGCCGCGCGCACGTCCGCCAGCGACAACCGCATGGTCATCGCGTCGACGTGGTGGGTGATCTCACCCTCCACGAGGTCGAGGATCGCCCGCTCGGTGGCCTCGTCGGGCATGTCGACGACGACGTGCAAGAGGAAGCGGTCGAGCTGCGCCTCGGGCAGCGGGAAGGTGCCGGCATGCTCGATCGGGTTCTGGGTCGCCACCACCATGAACGGATCGGACAGGCGATGCGTGTGGCCGGAGACCGTCACCTGCCCCTCGGCCATGGATTCGAGCAGCGCCGACTGCACCTTCGGGGGGGCGCGGTTGACCTCGTCCACCAGCACGAGGGCGTGGAACAGCGGTCCCTGCAGGAACTCGAAGGTGCCGCTGTCCTGGCGCCAGACGGTGGTGCCGGTGAGGTCGGCCGGCATCAGGTCCGGGGTGCACTGGATGCGCGCGAAGGAGCCGTCGAGGCCGTCGGCGAGGCGCTTGACCGCGCGGGTCTTGGCCAGCCCCGGCGCGCCCTCGATCAGCAGGTGGCCGCCGGTCAGGAGCCCGATCAGCAGGCGCTCCACGAGGCCGGCGCTGCCGATCAGGCCGCGCTCCAGCCCCTCGCGCAGCGCCATGACGCGGCCGTGCAGGGCGGCGTCGGGGGCGCTGCTGGGCGCGGTGTCGGGCCGGCGTTCGGCGAGGGCGCCGCTCATGCGGAGAACGATCCGGTGCGGACCGAAGCCGCCCGTCGGGCCATATCCTGGGCCGTGTGCTGCATCCTGCACGTCTCCTCGGCCGGGTCCCGAATTCTTAAGGGATCCTCAGGCTCTTGCCGGTGTGCCCGCTGCCCGGTGCGGCCGTCAATCCCGATCCGGTCGCCCTTTCGAGCCCGACCCGGGCCACGGTGTCACGGTTTCGTCACCGCCCCGCTCCCATGAGACCGCGGATGATCAGCTACGCCTCCCTTCCCGAAGAGCTCAAATCCGGTATCGGCCTGCTCGTGGCCTTCGTGCTCGGCACGATCATCGGGGCCGAGCGGCAGTACCGGCAGCGCACCGCGGGCCTGCGCACGGCGGTGCTGGTCGCGGTGGGGGCGAGCGCCTTCGTGGATCTCGGCATGCGCCTGACCGGCCCGGACGGGGGCGTCCGCACGGTGGCCTACGTGATCTCCGGCATCGGCTTCCTCGGCGCCGGCGTGATCATGAAGGAAGGCATGAACGTCCGCGGCCTCAACACGGCCGCCACCCTCTGGTGCTCGGCCGCGGTCGGCGCGTTCTGCGGGGCCGACCTGCCCCTGGAGGCCGTGTTCGTGATGGTGACGGTGCTCGCCTGCAACACCGCGCTCCGGCCGCTGGTGAACGCCATCAACCGCGCGCCGATCCGCGAATCCGCCACCGAGGCGACCTACGAGGTCCAGGTCACCACGGCCCCCGGCGAGGCGGGACCCGCCCAGGACCTTCTGGTCGAGCGCCTGGAGGCGGCCAACTACCCGGTGAGCAACGTCGAGGTCGCGGAGCGGGGCGAGAGCGCGGTCGACGTGGTGGCGACCCTCACGGCCAGCGCCGTGAAGGCGGAGGAGCTCGACGCCGTCACGGCCGAACTCGCCCGCGCCCCGGGTATCCGCCACGCCACCTGGTCGCTCCAGACCGCCGACTGATTCACAGGGAGCACCCCCGATTGGCCCGGTCGTATCGGAATCCGCGTCCGGCCATCCCGGACCTGCGAGGAACGGCCCGGGATCGGCCGGGGCTTCCGGAACGCCGGTCCACGCCGACAGTCCAAGGACCGCGGGTGGACTTAAGTCGAATAGTCAAGATTATCTTCGACACGAACTCGACAGAGATGTTGCCTTTCTAGGACCGAATAGTCCCGCCGCCGCGCTGCAAGAACGTCCGATCGATGGGGTCGAGGGCCCGCAGGGCTTCAAGGATTGCGCGATGATCACCGTAATCATTCGATGTTCGAAAACAAACCGCGTCACCTGATCAACGGAAAAGTGATCGAATGCTCTGGGAATCAGCGATCCTGCGTGGTTTTCCGAAGTGCATTCTCAGGTTGATTGTGCAAAATCGGCTTGGTCGGCTCCCGCCGGCGTCGCCCGCGCCGATGCGCGTCTGCCTCGATCCGCTGGCGTAGGCGCCCGCAACGGGGCGTGGGGCGATTGTCGTGGTTCGGCCCGGAACAGACGGATCAGCGCGTGTCAGGGTCCCCAACCAGCATCGATGATCCTGATCCGGGACCGAGGGCGTACCGCGTGATCAGGCTCAGCCCCGACGGAACGGTGGGGGAGGCCAACATCCTCGACGCACGCACCGACGACGAGGCGAAAGCCTTGGCGGCCACGCTGTCCAACGGTCACGGCATCGATCTCTGGGAACGTGCGCGGTATCTCGCCAGCTTCCCCCCGCACAGCGCCCTGTATCCCGCAGGGTCGCGATGACGATCCGGCGCCCGGCGCCCGCCCTGCAGGTCCGCAACCGGTAGGGGTCGGACCCTGGCTCGTCGCCGGTGAGCCGGCGTTCCGCCTCGACCCTGCCGCGGATCTCGCCGACCGAGAGCCTTGCCGACCGAGGACCTGCCCGCCGGTGGGCGCGCACCGTCCGGCGCTCGCGAACGAGGAAGCCGCATTCGGCCTACGGCCAGGGGTCGTCCGCGTCCGGCGGGCCGGGCGATCGTTCCGCTTGGACCTGGACGGCCAACGGTCGCACGACGGCGGCGCGCTGCCTCGGCACGGGCGTGAGGACCGTTTCGAGGACGGTGCCGGCCTTGCCGCCCGTCTGCGCGCAGACGGTCGCGAGCGCCTGCTGGAGGTAGGAGAGATCGGCGTCGTCCCGCTTGAGCATGGCGGTCAGCAGAGTGGGGGTCGGGATCATGGCCTGCGGCTCGTGCGATGCGCCGCGGTCGGGCGGCCCGCGCACGGGAGCGGTTGAGTCGGAACCCGCACACAACGCGTCCGAGGCCCCGACACGCCAGGGTGTCCTGACGCGGCCACAGATCCGATCCGGACGAGGCCCGACCGCCCGGGACGTGAGCCCGGTCACGCAACCTCCGGACCCGATCGGACCTTATCCGGCCGATCCCGGAGACCGACCATGATTCCATCCCAGAAGAGCGCGCTGATCGTCGGGGCCTCCCGCGGCCTGGGGCTCGGCCTCGTCGAGACCTTCCTGGCGCGGGGCTGGCGCGTCACCGCGACCCAGCGCACGCCGTCCCCCGAACTCGGCCGCCTGAGCGCGCCGGCGCTGCGCATCGAGACCGCCGACATCGACGACGACGCGGGTGTCGCCGCCCTTCACGACCGGCTGGCGGACCAGCGGTTCGACCTGATCTTCGTGGTCGCCGGCGTCGCCACGCAGGCGCAGGACCCGCTCCACGTGGTCCCTCGGGCGGTGGCCGCGCAGGTCTATCTCACCAACGCCGTCAGCCCGATCCGCTTCGCCGAAGCCTTCCTCGATCGCCTCGCCGCCGGCGGCAGCATCGCGGTGATGAGCTCGGTCCTCGGCAGCGTCGGCCTGAACGACACCGGGGGCTGGGAGACCTACCGGGCCAGCAAGGCGGCGCTGAACACCCTGGCGCGCAGCTTCGAGATCCGCCACCGGGCGGAGAACCTGTCGGTGCTGATCCTGCACCCGGGCTGGGTGCGCACCGAGATGGGCGGGGCGGCGGCCGACATCGACGTGGCGACCAGCGTCGCCGGCCTCGCCGACGTGATCACGGCGCAGCTCGGCCGACCGGGCGCCCACTACCTCGACTTCCGGGGCGAGGCGCTGACCTGGTGAGGCCATCGCCCTGACGGCGGCTCAGCGCCGCGGGTCGAGGGGCCGGCCGCGGCGCTCGATCACCACGGTCGGTCGGGTGCGGCGCTCGACCACGACGGTGCGGGGGGCCCGGCTCGGGCTCGCATGGGTCAGGATCCGCTCCGGGACGCGCTCCGGCTTGGCCGTCCTGGCCGCCAGCTTGGCCGCCAGGACGTGGGGACGGACCTCATCCGCCGGCAGGCCCATCAGGCCGGCGGCGATCTCGACCTGCTGCTCGACGTCGTCGGCGAGGTCCTGCGCGGCGGCCACCGCCTCGTTCACCGTCGGCGGCTCGCGGCGCACCCGGATCGGCGGCAGGTCGGCAAAGCTCTTCTGCGTCTTCTTCACGGGGCGACTCGCAGTCTTCATGGGACAGACATAGCGTCTTCCGGGCCGGTTGTGCAGTGCATCAAAAACGGACGACCGCCGTGCCGGGCACATGCCTGATGGCTGCGGGAAGCCGGCTTGCAGGCGGCGCCAATGCCGCCCGACGGTCGCGTGGCGTCGAAATGAGCAGGGCGCCCGGGCGGATCCGCCCGGCGGGGTGGGGCAGACGACCACGTCTTCAGCACTCCCCATCCCGGAACGCGGCTCGTGCGGCATAATGGCGCATCAGCGGATTCGCGCGCCGGTGCCCCGGCACGGCGGTCGCGTCGCCCGGCCGCGCGGGGCGGGCGGGATTAACGAGGTGCGTGTACGATCCTCCCATGACCGACACGCTCGATCCGCGCCTGACGCCGGCCCGCCCCGACATCGCCGACAGCGGCCTGCGCGGCCGCGTCGCGGCGGCCCGCTACGTGGATGGCACGCCGCGCCGGGTCGTCGCGCCCTCGGCGCCCCTCCGCCGCGAACCCGGACCGGAGGCCGGGCTCGACACTGAAGCGCTCCAGGGCGACCCGGTCACGCTCTACGCCGAGGCGGACGGTTTCGCCTTCGTGCAGCTCGTCCGCGACGGGTATGTCGGCTACCTGCCGTCCGCCTGCCTGGGACCGGCCGAGCCGGAGCCGACGCACCGGGTCACGGCTCTGCGCACCTTCCTGTATCCCGCGCCGGACCTGAAGCGGCCGGTCCGCGCCCATCTGAGCCTGGGGGCGCGCCTCGTCGTGACCGGCGCGGCCGGGGCGTACCTGGAAACGCCGGGCGGCTTCGTGTTCGCCGACCATTGCGCGCCCGCCGCGGAGTGCGAACCCGACTACCCGGCCACCGCGGCGCGGCTCATCGGGACGCCCTACCTGTGGGGCGGGCGCACCAGCCTCGGCCTCGATTGCTCGGGCCTCGTGCAGCTCTGCCTCGACGCGGCCGGCCTGCCCTGCCCGCGGGACGCGGACATGCAGGAGCGAGATCTCGGGCAGGCCCTGCCGCTCGATCTCGCGGGCCTGCGCCGGGGCGACTTCGTGTTCTGGCGCGGCCATGTCGGGCTGATGCTCGATCCCGGGACGCTGATCCACGCCAACGGTCACCACATGGCGGTGGCTGCGGAGCCGCTGGACGCGGCGGTCGCCCGGATCCGGGCGAACAGCTTCGGCGCGGTCACGGGCCTCAGACGCCTTTAGTCTCGGGGGGCGTTCGAGGACCGGCGCGGGTCCCGGTCCGCCCCCGTCGTGCGTCCCGCGGCAATCGTGCTACAGAGCCGCTCCGCGTCCCTCTTCCTGCCCTGTTCGTGGGTGACTCCTGTTGACAGGATAGCCCCGCCCTCGCCACATCCCCCCTATGACCGTCGAAATCGCGCCTTCTGAGCCCGTCGCGGGCACCACCGGCAAGCCGCCGCTGGAAATCCTGCTCTGTGCCCCTCGCGGCTTCTGCGCCGGCGTGGTGCGGGCCATCGATGTGGTGGAACGGGCGCTCGCCATCTACGGGCCGCCCGTCTACGTGCGGCACGAGATCGTGCACAACAAGTACGTGGTCGAGAGCCTGAAGCGGAAGGGCGCGGTGTTCGTCCGCGAGCTCGACGAGGTGCCGGACGGCGCCGCCCCGGTGATCTTCTCCGCCCACGGCGTCGCCAAGACGGTGCCGGCCAACGCCGATTCGCGCGGCCTGACCACCATCGACGCCACCTGCCCGCTGGTGACGAAGGTCCACCGCGAGGCCGAGATCCACCACAAGCGCGGCCGCCACGTGCTGCTGGTCGGCCATTCCGGCCATCCCGAGGTGGTCGGCACCATGGGCCAGCTGCCCAAGGGCTCGATCACCCTGGTGGAGGATCTCGACCAGATCGCGGCCCTGACCCCCGACAACCCCAACAACCTCGCCTGGGTCACCCAGACGACCCTGTCGGTGGACGACACCCGGCACATCGTCGAGGCGTTGAAGAAGAAGTTCCCGACCATCACCGGGCCGCACAAGGACGACATCTGCTACGCCACCACCAACCGCCAGGAGGCGGTGAAGCAGGTGGCCCCGCTGGTGGACGCCCTGATCGTCGTGGGCTCGTCCAACTCGTCGAATTCGCAGCGCCTGCGCGAGGTCGCCGAGCGCGTCGGCTGCCCGATCACCCGCCTGGTGCTCCGCGCCGAGGAGATCGACTGGCCGGCCTTCGAGGGCATCCGGAAGCTCGGCCTCACCGCCGGGGCCTCGGCCCCCGAGGTGCTGGTTGAGGAGATCATCGACGCCTTCGCGGCCCGCTACGACGTCCTGGTCGACACGGTCTCGACGGTGATCGAGGACATGGTCTTCCCGCTGCCGCGGGAGCTGCGCAGCGAGGCCGCCGAGTAGGCAGCCTGGACACGGGCGCGGCAGGCTTTATGCGGGGGCGCTTCGGCGCCCCTCGTTGTATCGAAGATCCGAAAATCCAGAGCGCGAACACGTGGCCGTCTACACCGAGGTATCCGACGCGGCGCTCGCCGACTTCCTGTCCGCCTACGCGATCGGCAGCCTGCTCTCCTACAAGGGCATCGCCGAGGGGGTCGAGAACTCGAACTTCTTCCTGCACACCACCGACGGTTCCTACATCCTGACGCTGTACGAGAAGCGGGTGCGGGAGCAGGATCTGCCGTTCTTCATCGGCCTGATGGAGCACCTCTCCGCCCGCGGCCTCGCCTGCCCGCAGCCGGTGCGGGACCGGGCCGGCCAGGCCCTGGGGCAGCTGTGCGGGCGGCCCGCCGCGATCGTGAGCTTCCTGGAGGGCGTGTCCGTCAAGGCGCCGGGCGCGGAGCATTGCCGGGAACTCGGCCGGGCACTGGCCGAGCTGCATGCGGCCGGGCGGGATTTCGCGATGGCGCGGGAGAACAACCTCTCGGTCGAGGCCTGGCGACCGCTCTTCGAACAGGCCGAGGCGCAGGCCGATTCGGTCGAGCCCGGCCTCGCGGCGCGCACCCGCGCCGACCTCGACGTCCTGGAGGCGCACTGGCCCCGGGACCTGCCGGGCGGGGTGATCCACGCGGATCTCTTCACCGACAACGTGTTCTTCATCGGCGACGCCCTGTCGGGGCTGATCGACTTCTACTTCGCCTGCACGGACGCCTTCGCGTACGACCTCGCGGTCTGCCTCAACGCGTGGTGCTTCTCGGTCGACGGCACCTTCCACCGCGACATGGCGGCGGCGCTGATCGCGGGCTACGAGGCCGTGCGGCCGCTCGAACCCGCCGAGGTCGCGGCCCTGCCGGTCCTGTGCCGGGGCGCGGCGCTCCGGTTCATGCTCACCCGGCTGGTGGACTGGCTGAACGTGCCGCCGGGTGCCCTGGTGAAGCCCAAGGACCCGCGGGAATTCGATCGCCGGCTCACCTTCCACCGGCGGGCGCGGGACGCGCGGGATTACGGGCGGCAGGGTTGAGGGCTGGATGAGCACCGATCTGAGCGAGGCTGGACCCGAGGCCGGGTCCGAGGCTGAATCCGAGGCTGGGTCTGCCGCCGAACCGAAGCGCGTGATGATCTACACGGACGGCGCCTGCTCGGGGAATCCCGGGCCCGGTGGCTGGGGCGCGATCCTGATCTTCGGCGACACCCGCAAGGAACTCTCCGGGGGCGAGGCCCACACCACCAACAACCGGATGGAGATCCTCGCGGCGATCGCGGCGTTGGAGGCGCTGAAGCGCCCCTGCCGGGTCGACCTGTTCACGGACTCGCAGTACCTGCGCCAGGGCGTCACCAGCTGGATCCACAATTGGAAGGCCCGGGGCTGGCGCACCGCCGACAAGAAGCCCGTCAAGAACGAGGATCTCTGGCGCCGCATCGACGCCGCCCGGGAGCGCCACGAGGTGGCGTGGCACTGGGTGAAGGGCCACGCCAGCGACCCGCTGAACAACCGGGTCGACGCCCTCGCGGTGGCCGCGATGGTGCCGTTCAAGCGCCGCTGAGATTCCGGGTTTCGGAAGGATTGCCCACCGCCGGCGGGTCGCCCGGGCGGAGTTCCGCCGCGCTTCCGGAGGGCACGGCCCTGCACCCGCAAACGGTCACGGGCCGTCCGAAGCCGCGAGGTCGCCCGCGGGCCGATCGCCGCGAGGCGGATCCGGGTGGGGTCCCGCCTGACGGACAGGAGCGCCGGCTCCAGTTCCGCCTCTCAGCCCTCGAGGGCGGGGGCGTCGCCAGGGGGCGTGAAGCCGGGCGGCCCGGCCGGCAGCCCCCGCCCGGTTCCGCCCGGTTCGCTCAATCCGTCGTCCCGTCGAGACCCAGCCAGTGGCGGCCGTCGCGCGCCAGGAGCGCGTCGGCCTCTCTGGGGCCGGTGCTGCCGGCGGGGTAGAAGGCCACTTCCGCCTGCGGCCAGCCCGCGAGCAGGGGCTCCACCGCGGCCCAGCCGGCCTCGATGTTGTCGGCGCGCTGGAACAGCGTCGCGTCGCCGGTCATGCAGTCGTACAGCAGCGTCTCGTAGCCGACATTCGGCGTGTCGGCGAAGAAGTCCTTGTAGCGGAAGCCGGACCGCACCCGGCCGATCCGCATCTGCGGCCCCGGCACCTTCACGTTGAACTCGGTGCTGACCCCGTGATCGGGATCGATCAGGATCCGCATCACGGTGGGCCCGAGATCCGCATTGGGCGTATCCGCGAACATCTTGAACGGGGCCGGCTTGAACAGCACCGCGATCTCGGTGCGCCGCCCGGCCATGCGCTTGCCGGTGCGGACGTAGAACGGCACGCCGGCCCAGCGCCAGTTCTCGATATGGAGCTTGAGGGCGATGTAGGTCTCGGTGACCGAATCCTCGGCCACGTGCGGCTCGTCCCGGTAGGCCGGCACGTCGCGCCCCTCCGAGGTGCCGGCCGTGTACTGGCCGCGCACCGCATCCGTCGGCGGGATCGGCCGCACGGCTTCGGCGAGCTTGGCCTTTTCGGTGCGCACCGCCTCGGCGTCGAAGGAGTTCGGGGGCTCCATGGCGACCATGCAGAGGAGCTGGAACATGTGGTTGGGCACCATGTCGCGCAGCGCCCCGGTCGGCTCGTAGAAGCCGCCGCGCTCCTCGACGCCCACCGTCTCGGCGGCCGTGATCTGGATGCTGTCGATGTATTCCCGCCGCCAGACCGGCTCCAGCAGCCCGTTGGCGAAGCGGAACGCCATGATCGACTGCACCGTCTCCTTACCCAGGAAGTGGTCGATCCGGTAGAACTGGCTCTCGTCGCCCTGCTTGAGGATGCGGGCGTTGAGTTCCCGGGCCGAGGCGAGGTCGGAGCCGAACGGCTTCTCGATGACCACGCGGCGGAATTCGTCACCCTCCTGCTTGAGCAGGCCGGCCTGCCCGAGCCCGTCCACGATCGTCCCGAAGAAGCGGGCCGCCACCGCGCAGTAGAACACCGCGCTGCCCGTCACCCGCTCCCGGATCGCGGAGAACGTCTCGGGCTTCTCGAAGTCGCCCTTGAGGTAGTGCAGCCGGTCGCGGATGAAGCCCCAGCTCGTCTGGTCGATATGGTCGGCGTGGAACTCGGAGGTCGGGTCCTGGCTGAACGCCTCCAGGGTCTTGGTGAGGGTGTCGCGCAGACCCTCGTCGGTGCCGTCGTTGTGGTCGACCCCGAGGATCGAGAAGCCCTCCGGCAGGAGCCCGGCCCCCGCGAGGTTGTAGAGCGAGGGCATCAGGAGGCGCTTGGTCAGGTCGCCGCCGGCCCCGAAGATCACCAGCGTGCAGGGCGGCGCCGGCTTGGTGCCGCAGGCGGCCTTGTCCTTGAGGGTCGTCGTCGGCTCGGCCATCCCTGCCTCCCGTGCGGCTGCGCTGCAGCAAACCGGCCAGACAACCCGCCGGGGCGGGGCCCGTTCCGGAGTCCCGGCGGCTCCGCGGAGCCGACCTTAGGATGGCGGCGTCCCGGATGGACATCGGCGTCTGCGACGCCGGCGCCCGCTGCGCATCGAGCGCGGCGCGTCTGGAGACGTCATCGCGACGCCGCACGGCCGGAAACCGGTCCCGGCGCGCCGGCGGCCCCGGGACGCGGAGGGGCGGCCTTCCGTCCGACCAGCCCGGCGCGCCATCCGATGCGCTGCCAGCTGCGCTGGCCGAGGCACCGTCCGAGGAAAGCCGCCCTCAGCCGACGGCGTCCTCCACCAGGATCTCGCGCTTGCCGGCATGGTTGGCCGGGCCGACGATGCCCTCGACCTCCATCCGCTCCATGATCGAGGCGGCGCGGTTGTAGCCGATCTGCAGGCGGCGCTGGATGTAGCTGGTCGACGCCTTCTGGTCGCGCAGCACCACCTGCACGGCCTGATCGTAGAGGTCGCCGCCGGTCTCGCCGAACGAACCCTGATCGAACACGGCACCGTCGAGTTCGAGTTCCGCCGGGCCGGCCTTGCCCTTGGCGCCGCCCTTCTCGGCCGCGCCCTCCTCGTCGTCCGCGGTGACGGCGTCGAGGTAGCTGGGTCGGCCCTGGCGCTTGAGGTGGGCGACCACGGTCTCGACCTCGCTGTCCGAGCAGAACGGCCCGTGCACGCGCGTGGTGCGCCCGCCGCCGGCCATGAACAGCATGTCG
>NZ_JAKSYP010000134.1:0-10750 GCF_022829625.1 Methylobacterium sp. E-046 | reverse complement strand
CTTCCGCAGGCTTTCGCGGCGGCCCCGACGGGGTCTGGGCACCAACCGCAGCAGGAAGGCAGGCGAGGGTGGCTAGAGCGGCCAGGAGCGCGAAGGAGCGGCGCATGGGGATCACGCCAAGCCATCCTTGGCCGCCTTGTCCGGGTCGTCGGGCTCGCTCTCGGCGTCCTTGACCACGTCCCGGCCCGCAGACGTGCGGCCGGCCGTCGGGTCCGGCACGGTGACGGTCCGGACCGGTGTTGTCGGAGGCACCACGCTCACGCCCGAAGGCTTGTCCGTCTCAGTCATGGCTAGGCCGCTCTCCGTGATGCTGAGCCGTCGCGCGGATCAAATGACCCGCCCGGCGGCATCTCCCAGGGACGCAGATCCCGCGCGGTCGGTCATCCGCGCTGGAAGGCGGCCATCACCCGCGGTGATGGCCGCGGCCTCCGTCAGCCCGGTGATCTGCTCACTTGTTGCCGCCGCCTCCGCCGCCCTGGGGCACGGCGCGAGAGGGCTGGTCGGCGTTGCCACCCGCCGCTGAGTTGTTCGTGATGGTGTCGGCAGGTCGACCCGTGGGGGTGCCCGTGACGGTGCCCGCGGCACCGGTCGAGCCCGGCTGTGGTGCCGCGACCCCCGATGCACCGGGAGCCGTCGCGGACGGAGCTGCGGCTGGAGCCTGTGCGACGGCGGCCCCGGAGAAGAGCAGCATGAACGGAAGGGCTGTGACGAGCGTGCGATGGCGCATTGGAGCCTCTGTGTCGATGAACGGCGATAACGCACGCGTGAGCAGAAACGTTTCCCTTTTGACGCCGCAGGATCGTCCTTCGCTGAGCGGGCGCTGTTGGCTTCGGATCGAACCTCCTCCACGACAGCCGGGAGGACGCGCCGGCGGCACCCGAACGGGAAGGACACGGCAACGCCCGCCGGACCACAGCGTGGCGTCAGCGCTGCGCAGATCCCCGTCCATCAACAAAGAGGCGATCGCCGCGGGCCATTCGCCGGCCTGATCGCGTCGGCATCCGCCCGTGATGCGATGGGCCCGGTCGCGGGAAGTAGCGGTAGAACGTGTCCCGGTTGCCCCCGAGCCGCCTGGCGATGTCGGCCACGCGGATCGGGCCGGCGGCGAGCGAGGCACGGCCGACCGGAGGTCGTCCCCACTCGGCGTCTTCGGCCGCCCGTCCTTGCGGCCCCGGGCGGCCCCCGCCGTCAGCCCCTGTCGTGCGCTCACGGTTGAGGTCGAGGAAGCACTCGGCCAGGGCGCCCTGCATCGGTCGGGCGGAGCGGCCGTATGCCGTGGCGCTGTCGAACAGATCGGTGCGTGAGCGGATGTGCATGTCGGCCGCCCGCAACCCGTCGCCGGTGCGCATCATCTCGGCACGCGAGCGGCCGAGCCGGCCGAGCTTCCACACGACGGGCACGTCCGCGGGGCGTCGACGGGCCAGGGCCGCCTCGAACTCTTGTCGCTTGATCCCGGCCTTGCCGGACGTCCTCGCCTCGAAGACGCATTCGCACCCGGCCCTGGACGATTATCCGACAAGACGGACCCGTTTCGAGTGGCTCGGGACCGGCTCCCGAGCGTCGTCGGAAAGACGATCCCGTCTCCGACATGCTTCAGCTAGAGGACAAAGGTCCGCAATGGCTGGCCTTCGGACGTTGGACTTCCGGCCCGAAGCGGACGTTCCGCCTTCGATCCAGCCTCGTGGCAGACGCTGGTTCGCGTCAGCGTCGCAGGCGGATGTCCGTCGCGTCGAAAGCGGACGGCGGCTCAACGCCGGGTCGCCGAAATCTGGATTGGGCTGGCAACCTACCCGATGTCGCGCCTGACCGAACGAGGAAATCGCGTTCAGGAAGCGTCGCAATCCACTAAGCATCAGCCGATTCTGAGAGGACCGCGCATGCCCAAGTTCGTAACCATCGGATACGGTAACGAAGCAGGGTATGAACGGATCACTCCGGAAGTACGCGATGCCGCGCATGCACACGATAAGCGCCTCGTCGAATCTGGAGCACTCGTCGGCAGAGCGGGTTCGCCGGTTCAGGTTCGCAATCCCGACGCCAAAGGTGTTCAGGTAGAAAATACGGCTTTCATGTCATCGCCGCTCCCGATTGCCGGGTTTGCCATCATAGAAGCCGAGAATATCGCTGAAGCCATCAAGTTGGTATCTCGGTCTCCCTGTGCCGTGGCACACGGTGTCGTGGAGGTCTGGCCCGTGGCCGGGTCATAAACAGGCTGTGAGGCTGGAGTTCGCGGATCTGCCGACCGGCGTTCCGAGGATGGTCGGCACCTCGAAACCGTTTATCCCGCGTGTGAACGGGGTACGTCAGGCCACCGCGAAACGGCGGCTTTGCCGGGGGGCGAGCAGCCACCGCTTCCGCTCCGGGATGTCCCCGAGATCTGATACTGGTTCGTTCGCCGCGGCGTCTGCGTCGAGGCGAGTCCCCGGCGACACGATCCGAGTGTCGCGGCGGTCGCACGAAGACCCGGTCGGCGCCCAGCAGGCTGACGGCGGAACACGCCTTCCACCGATGTCTTCAGGCCGGACGAGCGGCAGGTTGCAGCGCGCCCCTTCCCCGCTGCGACGTACATCGACGAGGCCATCGGGCCGCGTGAGTTCCATAAATGTTGATCTATGATGTTTTGCGAACCATCGATTCCTTCATTGATACTGCGAAGCCTCGCTCGACTTGCGACGGCAACCGGCCCACGGGATGTCGTCGCACGTTTGGACTCGTCTCAAGTCCGGACTCATCCGCGGTCCGGGACTGCCTGGCCACAGCAGCGGGATCGGTACTTCAGTTGTTCGTTCCGCTCATCCCATCCCTGAGGCTGTTGTGATCCCGGCACCGTCGTTCCTCGCCGGAGGAGGACGGATGGGTGCCGCGATGCGGGCCCACGACTGGTCCGGCTCGCCGCTCGGGGCCCCCGAGGCATGGCCTGCCTGCCTGCGCTCGACCGTGAGCTTGCTGCTCGGCTCGCGCTTCCCGATGTTCGTGGCCTTCGGCCCCGAACTCGGCTTCCTCTACAACGACGCCTACGCCGAGATCCTCGGCGACAAGCACCCGGCGGCGCTGGGCGGTCGCTTCCACGACATCTGGGCGGAGATCTGGCCCGACATCTCGCCGCTCATCGACCGGGCGCTTGCCGGCGAGCCGACATGGTCCGACGACCTGCCTCTGACCATGAACCGGCGCGGCTACGACGAGCAGACCTGGTTCACCTTTTCCTACTCTCCCGTCCGCGATGAGCAGGACAGGGTCGCCGGCATGTTCTGCGCCTGCACCGAGACGACCGGGCGCATCCAAGCCGAGACGGCCCTGCGCGCCAACGAGGCCCGCCTCCAGTTCCTTGATCGACTCGGCAGGGAGACCGCGAAGAGCACCGATGCGGACGAGATCCTCGCCACGACCACCCGCATGGTCGCCGAGCATCTCAGTCTCTCCAACTGCGCCTACGCGGACATGGACCCGGACGAGGACGGCTTCACCATCCGGGGCGATTGGGCGGCCGAAGGCTCCCCGAGCATCGTCGGCCATTACAGCCTCGCGACGTTCGGCGAGCGCGCCGTCCGGGACCTCGGCGCCGGCCGCCCCTTGGTCATCAACGACAACCTCGCGGAGCTGGCGCCCGCGGAGGCCGCCACCTTCCAGGCCATCGGCATCGCGGCCACGATCTGCATGCCGCTCGTCAAGGATGGTCGCCTGACCGCGCTGATGGCCATCCATGACCGTGTTCCCCGGGTCTGGTCGGACGACGCGCTCGCGCTGATCACCGAGGTGACGGAGCGTTCCTGGGCGCATATCGAGCGCGTCCGGGCCGTTACGAAGCTCGAAGCCTTGAACGCGACCCTTGAGCAGCGCGTCGAGGAGCGCACCTCCAAGCTCATCGAGACGGAGGCGGTGCTGCGGCAATCGCAGAAGCTGGAGGCGGTCGGCCAACTCACCGGCGGCGTCGCGCACGACTTCAACAACCTGCTCACCATCATCCGCTCGTCGGTCGATTTCCTGCGCCGTCCGGAACTGCCGGAGGCGCGCAAGAGCCGCTACCTCAATGCCGTGTCGGAGACGGTGGACCGTGCCGCCAAGCTGACCAGTCAGCTCCTCGCCTTCGCGCGGCGGCAGACGCTGCGACCCGAGACACTCGACGTCGGAGCGCGGTTGCATGCCGTGGCCGAGCTGCTCGACACGATAACGGGCGCCCGCATCGAGGTCCTCACCCAGCTCCCGGCAAAGCCTTGCTACATCAAGGCGGACCTCAGCCAGTTCGAGACGGCGCTGGTGAACATGGCGGTGAATGCCCGCGACGCGATGGAGGCGGGGGGCACCCTCACGCTGCGGCTCGAATGCGGCGCGCCGTTGCCGCCGATACGGGGCCATGCCGGTGCGCCGGGTCCCTTCGCGGCCGTTTCGCTCGGCGACACCGGATGCGGCATCCCGCCCGACCTGATCCACCGTGTGTTCGAGCCGTTCTTCACGACCAAGGAGGTCGGGAAGGGTACGGGCCTTGGCCTCTCCCAGGTCTTCGGCTTCGCGAAGCAATCGGGCGGGGACGTGAAGGTCGAGAGCGTACTGGGCCGGGGAACCACCTTCACGCTCTACCTTCCGGAGGTCCAGCCCCAAGGGCCCGTCGCCGCGTTGGGGGGGGAGGTCGCGGAGACCGATCCGGGCGGCGCGGGTCAGCGGGTGCTGGTTGTCGAGGACAACGTCGAGGTCGGACGCTTCGCCACGCAGATCCTGGAGGATCTGGGGTACGAGACGGTCTGGGCGACGAACGCCGAGGAGGCGCTCGACCGGATCGGCTGGGACGGGGCCGGCTTCGACGTCGTGTTCTCCGATGTGGTCATGCCGGGCATGGGCGGGATCGAGCTGGCCAAGGTGCTGAAGCGGCGACTGCCGGACCTGCCTGTGGTCCTGGCCTCCGGCTACAGCCACGTCCTGGCGCAGGAGAGCGCCAACGGCTTCGAGCTGCTCCACAAGCCCTACTCGGCCGACCAAGTCTCCCGGATCCTGCGCAAGGTCATCGGTCGGAACCGGCGGAGGGCTGTGCCCGGCTGACGCGTGCAAGCGCCGCCTCGGCGACCCCGCCCAAACCTCCGGCCCGCCCGGTCAAGATCGTTGCCGCGCGCCGGTGCGGGGTCGCGCGTCGCGGGGGACCCGGAACTCCGTGGACCTCTATCTCGGTCGCCGCGTTGAGCGATATGCGCGCGGAGTTCCCATGTCCCTGTCCGACCCAACCCGCTTGGCCCTCACGGAAGCCGCTCTCGCGTCCGCGGATCGGCTCTGGCGCGAGGAGATGCACCGGATCTATGGACCGGATGGGGTCCTGACCTATGGGTACGCGCCCGAAGGGCAGGGCGGCCTCGGCACGCCGTTGCGGCGTAGCTACGAGGCCCGGCGCGTAGCTGTCGCGCTCTGGCGCAGTGAACGCCATCAACGCCGGCCCAAGGCGACAACGCCGTGCTGACGGGTGGTTGACTTTGGCTGTTGGGAGTGTCGATCCTCGTCCTGTTCCTGAGCTGGATCTTCGTCCTGCGGGGCCGATAGACAGGCTGCCCGCATCCTGTCGGGGCCTGACAGGCCGGTGTGCGCGCGCGTCCAGCCCCCACCGTACCGATCCGGGGTCTTAACACCCCGGATCCCACGACCGGTGGCGAACCGGAGGGCGAGGACCTCCTCGAGGACGCTAAGCGCAAGCTCGACGATCCCGACAGCGCGTCCGAGGACGGCTTGGCTTAGTCGGCATCCCGCCGGCGACACGGCATCTCGCCGGCCGCGATCAGCGCACCTGCGATCGTCACCATGCGCCGCCCTTGATGGCGCGCGGCGTCGAGGTCTTCCGACCGCGGGGGCTGGTTCTCTTTACCGACGATCGCGGACGCGCCGTAGGGGGAGCCCGCCTCCAGCATCGCCTCATCGGTGTAGCCGGTCGGCAGGATCACCATGCCGAGATGCGCCATCGGCGCGTACAGCGACAGCGTGACGACCTCGGAGCCGCCATGCGGCCAGGAGGCCGCCGCGAAGGCGCCCCCGACCTTGCCGGCCAAGGAGCCGCGTTTCCACTGAGGGCCGAGCAGGTCGAGAAAGTTCTTCAGCTCGGTTGCCATGGCTCCGAAGTAGCTCGGCGTGCCGAACAGGATCGCGTCCGCCCATTCGGCATCCTCGTGCGTCGGAGCCTCGTACAGGGCGTTTTGCCGAGCCGCGCTCTCGGTCCAGCCTTCGACCTTCGCCATCGCGGCCGCATCGGCCACCTCTCGTGGTCGACGCACGCGCACTTCCGCGCCGGCGTCTCGCGCGGCCTTAGCCGCAGCCGTCGCAAGCGCTTCGACCGCGCCGCTGCGTGAGTAGTACACGACCAGCAAGCGGGTCGGATCGGATGTGTGGTGGGTCACGGCCTCCTCCTACGGATTGGCGCTACGGGCCGCCGGCTGGGGGTAGGATGGATTGCCGCCTGGAACAGCGGTGCTGTTGGACGTCGACGTCGCGCTGCCTGTACCGTCCCCGGTTCCCGTGATCTGCCTGCGCGAGGCGTCCTGGCTCTGGCTCGCGTAGTCGGGCGGTGAGCTTCCGCCCTGCCACATCATGAGCCCGGCCAGCGCGGCCAGCATCAAACCCACGCTGACGATCAGGACGTAGAGCACCGGTCTGCCGCGCTTGCCTTGCCGACCGTCTTGTCCGGAGAGTTGTTCTGCCACCGATGTACCTCGCTCGCTCGATGATGCGAGCGCGCAGGAGCAACGGGCCGCTGGTAGGAGAGGTCCAGCCCTGTGGCGCTATGGCCCTGGGCCCGGGTGCGGTGCCCTGCAGCGGGACCCCCCCGGTACCGCAATCGCGGGGCGTGAGGGGTCGGCCGGCCGCTCAGGGCAGCGCCGCTGCCCGCGGCTGCGCCACGCAGGCCGACGTCCGGACCGCTGCTGGTACCGGGGGCCGTATCCGGCCCACTGAGCTGCCCCCGCGCTCCATTGACCTCCCGGAATTGCTCTGCACGGAGGCTGGGTTGTCGACGGCGCCCTCGGCGCTGCCACCACCGGCCGCGTTTTAGCCATCGCGGCGCCCGAAGCCGTTGGGGTGAGCGCGGCCGCGGGAACAGGTGTCCTTATCGGAATGGCCTGCCTCTCGGGACCGATCCGTACGAGCGGTCCCGGGATGACCTTCCACCTTCTCGACGCGTCCAAACTGTCCCGCACCGGCGACGGGTTAGGTGTGCCACTTCTTAACGCTCTGCGCGCACTTGTAGGAAGGGCTGCGATCACGTCGGGATTTGGCGGTGGTTTGTCAGCTGTCCCTGCGTAGGCGTACCGCTTTGCTCGAATTCGATCCGTTCACCGGTCGGACCATCGCGTTTCCGAGGCCGAAGCTGCGACCGGAAGTGGGTTGCGCCTGAGGCTGCATGCTCCCCACCCCGGAATACCAGCTTCGGATTGCCCGACGGCGTCCCCAAGGTGGGATGGACGTCGACACCGCCTCCTTCGACGCTCCGACCCTGGAGCTCGCGATCGCCCGCGCGACGGCGTTAACGGGTCAGTTCCTGGGGCAGCAGCCGGGCGTAGCGACGCTGACCAGCACGGTGCGGGGTCTCATCTGGTCGCAGCGGTACAAGATGCCCGAGCCGCCGCGGCCCTAGATCTCGGCTCTCGCAGAGAGGCCTGCGTCAGGCGGTACGTTGGACCCCGTCCCGCATACGCGACGCCTCCGTCCGCCACGCATCGAACCGGGCGCGAACTTCAGCGAGTTCCGCCTGCAGGGCCTCGATGCGGGCATGAAGCTGGCCCGCGTCGATAGCGGTCTCGACGAGCAGGTCCTGGGCGGACGCAAGCTGTTGCCGCAATTCGGCATTCTCCGTTGCTAGAGCGAGGAGCAAGCCCGCGTTGTCGTCGCCCATCGTGTAGTCACGTCACATCGGTTTCCAGGCGACCGTATCCATTATTATGGCCAAGCTTCTAGAGCCCGGGGCACACACCCCCTCGAATTCGTCCGACAATCCGGCGGCAAGCCATCGGCGTATCGTTCGGCTGGCGGTGTGAGCTTCGCCGGCCCTGTTCGAGCGATCGGCTAAGAATTGGACAGCCGCGCTCGTCTAATGAGCAAGGTTAAATCTTCGTCAACCGGTTTGCCGGCTACGATCTAAAAGCTGCCACCGACTGCTATGCAGCGTATGAACGTGGAACCTGCGATGAAGATCTCGGTACGCGCGCTTCTATCGGGCTTGTTCGGCCTGATGTGTATTATAGCCCTGTGCCTCGCAGGCGGAAGCATCAGACAGGCTCTCACAGTCGAGCAGAGCGCAGGCGAAGTCGCCACGTTGGCGCAGCTCGACCGGATTATCTTTCAGAGCTTCGCGTCCACACGCCTCGAATGGGGGTCCTCATCGGCCGCTCTGCTGATCGGGAGCGATCGGAACGAGAAAGAGCGCAAGGCCGCCCTTGAGTATCGTTCTGAGGCGACGAAGGCGTTGGAGGCCAGCCTGAATGGGTTGGCCGGCTTGTCGCTTGACGGAGCGGCCCAGGTCCACCGCGAACTCACCACCACCTACGAGAGCTGGCAGGCCATCCGCCGCGAAGTCGTCACGGCTTCGGCCAGGAGCTTGGCGCTCGCGACAAGACCGTGCGGGCGCGGCTGGACGAGCGCCTTGAGCCGATGCTGAACGCCTTGCAGCATGCAACCAAGCTCTTAGGTCACCGCATCGAGGCGCTCGACGCCACGACATTCCCCGTCATCCAGATCAGTGCGACTGCGTGGCAGGCGCGGCTCCATGCTGGATTGCTCCGCTTCCAGGTGCGCACGATCCTGGCACAGAACAGGGCGGTTCAGCCGGAAGAGGCGACGGCGCTGCGCGAATATGCGCATCAAGTCTCCTCCGGTCTCAGCGTCATGGCCGATCTGATCGATGAGCATGTCCCCGCGGCCCTCCGCTCGGCGCTGGCGGCGGCACAGAACAGTTTCTCCGGCGATGCCTTTGCAAGCCTCCGCAAGGCGATCGACACCTCCGCGGCCACCGGCCAGCCCCTCGCCTTCGGCATGGAGACGTGGCTGAAGCTCGCTGGCGATGCGCAATCCAACGTCTTCGCCGTCGCGACGACAGCGATGGAGGTTTTGACGGTCCAGGCCACGAGATCCGCCGATCAGGCGCGGACGTGGGTTCTGCTGCTGACCGGGATGGCGATCGGCATCCTCGCCGTCGCGGTGGTCAGCTTCGTTATCCTGCAGCGGTGGGTCTCCCGGGCTATCGTCCGGCTGGAAGGAGCGATGGTTGCCCTCGCCGCCGGCGACACCACGGTCGGCGTTCCTGGCGCCGGTCGGCGCGATGAGATCGGGGCGATGGCTGCTGCGGTACAGGTGTTCAAGGACAACGTGATCCGGACGCGCCAGCTGGAGGCGGAAACGGCCCACGCCCGGCTGTCGGCCGAGGAGCAGCGGAGAGCGGGCATGCGCCAGATGGCCGACGGCTTCGAGCAAGCTGTCGGCGGCATCATCGGCATGGTGTCATCCTCGGCGACCGAGCTGCAGGCCACAGCCCAGACCATGACCGCCACCGCCAGACAGACGGCGAGCCAGTCGACCACCGTCGCCGCGGCCGCCGAGGAGGCTGCCAGCAACGTGAACACCGTGGCCGCCGCTGCTGAGGAACTGGGCTCCTCCGTTCAGGAGATCGGACGCCAGGTGGACGGTTCGGCCAGCCTCGCGCAGCGCGCCGTGAGCGAAGCCGATCAGACGGCGGTCCTGGTGCAGGAACTGAGCACCGCGGCGGCCCGGGTCGGCGACGTAGTCGGGCTGATCTCCTCGATTGCAGGCCAGACCAATCTCTTGGCGCTCAACGCCACCATCGAGGCCGCCCGTGCCGGTGCGGCGGGCAAGGGCTTTGCAGTCGTCGCCTCCGAGGTGAAGGCGCTCGCCGAGCAGACCGCCAAGGCTACGCAGGAGATCTCGGGCCAGATCGCTCGGATCCAGTCCTCAACCGATCAGGCCGTTTCGGCGATCAGCTCGATCGCGGGCCGCATCCAGGAGATCAGCGGCGTCACGACCTCGATCGCCGCGGCCGTCGAGGAGCAGGGTGCGGCAACTCAGGAGATCGTGCGCAACGTGAGCCAAGCGGCGGCAGGCACCGGTGAAGTGACGAGCACCATCGCGGGCGTGGCGGGCGCTGCAGAGGAGACCGGGGCAGCAGCGAGCCAAGTGCTCGGCGCAGCGTCGGAGCTGTCGCGTCAGTCCGAGCACCTCGCCGCTGAGGTCGGTCGCTTCCTCGCCACCGTTCGGGCAGCCTGAGCGGCGGGCGGCTCGCCCCTTTGGCGATCCGGCATCATCGCACGCCCGTCCCCTCTCACCGGGTGGGGGCGGGCGTTTCGGCTTCAAGAGCACCCCGTCGAGCCGATCGGGCGTTGAGGGGACGCCGCTCCGCCTTCTCCAGTCCCGGCGGCGCAGAGCAGCACCCTGCCGATCCCGCCCGAGCACCGCTCCTCTGCCCCGCCGACCGGCCGCAGCTGTCAGCCGTGATCCGGTTCGGTCATGCGCGGTGCGTCCGCGCGGGGGCGGACGGCCGCACGGGCCGCGGCGCCCTATTCGGTGGGCCCTGCCCTTGCGGCCGCGGCCGCAGGCGCTCGCCCGGCTGTCAGCTGTCCTGATCGAGATCCAGGTTGCGGATCAGGTCACCGATCGGGTCGCCGGCGGCGGCCTTCCCTTGCGCCACGGCCGGCACCAGCTTGCCCGACAATCGCGGCCACGTTCGTGCTCCCGGCGGCAATGCCACAGTTGTCCGGTGCGCCAGCAGCACTCTGCT
>NZ_JAKSYP010000127.1:0-673 GCF_022829625.1 Methylobacterium sp. E-046 | reverse complement strand
CACGCCATCGCCTCACCCGGCTGCGCCCCCATCGATACAAAGGTCCAGCGGTCGGCCGTCGGGTTGAGCGGCATCATGGGCCAGGCGGCGGCCCTGGCGGGGCACGCCGACGCAACTTCCGCCGCGGCGTCCCTGTCGAGCCACTCCGTCACAACCATGCCGGCGCCGGGCGGGTTCTCCGCGCGACCCGCCGCGCAGCCCGCCGCGCCCACCCACCAGTACTCCGAGATGGCCATCGCGGTGCAGGCTGCGGCTGCTGCGCAGAATCACGGCCCGGGACCGAAGGGCGCCAGCATGATGCGGGCCTGCGTCGCGGTGGACCGCCGCGCAGCCTTGCGGGCCGTCGTGCCCCGGCCAAGCCACGCAGTGAGGCGAGCCGGACGTGTCGCATCAGGCATGCGCCACCCGCCTGGGGATGAACGCGACCTGCTGACTGTAGCCGCCGATGACCACCTCCGGTGCGCCGCCAAGCACAAGCGTCGCAATCGCCTCGCCAGCGGCGTGCATCGTCTCGTTCACCTGCGATTGCATCTCGGCCCGCCCCTCACCACCAAGCCGGCACCGGGCGGGTTCTCGTCGGACCCTGCTGTGCAGCCCGCCCAGCCGAGCAACCAGTACGCCCAGATCGGCAACGCCTTGAAGGCTGCGGCTGCCGCTCAGAAGCGGGGGCAGG
>NZ_JAKSYP010000219.1:0-690 GCF_022829625.1 Methylobacterium sp. E-046 | reverse complement strand
AAAGCGCGCGCGATACTCGGGTGATGGGCTGCGATGTCATCGATGGCTTGGCGCGGGATGTCCACGATTTGGCACGTCGAGATCGTGCCGATGGTGTGGTCCATCTCGTCGAGAATGAACACGTTCAGGTCGCAGAAGTCGCCCGGCACCAGCAGAGCCATGATCTGACGCTGGCCGTCCGGGAGCACCTTGTACCGGCATGCGAAGCCGTCGAGGATCAGGAGGACATTGTCAGGCTTGTCGCCTTCCTGGATCAGATCCTGGCGTGCACCGACCTGCCGGACCTTGAGCGTCAGCCCGTTCAGGGCCGAGCGGGCTTGGTCGGAGAGTGGCTCGAAACTCTCAAGCTTCCGCGTCAGCGCCTGCTGCTGGGTGTCCTCATGGGCCAGAGTACGAGGTGACCGTCATTGAGCACGCGCCCGGCATAGGCTCACGAGTGGCCGTTCACACCCGGGTTCTGGATAGTACGGTGGCCAAGTTCGAAGTGCAGGTATTCAACCTTGACCGTAACGGGGCTCGAATTAAATAAATTCAACCGGCGGACGAAGCTGGCAGTCGGCGCGGCGTACTCGATGCCACCGCCGTAGGCGTACCCGATCTCGATGTTGTTCTGGCGGCCAACGAAGAACGGCGTCGAGGTGTTGGGCCCGTAGAAAACGATCTGATTGTTGACGCCGCCATACGCGAAAC
>NZ_JAKSYP010000123.1:0-384 GCF_022829625.1 Methylobacterium sp. E-046 | reverse complement strand
CGACATGACGATGGCCAACAGTCCGAAGCTCACGACGGATGCGGACCGCACGATCGGTGGTCTTGTGGCGAGCCTACGCAAGGCACAGGGGCTGAGCCAGACCGCCCTGGGTCACGCGCTGGGCGTGAGCTTTCAGCAGGTGCAGAAGTACGAGAAGGGGCGCAACCGGATCGGCGCGGGGCGTCTCCAGGCGATTGCCGACGTTCTGCACGTGCCGGTGGAGACGTTTTTCGTGGCACCGTCGTCGGGGGGTGACGAGGAGCCGGGGGCGCGGACGTTCCTCGAGGATCCGCAGGTGATGGAGCTGGTGTTGGCGTTCACCGGCATCGACGACGCGACCACCCGCGCCAGCGTGCTCTCCATCGTCAAGATGGCCGCCACGCT
>NZ_JAKSYP010000122.1:0-1291 GCF_022829625.1 Methylobacterium sp. E-046 | reverse complement strand
CGATACTGAACCCGGGACCGGCGAGGCACGCGCGGTCTCTCAGGAAGCCAAAAGCGGCGACAGCGGCCTCTCAGGCGCGGGTGCCCTACCGCGATGCCGAGCAGACGGCGAGCATCATCAGCCGGCCGACCTCGGCTCGGGAGCGGATTGATGCCGGCGCAGTCGCCTACGCCTCCATGCACCGGGCGCGAGGCAGTCGCTCCGCCGTCCCCCCTTCCACTTCTGCACCGTCCTCACCCTGGACGCTGCCATCTGCCCTCGCGCCGACGGACTAGCTTCATGCCGCGGCCCCTCGTTCACCCCCGCGAAGAAGGAACGCCGTGATGTCCATACGTTCGATCTGCTGCGCTACCCTCATCTCTGCCCTGGCCGGACCTGCGCTGGCGCAGGATGCACCCGCCGCGCCGGATACCTCGGCGGCCACGTGGCAGATGCCCTGGCAGATCGCACCGATTGGCCCTGCCTCGGCGGCGGCCGGTGAGCAAACGATCATGTCGATGGTGCCTGGAACCGGTTTGGTGAAAGGCACCTCCACCGCCCTCCAGTCCATCGGGCAACCTTTGCCGGGGGTGCCTGGCCGCAATCGAACCGTTGACACCTGCCGCACAGTCGTCATGAGCGAGGCCGGCAAAGCCGGCATGAAGCAGGTCGAGGCAGTCTCGGCCGGCGCGGATAAGACGGACAAGAAGGGCGACTACTTCGCGCCGGTGCGGTTTCGCATCACCTACGAGACGCCGATGATGTACGAGGTGCGTGAGGCCACGATGATCTGCGTCGTGAACCGCAAGGGCGCCATCGTCGACGCCTACATGCCTGCCGACGAGTCGATCGTCGCGCAGTGGACAGCCCTCGGCCGCCGGTGAGCTGATGGCGTCCCATTTTTTGATGTGCCAGCCACGCGATCTCGGCTGGCAGTTCGCATCAGTGCTAACCTGGGACAGCAACCGGCCGATGTTTATGACGGCCGCCTAACCGTCCCCTGTCACCATGCTGTGGGGCCACGTTGCGTATCCCCCCACCGCTGGTGAGATCGGACGCTCCCCCGCCCCGTGAGCAGATCGGGGCGGGGCCGAGCGGCCGAGGCTCCGCATGGGGTAAAGGGCCATGCCAATCCACTTGGAGAAGAAGCTGTCGGACGCGGAGCTGGACTGGCTCGCGCGTGAGCTGTTTGCCGAGGTGCGGGCCCAGCATTCCGAGAAGCCGCTGAGCAAGCTAGCCCAGGACGCGACCGGCGACGCCGGTGCGGATCTGCTCGACTGGCTGCTAGACGGCGGGGAGGATGCTGGTAATA
>NZ_JAKSYP010000119.1:0-36953 GCF_022829625.1 Methylobacterium sp. E-046 | reverse complement strand
CTGCCCGGCCGCCTCCCGGGCGCGGCCCTCGACCGAGTCCCGCCGCGAGCCGGTCAGGTCGCCGACCGCGCCCTGCAGCTTGCCGCCCAGCGCCTGCGCGGCGCCCGTGATCCGATCCGTGTCGACCATGTCGTTCTCCTGTTGCGATCTCGGTTGCGATCTTGGTTGTGATCTCGGCCGTGTCTCGTTCGGCCGCCGCGGTCCCGGGCCGGAACCCGTCGACCGGTCTGAGTCAGGCACCCTCCGAGCCCGAGGGCTTGGGGCGTCCGGATTTCGGCGCCTCGGCGTCACGCTTCTGACGCCGGCCTTCGGCTTCGACGCGCACCGCGCCGGTGAGCTTGCCGATGGCTTCCGTCACCGAGCCTTTGAGATGATCGGTGGAGGGCGTCTTCCTGTTGTCGGTCATGGGCACCTCGTCGTTCCTGAGTAAACCCTGGCCGACCGGAAGATGCGCGCACATCATCCGCGATCAATGATCTTTCCATACCGGTACGATAGACCTCGACGGCCAAAGTACTGCTTGCCCGCCGGATTGCTCGAACCGGGACCATCCTGCGCCACGCGCATGCGGTTCTGTGCCTCCCCCTCGAGCCGGACATCGACCGACTTTCGAGCCGGTCGCCAATCCCGGACCAAGGCTCGCCTCACCTCACTGCGTTCATACCGGCTCGCTGGTTGCGGGGCACAAACGGGTCGTGCGCAACCCGGTTCCCTCACATAAGTGTTTTTCCTGGTATGTCCGCATCATTGACGCGGCGCCTCCCGACCAAAGATTAATGCTCGCCTGAGCCAGAGGGCCGCCTGTCGAGGACAGGCGCCATATCCTGACCGACATGAGCATGCCGTCCATGCTGAACGTCTACGAACATCTGACAAAGCCGACCGTCGGGGGCACCCCCGTCTCGCGCGTTGTCCGCGATCCGGGATTGGATCGGCCCGTACACTATCCAGAAGTTGTGGGCATCGACGAAACTTCGCGACTTGGCAGAGGGCTCCGGCGCCTGTTGGAAGCGCTCGATGCCGCGGCGGCGACAGAGAGCTTGGCCTCATTCCAGGCCGACCTGATCGCGGCGGTGCCGCACCTGCGCCGGTTCGCCCTGTCGCTGACCCGCGACGGGGTCGAGAGCGAGGACCTCGTTCAGTTCACCCTGCTCAAGGCCTGGGAAAACCGGGAGCGGTTCCAGCCCGGGACCCGGCTGAAGGCGTGGCTCTTCACGATCCTGCGCAACGGCTACCTCAATGGGCGCCTCAAGCGCCGCCGCGAGGTTCCCGACCCCGATGGCCTGCACGCGGGCCGGCTGTCCCAACCGGCCGACCAGGAGAGCAGGATCGACGTTCGGGATATCCAGTCGGCCCTCGACAGGCTCGAGCCGGCCCAGCGCGAGGCGCTGATGCTCATCGCGCTCGACGACCTGTCCTACGAGGAAGCGGCCGCGATCATCGGCTGTCCCCGCGGAACCGTGAAGAGCCGAGTCAGCCGGGCGCGCGACCGGCTCGCCCGGGAACTCGGCGAGGCCTGAGCCTGGAACCGGTGTCGCCGAGCGCGCCGTCCGACCCCACCAGGCCGGCCGCCCGTCCGGGAGGCGCGCCGCGACGGCAAACCCGACCCCGAACCCGGCGCGTGATTGAGGGACCACGACCCTGAGCCACGACCTGAGACGCCGCGCGGCCGCCGAGTGCTTCGGCCTGTTCCGGTTGGCGTGCTCCGGGCCGGTGCCGATTCACCCGATCTCGATCCCGCTGACCAACACCCCGATGAGCCCGGCGCGGTCCGCCGGCGACGCGTACGGCGCCCGGCCATGGCTGTTCTGGCCGGCGCCCAGATCGCCGGTGTCCTGATCGCCCGCGTCCTGATCGCCCGCGTCCTGGCCAAGCGGCTCTGCGCGGACGACAGGATCTCCGACACTCGCGTGGTGGAGAAACGCGCCGCGTGATCCGGTTCGCACGCGCGCGATGCTCCCGCCATGGCAGCGCGGGCCTGCCGCGCCGCCCCGAAGAAAAAAACGGCGTACTGGTAGAATTTTCTCAGTGCGTTGAGGCTGTTGGTCCCCATATCGAGTCTACGGAGCCGATCGCGGCGTGCTCGCGGGCTCCGCCCACATTTCGAGGTTGTGCTGGGCGGACAGCCCTCTTGCCCGGCACGGCCGCGAGGCCGGATGCCCGTGCCACTCCGGGCGCGCGTCCGGCCCGTTGCCTTTCCGTCATCCGGGTCGATATCCCGGCCGTGAGGAAACCCATGGCACATCCAGGTCTGCCAGCCGCGGGATCCGCCCATCCCGACCCCGTCGATCGACCGCCCGGCTTCGAGCCGCCTCCGAGGGAACGACCGCTCGGACCGGACGAGCCCTCGGCACCCGTCGATGTCCCTCCGGACCTGCCGAAGCCGGACCTCGGCCCCGACGTGCCGCCCGGCGATCCCGAGGGACCGGACCTTCGTGCCTGAGACAGGTTTCGGCGGTCGCGAGGGCGGCGGGTCCGAACCGTGCCTCCATGCGGATCGCGCCTTGAGCGCCGCGACGGAAGCCGGCCTCACGGTCGCCGAACTCGAAGCCCTGCTGCGGGGCAGGCCGCCGACCGAGGTCGTACCGCCTTGGCCCGGGGAGGATCCGGATACCTATGCCGACCGCGCCACCGGCGCGTTCATGACTCTCTATCTCAGTGCGGATGTGGCCGACGACTCCCCTCCCGGCTGACGACGCAGCCTCCAGACTGCCTACAGAGGAGACCATGATCCGACTGAACGACATCATTCTCGTGCCCGCCGTGCTTCTCGGCCTCGGTCTCGCACCGGCGGCGGCGCAGACGGCGAACCGCTTCGACGGCGCGTGGTCGGTGGTGGCGACGGCCGACAGCGGGAGCTGCGCCGGGCCGTACCGCTATCCCATCGTCATCCGGGACGGGAACGTGGACGATGCCGGAGCCAATGGTGTCGACACCTCCGGCCGCGCCACTACGGATGGACGGATCACCGGCACGATCCGCCAGGGCCTCGCCAACGTCTCGGTCTCGGGCCGCCTGCGCGGAACGGGGGGCAGCGGTCGCTGGACGCTCTCCGGCCTGACTTCCTGTTCGGGCCGCTGGACGGCCCGACGATCGGGCTGAACCGGCAACGCGGTCGCAAAACAGGTCGGCGGCGCATCCCGGCCGGGACAGCCCAGACCGCCCCAGCGCAGGAACGGACCCGACGCCGGAGCGTAGGCCGCGAAGGGCCGGAAGGAACCCCTACCCCGGTCGCCCGGCAGCTTACCGGCGCGGGGCATCCCGGGAGGGCCAGTTCCAGATAAAATTGGGCCCGTCTGCGAGGCTGATAGCGGTCAGCACGGGCGTATGGCACTCGTTCGATACGATGACAGCGACCGGGTAGGTGCCGCCGTCGTGATATGCAGCGGCAATCGTCAGCAGGTCACGCGCGTGCGCTTCAATGGCAGAGCGGCCGGCACACTCCATCGCTTGCTCGTCCCAAAAATACCCGGCCGTGTTGCACACGTCGAAAAAGAAGGCTGCCATCGGCTCCTCCGGGGCCAGCCGCACAGATGAGCGCTCTCAGCCAGCGTTTAACATAGATCAATCGAGCGGCCGCAGACAGGCTGCCACCGGCGCCAAAACGGCGGGTTCCCCGCGCTCATTGCCGAGGTCGTTGAAGCCGCATGGGCGAAGGGCATCGTTGCCGTTCCCTCGATCCCTCGACCGGCCGCATGGCGCCCGTGCGCGTCGCGAACAGGCGCAAGCGTGGTCCGGTCAGGTCCGGCCGCGCCTCGCCCCGCGTGTCCGACGCGGTTCGAATCGCGGACCATGCATGCGATGCTTCACACCGGACGGCTCCCGCCCGTCTTCGCTGGCAGCGCGGCAAGACCGCGGCCGTCCTGGGAAACCCGGCGATCCACCGGTGGACCGGCGCCGGCCGCCGGGGCGTTCCGCCCGGGCGAGGAGGCGCCCAGGGCAAGCGGCCACATGGCGCTTGCCCGCGTCCTACGCTCTGCTGTCGACGCTGACATCAGGGATCAGCCACAGGGATCATCGATGGCCCATATCCTCGTCATCGGAGCCAGCCAGGGGATCGGGCTGGCGACGGTCAAGGCAGCCGCGGCCGCCGGCCACCGCGTGCGCGCCTTCGCCCGGTCCGCCAACGCCATCGCGGTATCGGAACCGGGCGTCGAGCGCTGTCCGGGAAACGCCCTGAACGCGCGCGACATCGAGGCCGCACTCGCTGGCGTGGATGTCGTGGTTCAGGCGCTCGGCGTCCCGTTCCGCGACCTGCTCGCACCGGTCCGCCTGTTCTCCGACGCGACGAACCTGCTCGTTCCCGCCATGGAGAAGGCCGGCGTCCGCCGGCTCATCGCGGTCACGGGCTTCGGCGCGGGCGACAGCCGCGACGCCATCAGCCCGTTGCAGCGCCTTCCGTTCCGACTGGTGTTCGGACGCGCCTACGACGACAAGGACGCCCAGGAGATGCGGATCCGTCGCAGCCCGCTGGACTGGACCCTCGTCCGTCCAGGGGTTCTCACGGGCGGGACCGCGACCGGCCGTTACCGCGTCCTCGATACGCCCTCATCCTGGCGCAACGGACTGATCGCGCGGGCCGATGTGGCCCAGTTCATCGTCAGGCAGATCGCGGGCGCGGATCAGGTCGGCAAGGCCGTGGTGCTGATCAGCCATGCCCTCCCGATCTGAAGGCCGCGGCGCAGATGCGCCGGGTGCGGGCCGCGCTTCGGCGCGTCCGTGACGGAAGGAGGATCGGGGTGATGGCGAGATCTGGTCCGACGCCGGGCGCTCCGTGCGACCTGCGCCTCCTCAACGCGACCACCGCCGACGGTCGCACCCTCGCGGTCGACATCCAGGCCGGGCGGGTGACCGCGCTCCGGGACCCGGGTGAGACCCGCGAGGCCCTGCCGCGCGCCGCGCGGACCCTCGATCTCGCCGGAGCCCTGGTGCTGCCGGGCCTGTCGGACGGGCACGTCCATCTCGACAAATGCATGCTCGGCCTGGGCTGGCGGCCGCACCGGGCTCGGGGCTCGGTCCGCGCGATCATCGAGGACGAGAAGGCCTTCCGCCGCACAAGCCGGCTCCCGCTGGCCGAGCAGGGCGCCGAGGCGCTCCTCGAACGCATGCTCCGCGGCGGCACGACCAGCCTGCGGACCCATGTCGACATCGACGACGTCACGCGCCTCGATCACCTCGCCCAGATCCTCGACCTGCGGGCGCGGTGGGCGGACCGCATGCAGATCCAGATCGTCGCGTTCCCGCAGAGCGGCATCCTGCGCTGCCCTCCGGTGGCGGAGTATCTCGACGAGGCCATGCGGATGGGGGCGGACCTCGTCGGCGGCCTCGATCCTGTCGGCATCGACGGCGACCGCGACGGACCGCTCGACGCCGTCTTCGCCCTGGCCGAGCGCCACGACCGGGCCGTCGACATCCATCTGCACGACGCGGGCGAGACCGGTCTCGACGAGATCGACGCGATCCTGGCCCGCACGGCGGCTGCCGGGCTCGGCGGGCGGGTCACCATCAGTCACGCCTTCGCCCTCGCGGACGCCGACGACCTGCGCCTCGGCCGGATTGCGGAACGCCTGAGCTGCGCCGGCATCGCGATCCTGAGCAGCGTGCCGGGCGGGCGCCGCTGCCCGCCGATCCCGCGCCTGCGGGAACTCGGCGTCGCGATCGTCTTCGGGACCGACAACGTGCGCGATTGCTGGAACCCGTCCTCGGTCACCAGCATGATCGATCGCGCCCAGCTCGCCGCCTACCGGTTCGATCTCCGGAGCGATGCCGACCTCGCGGCGCTCCTCGAGCCGATCACCGCCGTGCCGGCGCGCGTCGCGGGCCTGGGGCCGGGCACCCTGAGCCCCGGCGTGCGCGCCGACCTCGTCGCCTTCGACGCGGCCTGCGCGCCGCAGATCATCGTCGAGCGCCAACAGCCCGTGCTGGTCGTGGCGCAGGGCACCGTCGCCGTCGACCGCCGCGGCCCGGCCGGGGCTTCGTCCCGGCCGCCCGCACCATGATGCTAGTTGAGCCGGGCCGCGATGCCCCCGTGCCACCACCGCGCTACTGCAGACGCGCCCCCTCCGGATCCGCCCCGTGATGGGCGATCTCACGGCCGATCTCGAACAGCAGTAGATCAATCAGCAGCTGCATCCGCGTCGTGCCATGCTGCAGAAGCACGTCGCGCAGGCCGAGGCAGCGATCGGCCACATCCGAGAGCGCGTCGATGCCCGTCGGCAGCCGGTCCGTGATGTCGAGCAACACGCCGTAGCCTGCGCGCGTCCCGTCCGCATCCTCGATGACGCGCCCGCGATCCAGCAGCACGCGCACGCGCCCCTCGGGTGAGCGGACCCGATACTCCATCACGTTCGGTCCGCCCCGCCGCTCATGCTCGTCGACCCGTGCGAACACCCGCTCCCGGTCGTCCGGGTGTAGGCAGGCAAACGACGTGTTCAGGTCCAGAACCTTCCCGGCCAGCGCGGGGTCGCCGGTCAGCAGCTCCGCCGAACCGCGATCCAGGATGACGCCGCCGTTCGCGACCTGCCAGTACCACGTGCCGACGACGCCAGCGGCGATCAGAGCCTCTCTCAGATGCAAACCGGTATCCATGATCGTGCCGCCTAGAGAATCGCCGTCCCGCACCGGCTCCTATTTGCTATCATAAGTTGGTTTACGTCCCCCAGTGCATGAATACCACGCCGCGCCGCCATCAGGTCGGGCCCCGGGCAAGGGCGGGGCCGGCCGGCCGCCCGGGCGCTCGCAGCACGCTACAACCACGCATTGACAGCGCCGCTCGTTCGGACCGGCCGCCGCCCGACGCTCCGCGGCACCGCCCGAACTATGACGGTCTCGCGGGACTGCTTCCACTCAGCCTGGCTTCATGATCCAATATCGTCCGTGCAGGGTGCCCATTCCGCTCAGGATCCGATGCGCCGACAGCCTGTGGCCAGGCCGGGGGTCCGGCCGCGATCCGAGACCCGCGACCGGCGCCCGGCCGGCGGCACCGCATGAGGCGCGCATCGCTCGGCGCGTTCGCGGCGCTCCTCCTCGTCCCGGCAGTCGTCCACGGACAGGATGCGCTCGGCTTGTCCGGCCTGAACCTCCCGCGCCTCGACCTCTCCCCCGAGGCCGAGATGCGCGCCAGGGTCGCCGCCGTGTTCCCGGAAGCCGGGCGCGTCCGCTTTCGGAAGGTTCGGCCGATCCAGACCGAGGCCGGTCAGGACGCCGCGTTCTGCGGCCAGGTCAGCGGCGCCGGACCGGACCGGCCGGAACAGAACTTCCAAGTGTTTCTCTACAATCGGACCGGCGGGAGCGAGACCGTCCGCATCCTCGGGTCCGAGGCCCTGAACGGATACCGGGTCGGCCGGAAGATGATCGGTGCCCTGAGGCGCGCCGGCTGCCTGTAGATGGCCGGACCGGCGGCCGGCGAAGACTGTAACGGCCAGCGAAGGTCCGGTCGTTCCCGGCCAAGCCGGCCCGTGTCATGCTCCCCGACGAAAGAGAGAGACCGATATGGGCCCCCACCGCCGCACCACTGCTCTGGCTCGTCTATGGGCCGCGGGCACCCTGCTCGTTGCGGGCGCAGCCGCCGCCCAGGAGGTGAAGCGGACCGAACTCGGCCGCTCACCGGTCTCCGGCGATGAGGGGCGGGAGATCGTCATGCAGCTCGTCGAGATCCCGCCCGGGGCGACCTCGCGACGGCACTTCCACAACGGCGAGGAGGCCTTCTACGTGCTCGAGGGCGCGCTCGCCCAGGCACAGGGTCAGGCGCCGAAGGAGCGCCCCGCCGGCGAACGCGGGATCAACAGGCGCGGCGTACCCCATGCCGGCTACACGGTCGTCGGTGACAGGACCCTGAAGATCCTGTCGGTCTACGTCGTCGATAAGGGCAAGCCGCTCCAGGAGCCGGCCGAGTGACCCGGGCGCAGCTTCGCTCCGTGCTGTACCGCGCCGTGCCGGCCCGGTACCGTCTCATCCGTGGCGGAAACATGGCAAAAGCTTGACCATTGCGGCCGAATCAGTTTATAGCTTGACCGTTGCGTTGCGGATACACCCCGGAATCTTCTGGAGGTTCGGATGTGCGCGCGGAAGACGTTCTACATCTTCGTCAAGGCTTCGGACGAACAGCAGTTCTGCGCCGTCCGGCAGGACCAGCCGATCCCGCCGATGATCGACGGCGTGCGGTGGACTTACGTGAGCTGCATCGACACGACGCGGGACAGGCCGTTCGGCTTCGACCTCGACAGGGCGCACGACGCCATGCGTCGAGGCAGCGTCTACTTCTATCGGCGCGAGCTGATGTTCCGCCGCACCAACTTCCTGCTGGAAGCCGCCTGACGGCTGGGGCCGCCTGCTGCTGCGGCACCGACACGGCGGCCCAGCGAAGGATCCGCCGTCGCAGGCGAAAAGCCCAGTGCGGGACCGCCACCCGGCACCCCGACGGGCTGCCGGAGGACCCGGTCCACCGCCGGGCGCACGGCGCCACAGCCTACGGAGCCTCGTCGGGCGCCGCAGCGGCGCGGGCGCGCGCCCAGTCCCGATCGCGCTCCGCCTGCTCGGCGCGCTGCTGCGCCACGTAGGCCTCCTGATCCGCGCGTTCCCGCCCGCGTCGACGGGCGTCCGCCGTCGCCGCCCGCTTGCGCCACGCCTCGGTCTGCGCCTTCTGGCGGAGCAGTTCCTCGACCGTGATGGGGTCCACCGCCGGCTTGGGCTCGGCCCAGGCATAGGTGCGCCGCGGGGGCGGCTGGGACGCGTGCGACGGGCCCCGCGGCTGCCGGACCGCCCGGAGCGCTTCGGCCACCGTGAGGCCGGCGGCGGCGGCGATGCGCGCGGCGGCGGCGCGACCGGCTGCGCGCTCGCCCGGCGTCGCGCCCTGCTCGGCCAGCGCAAGGCACTTTTCGAGCCGGTCTCGGTCGGCGGGTGTCATACGGGATGTCATAGCGTGGAGCCGCCGGGCCTGTCTCGCCCATCCGAGCCGCTGCGCCACGGCGGGCGCCGCGTGCGGGGGCCCGGCCCTACGCTCCGGGCCGCGCCTTCTCGCCGTCCCGCACTTCGCCGAGCGCCACGAGGATCCGCTCCAGGAGCGCCTTCGAATGCCGGGCCGCGTTCCGGCCGGCCGGGTCGTCCGGCAGGCCGGACCTGGCGTCGTAGGCCGCACGCAGCTTCGCGAGTTGGCGCATCCGCAAGTCGGGATCGCTGGAACCCACGGCCCCTCCCTCCCAGCTGGCTTTTGTCCGCGGTACGCCCCCGCAAACAAGTCCTTCGACCATCCCGAGTCGGGGAGTTGGAAAACCGTGTCTGAACGGTCCCTACGACCTTTAGCGCCGGGACGCCTGGACATACGCCGCAGGCTCCCCGACCGTACGGTCAAGGATCCGGTACCGTTGTGGTCGGCACCAACCATCAGACAGGGGGTTCCACGCCCCAGAATCGCGCGTACGATCCTGCCGGACTTCTAGTCGCCCCTAGGAAGGAAATCCAGCCCGTCGCGCGGCTTTCCGCTGCAGGACCCGAAAGCCCGCATCGACGACGATCGCCAGCGCGGCGACGGTGAGCCCCCCCTGCAGGACGTAGGCGGTGTTGCCGGTGAGCAGGCCGGAGACGATGACCTCGCCGAGGGTGCTGGCCGCAACCGTGGAGCCGAGGGTGGCGGTGGCGAGGCCGATGACGGCCGAGACGCGGATCCCGGAGACGATCATCGGCAGGGCCAGCGGCAGTTCCACCTGGACGAGCCGCTGGCGACCGGTCAGTCCCAGGCCGCGGGCCGCCTCCCGGAGTGCCGGATCGAGGCCGCTCAGGCTGGTCAGCGCCGTCTCGAAGATCGGCAGCAAGCCGTACAGGACCAGGGCGATCAGGGTCGGCACGGTGCCGAACCCGACGACCGGCACCGCCAGCGCCAGCGCCAGCACCGCCACCGGCGGGAAGGTCTGGCCGAGATTGGCCACCGCCCGGGCGAAGGGCAGGACGTCGCGCCCGGCCGGACGGGTCGCCACGACGGCGAAGCCCACGGCCAGCAGGCTCGCCGCCAGGGTCGCGGCGGCCACCAGCAGCAGGTGGTTGACCGCGAGGGTCAGCAGCGGCGTCTGGGCGTAGATCGGCGGGGTATCGCCGGGGGCGAAGGGCCTGAACAGCGCCGCGAAGGCTTCCGGCTTGGTCAGGAAGCCCCCGAGGCCGGCGAGGAGCAGGATCGTCAGCACGCGCGGGATCCGGCTCATGGCTCGGCGCCCTCGGCCTCGAGGGCCGCGCGCGTGACCCGGCCGAGGATCACGCCGTCCCGGCTGACCGGCAGGGCGGCGCGGCGTGACCAGAGACTCTCGGCCAGGGCCGCGCGCACGGAGGTCCCGACCGGGATCGGTTCGCCCGGCGCGGCGCCGGGCTCGACGAGCTCATCCACGACGCGCAGGGCCATGAGCTGGAATGCCCGGTCCCGGCCGCCGAGGAGCAACCGGACGAAGTCGGTCGCGGGCGCACCGATCAGCGCCGCGGGACTCGCCTCCTGCACGAGGCGGCCGGCATCCATGACGGCGATGCGGTCGCCGAGGCGCAGCGCCTCGTCCATGTCGTGGGTCACCAGAACGATGGTGGTGCCGTAGCGCCGCTGGATCGCCAGCAGGTCCTCCTGGGCCCGGCCGCGGATGATCGGGTCGAGGGCGCCGAAGGGCTCGTCCATCAGCAGGATCGGCGGCTCGGCCGCCAGGGCGCGGGCGACCCCGATCCGCTGCTGCTCGCCGCCGGAGAGCGCCCCGGGCAGCCGGTCGCGGTAGAGCGCCGGATCGAGGCGGAACAGGCCGAGCAGCTCGTCGACCCGCGCGGCGATCCGGCGCCGGTCCCAGCCGAGCAGGTGCGGAACGGTTCCAATGTTCTCCGCGACGGTGCGGTGGGGAAACAATCCGTGCCCCTGGATGGCGTAGCCGATCCCGCGGCGCAGGACGTGGGGCGCCACGCTGCGGACGTCGCGGCCGGCCACCCGGATCGTGCCGGTGCTCGGCTCGACGAGGCGGTTGATCATCCGCAGCAGGGTCGTCTTGCCCGATCCCGAGGTGCCGACGACGGTCAGGATCGCGCCGGTCGCGACCCGCAGGCTGACGTCCGTGACGACGGGGCGGGCGCCGAAGCTGCGGCTGACCTGCGCGAGCTCGATCATGGCCTCTGCTCCCGCAAGCGGCTGGCATCGATGACGGCATCGAGCAGGATCGCGGCGGCGCCCGCCAGGGCGACCGTGGGCAGCGCCCCGAGCAGGACGAGGTCGCCCGCGTTCTGGCTGATGCCCTGGAACACGAACACGCCGAGGCCGCCGCCGCCGACGAGACCGGCGATCACCGCCAGACCGATGTTCTGGACGAGGACAATGCGGACCCCGGTGAGGATCGCCGGGCGGGCGAGGGGCAGTTCCACTTGGAACAGGCATTGCCGCCCGGTCATGCCGACGCCCCGCGCCGCATCGCGCACCGGGCCGGGCACCGCCTCGAGCCCCGCGACGGTGGCGGCCGCCACCGGCAGGAGCGCGTAGGCGAACAGGGCCACGAAGGCCGGCGCGGCACCGATGCCGGCGATCCCGAGACCAGCCGCCCCGGGAACCGTCCGGCCGATCCAGGCGAGCGGCGCGATCAGCATCCCGAACAGCGCCATGGACGGGATGGTCTGCACGACGTTGAGGACCGCGAGCAGCGCCGTGCGCAGGGCGGGGACCGGACGCGCCAGGATGGCCGCCGGGATCCCGATCGCGGTGGCGGCCGCCACCGAGGACAGGGCGAGACCCGCGTGGGTCCTCACCTCCCGGCCGAACGTGTCGGAGCGGCTGGCATATTCCCGGAGCACCGAGAGTTGATCCCAGAACCCGGAGCCCAGGGCGAGCCCCGTCAGGAGCGCGCCGGCCGCCAGCAAGGCGATCCTGACGCCCGGCCCCGGCCGCAGGCGGGCCAATCCGTCGCCGAGCGCGAGGCCCGCGGAGACGAAGGCGAGCCACCAGCCCGCGTCCGGCGAGACGCGGGCATACCGGTCGCCGGGCGCCGTCAGGTGATCGGCCGCCCAGCCGGCCGTGAGGCAGAGGAGCAGGAGCGCCGCGGCGCCGGCCGCGACGCGCAGGCGGGGGGCGACCCGCAGGGCGAGCAGCGGCGCGGCGAGCCCGAGGACTCCCCCGAGCGCCAGGGCGTGGCCGGACGGCAGCGCCGACCACGCCATCAGGGAGGTCCCCTCCGCGATCCTGTTCGGCCGGGCCGTCATCAGAGGCAGCGCCAGGACGCTCAGTGCGATGAAGGCCGCGAAGACCGAACCCAGCGGATCGACGCCGGAGCGGATCAGGCCGGGCGGCCGCCCCCCCGGGTCGGGGCGTATCCACGTCACAGAGGCTCCTCCATCCCGATGATGAGCGCGGGCGCCGGTCCACAGGTAGGGCGATCGCGGACGGAAGGCGCCTCTCCCCGAGCCCGCGTAGACCGCGTCAGTCCGGGACCGCGGGGAGGCCAGGATGTCCGGCCGCGGCAGGCGCCCGCATCGCCGGCTCGCGCACGAAACCGTTCCGCTGAAGGAAATCCGCGGCGACCGAGGAGGCCGGCTCGCCGCCGAGCTGCACGCGCCCGTTGAGTTCCCGCAGCGTTCCCAGGTCGAGCCGGCGGAAGACCGGATCGAGGATTGCGGCGATCTCAGGATGTGCTCTCAGGACTTCGGCGCGGACCACCGGCGCGGGCTGATAGACCGGCTGGACCCGCCGGTCGTCGTCCAGCGCGACGAGCTTGGCGGCGGCGAGGCTGCCGTCGGTACCGAACACCATGGCGGCGCTCGTTCCGGAGGTGCCGCGCGCCGCCGCCGCGATCGTGGCGGCGGTGTCGCCCCCCGCCAGGATGACGAGCTGCTCCGGCTTGAGCGCGAAGCCGTAGGTCCTGCCGAAGGCCGGCAGGGCGGCTGGCGCGGAGACGAATTCCGAGGAGGCGGCGAGCTTGATCGACCCGCCCCCGGCCACGTAGCGGCCGAAATCGGTCATGGTCTTGAGCCCGTGGGCCTGAGCGATGTCGGCGCGCACCGCGATCGCCCAGGTGTTGTTGGCCGAGGCCGGCGTCAGCCAGACGAGGTTGTTGGCCCTGAGGTCCAGGGCGCGGGCGGTCTCGTAGGCCGCCTCCGGATCCTTCCAGACCGGCAGGCTCTGCTGCCCGAAGAAGAAGGCGGCGTTCCCGGTGTATTCCGGATAGATGTCGATCTGGCCCTCGATCAGGGCCTGGCGCACGATCGCGGTGGCGCCGAGCTGCGTCCTGTCGGTCGTCGGAATCCCGTGCGCCTTCAGCACCTGGAGGATGATCGACCCGAGGACCCCGCCCTCTGTGTCGAGCTTGGAGGCGACCACGACGGGGGCGGCCCGCGCGCCCGACAGGGCGAGGAGCAGCCCGACGAGGCCCGCGAGGATCCGTTTCACCACCGCCCCGCCCCCTGCCCGCCCCGTACCAGGGCTCCCTATCGCGTTTCGCCGGACGGTCGAAGGGGCACTGCGCGGTGACCTGACGCCCGAGACCGGTGCGGAGATCGGATCCCCCCGTCTCGGGCGCGCCCTTGGCCCCATCCCGCATCCGGCTCCGCGACCGTCGACGGGTTTCCTCGTCGGACGCGCCGTGGCCTCATCGCCATCGCGGGAATCGGGGTCGGTCTCGCGGCCGGGCATCGCGACCGAGGAGCGGACGCTCGCGACCCCGACCCGCCTGCGCGGCCGGGATCGGCCTCGCGATCGACGATTTCGGGACGGGCTACTCCGCGCCCGATTGTCTCCGCCGCGTCCCCCTCGTCGGGATCAAGGTCGATCGATCCTTCGTGCGCCGGCTCCCGGTCGATCCGGCGAGCGCCGCGATCGTCCGCGCCGTCGTCCCGATGGGAGCGCGCAGCGGCGTGGCGATCACGGTCTGGGGTATGGCGACCGCCGAGCCGTTCGCGCTCCCCGCCGCGCCCGGCCGCCGGTGTCCGGTCCTTCGTCGACCCCCGCGAGGCCGCAGGCACCCGCAGGACGACGCGGATCCGTTCCGGCGAGTCGACCGCAGCCGCTGCGCGATCACGGGAGCGCCGACGAGGTCCGCCAGATCGTCGCAGCGCCGGAACGCCGAAGCCGGTGCCGCGGGCGCGCTGCTGTTCGCCCGGCTGCATGTCGTGGAGGGTGCCGGAGGGCTTGGCCGCCGCGGTGGCGGCGATCGTCGGAAACGCACCTCCGCGCGCCGATATACCGGATCCGGCCAACCATGACGGGTCACCGGATCGGAACCGGGAAACAGCACACGTGATCAAATGCTCGAAATTCCGTTAAAAGTCTTTAACCTTTACAAAGATCTGTGATGAACCACGACGCGCGCACCGACTTTATCTGGCGATCTCTACCATAGGTTGAGCTCCATGCAGTCAGCGTCGTATTCGATCTTCGTCCGCGATCTTGCCCGCTCACAGGGGCGCGCTCCACAACTTCTGGCCTATGACATCGACGACCGAAGCGCGGCGGAAGCGCTGGTCTCGGTGATCGCAGCCTCGTACCGGGACCACGGCTTCAACCCGGCGACCCGGACGCACTGGTTTCGGTACGACGGCAGCCTGCACGAGATCTACGCGTGGCCGATTGCCTGACGGCGGTACGGCCGCCCGCAGACTGCCGCTCGCGCCCCGTCAGGTTCCGCAGAACGTCCGGTAGCCGACTCCGCCGCCCGCGGGCGGTTCCGCGTAGACGGCGTGTTCCGGCTGATCCGCGAACGGGCGGGAGAGCACGGCCAGCATCTCCGCGAAGGGCGCGAAATCGCTGCGCTCGACGGCCGCCTCGATCATCGCCTCCACGCGGTGATTGCGCGGGATGTAGGCCGGGTTGACCGCGCGCATCGCGGCCGCGGTCGCGGTCGGGTCACGCTCCTGCTGCGACAGCCGCACGCGCCAGCGGCCGGACCAGGCGTCGAACGCGGTCGGATCGACGAACAGGTCGCGCACCGCGGTCTCCGCCTCCGGCCGTTCAGCCGCCGCGCACAGGTTCCGGAACGTCAGGGTGAAGTCGGCTTGGTTCTCGGCCATCCGCTTGAGGAGATCGCCCGCCAGCGCCGGATCGTCCTCCCGGGTCTCCGCGAGCCCGAGCTTGCGCGCGAAGCCGCCGTGATAGGCCGCCTCGAAACGCGGCGCGTAGCCGGCGAGCGCGGCCTCGGCCTCGGCGACCGCGGCGGTCTCGTCCTCGGCCAGGAGCGGCAGCAGGGTCTCGGCCAGCCGTGTCAGGTTCCAGAGGGCGATGCGCGGCTGCTCGCCGTAGGCGTAGCGCCCGTTCTGGTCGATGGAGCTGAAGACCGTCCGGGGATCGTAGACGTCGAGGAACGCGCAGGGGCCGTAGTCGATCGTCTCGCCGGCGACCGCCATGTTGTCGGTGTTCATCACCCCGTGGACGAAGCCGACGAGCAGCCAGCGCGCCACGAGTTCGGCCTGGGCGGCCACGACGGATTCGAGCAGCGCCCGGTACGGGCTCGGGGCCTGCGCGGCCTCCGGATAGTGCCGGGCCAGAACATGGTCGGCGAGCGCCCGCAGGCCCTCGACGTCGCCCCGGGCCGCGAAGAACTGGAAGGTGCCGACCCGGATATGGCTCGCCGCCACGCGGGTGAGCACCGCGCCGGGCAGCAGGGTCTCGCGTACGACGGGCTCGCCCGTGGCCACGGCGGCGAGCGCCCGGGTGGTCGGGATTCCGAGCGCCGCCATGGCCTCGCTGACGAGGTACTCGCGCAGCACCGGCCCGAGCGCCGCGCGGCCGTCGCCGCGCCGGGAGAACGGCGTCGGGCCCGAGCCCTTCAGCTGGATGTCCCGGCGCCGCCCGTTCCGGTCGACCACTTCGCCGAGCAGGACAGCGCGGCCGTCTCCGAGTTGCGGCACGAACTGACCGAACTGATGCCCTGCATAGGCCGCCGCGATGGGGTCGGCGCCCTCCGGGACGGCGTTGCCCGCCAGCGCCGCCACGCCTTCAGGGCCCGCGAGCCAGTCCGGATCGAGGCCGAGTTCCTCGGCCAGCGCGCGGTTCAGCCGGATCAGGCGGGGCGCCGCCACCGGCGTCGGCGGGCGGCGGGCGAAGAAGCCCTGCGGAAGGCGGGCGTAGCTGTTGTCGAAAGGGAGTGCCGTCATCGGGACGATCTATGAAGGGGAGGTTCGGCCGGCAAGCGGGACCGCCGCCGGGGTATCGGATCGATGGTGCAGGAGACCCCGGTCAGCATCTTGGAGATCGGCCGGAGACGCGGAGGCGTGATGGTGTCGCGGGTCGTCCAACGGGCCTGCGGCATCGTCCGGCACATCTCCACACTCCGGCTAATCGCGCTGGCGCGGGGTGGTTCGCGCTCCGGGTGCCGCCGTCTCACGCGTCCGCCGGGCTGACGGCCGCCGGCGCCGGGCAGGCCAGGAGGTCGGACGGCGCGCGGCCGCGGGCACGCGCCCGCACCGCCAGGGCTCCCCCAGCCAGCAGTGCACCGGCCAGCACGTCCGGCAGATAGTGACCGCCCGCATTGATCGTTGCGACGATCACGGCCCCGTTGAGCAGGAGCGCGAGCGGGCCGAGGATCGGCAGGGGCGCCAGCGCCCAGGCCGTCAGGATCCCCAGACAGACGTGGAAGGACGGGAACGTGGCGAGGCCGCGCAGGTCGCCCAGGGCCAGCGTGTCGAGGGTGCCGGCCCGCAGCCGTGCCACCGGTTCGAGGTGCCAGAGTGCGCCGACCGTCTCGAGCGGCTCGGAGGGAACGTGGCGCGGTGCGTAGGTGGCGTAGGGTCCGAGGGCCGGCAGGAGGGCGGCGAGGACGATCACGCAGAGGAGCGTTGCGGAAAACAGCCGCGTGAAGCTCCACAGCCGTCCCAGGCGGCGGGTGGCGCTCAGCGCGATCACCACGAGCCCGACCTGCGGCCCGCTGGAATGGTACGCGAGGGCCAGCCACCAGGACAGGGTGGGATGCGCCGCCATGAAGGCCACGTAGGCCGTCCAGTTGAAGCCCAGCCCGGCCTCCAGACGGACCAGGGCACCGTCCACGAAGGGCAGCGCAAGGCCGGCGGCGAGGTAGTGCAGCACCGTCACCGGCACCGTGAACGCGATCAGGAACGCGGTCGCCAGAGCCATGCCGCGCAGCGGCGGGTCCGACTTCACCGTGCTCAGGCCGGCGGCGGCGATCAGAAGAACGAGGACGAGCACCGCCGCGAGGACGAAACCGCCCGGTTCGACCGCGATCCCGGCCATCCCCATCCAGGCGGCATCGATTGCGATGATCGCGCCGGTCAATCCCCAGAGTCGGGGATCGGGCGCGGCGATCCCCGACAGGTGGCGGCGGAGGATCCGCGGACCCGGAGCGGAGCGGAATCGATGGGGGGGTGCGGGCTCGCGAAGGCTTCGGGCGACCCGTTCTTGACGCATGTTCCCGCTCAACCTGCCTGCGACCGCCTCGTCTCGGCCGCATCGGGCAGACTTGCGAACGACGCATCGGTCCGCCGGCGGACCATTCGGCTCTGGCCGTGCTGCACCGGGCAGCTACCGGTTCGACCCCGACGGCGTCCCAGCGGCCGGCGGCGCCGCGGCCGCAGGCGGTTTGCCGGTGCCGACGGCCCCCTCGGTCGGCGGTACCGTGGAGGGGCTGGTGACCGCGTCGGTCGCGGTCTTGCCCGGCTCCTGGGTGTCGGCGGCGGGCTTGCCGGCGGTCTCGGACTTCGGCGCCGCGCCGGTCTTCTCCTGCGCCCAGGCGGCGGCCGGAAGGCCAGCCAGGGCGACGGCGGTGAGGAGAAGGGCGGGAATCGACCGGTTCAAGCGCGGCTCCTGACGATGACTACGGGCCAACGGTCGTCGGACGGCGTCGTTCCGCGCCTCGTGAACGCCGCCGGAGACCCGCACTTCGCCGGGTCTCGGCCGCGCCGCGCCGGCGCAAACCGCAAGAGGGCCTCCGTGGCAGGCGACAGGACCGACGACCTCGAGATCCGGACGATCGGGCAGGCGTACGGCCCGATCGCGCCGGCCGGCGGCCCCACGTTCGGGAACAGCCCGCCCCGAAACGCTGGGCAGCGGGGTCCGGCAGGACGTCCGCGATCCCGACGCGCAGGCCAACGCCGGCCAGAACGGCCGGCCGCAGGCCCAGGGCCCGGCCACCGTGACGCACTGACCGGCGCGCCCCCGCACCGCCGGTCCGGCCTCACCCGTCACCGGTGGGCCGACGCGCTCATTCCGCCGCTTCGGCCTTCTTGGACTTGCGGCCCCGGCCCGACTTCGCGGGTGCAGAGTCGCGGCCATCCGTGTCCGCGGCTTCCACGGTCTCGGCGGACTCGGCACGCTTCGCGGCCGGACTCCGTCGCTTGTGGCCCAGGCCGGCATTGCGGGCGAACTCGGCCCGCATCGCCGAGTAGTTCGAGGCCGTCGTCGGATAGTCGGGCGGCAGGCCGTAGCGTTGCCGGTACTGTTCGATCGTCATGCCGTTGCCGGTGAGATGCCGCTTGAGCGTCTTGTACGGCTTGCCGTCGATGAAGCTGATGAGCGCGTCCGGGGTGATCGACTTCTTGATCTGCGCGGGCGTCGCCCGCTTGAAGTCCGGCTCGGCGGACGCAGTGGACTGGCCAAGTCCGGTCAGCGCAGCATGGACGCCGGACAGGAGCGTCGGGAGGTCAGGTACCGGAACGGAATTGTTGGCCACGTAAGCGGAAACGATGTCGGCGGTCAGCTCGACGAAATCGACCTGGTCCTGATGCGGGACTGAAGTGTTGTCTTCCATTGGCGCCTCTCACGCGGGGGTCGACCATAGACGTGGCGTCTCCTGTCGCGCGTCAAGTCCGCAACTGAAAGAATATAACTAATTGTGGTTGTTATCTACCAGATACAGGTCAAAATACCAACATAGATCAATCAACTGCCGCACCGAGGTAGCTGGCATCGCGGGGTGTGCGTTGATCACCGGCGTCGGCTCCACGCCGTCCGCCGGATTAAGAAAGTCTTAACCGCATCGTGGTCTCTGACGGTGTCGCTGCGGCTTGGGGACCTCACGAAGCCGAACGGCAGGCGGGCCGAACTTTGTCCCAGTTCGGCCCGCGCCCTCCGGGTCGCGCTCAGGCGCTGGCGGCATCGCCTAGCGGCGTCGCGATGGCGCCCCGTTTCCCGGCCGGAACCACGGCCTGCAGCACCGGCGCCGGCCCGGCCCCGAATTCCGCCCGGTAGGTCCGCTCGAGGGTCATCAGCGTGCGCATCGGCGCCTCCGCCAGATCGAGCAGGCGCGCGTCGCGCCAGCGCAGCTTGGTCAGGCCGTTGCGGCCGAACCATGCCGGCCTCTCCTCCTCTACGAGCAGAACCAGCTTGCCCGTCCACGTCCTGCGAAACCAGAACCGTCCCGTGAGCTTGGCCGCGCCGAACATGCAGCACCCCGCGTGCGAGCCCCCATACAGTAACGCTTGGAAAGCTCGGCGGTTTCCGGCGGCGACAGGGACTTTGCGCGATCGTGGCGCCGTCTCACAGGCGCGAACGCGCCCTGACTGATGCTCCCGACGGCCGGTCCGGCAGGCGTGCCCGTCCGATCCGGTTTGGGTCTCACGGGTCCCTTTTCGGAGTGCTTCGGCCGGCGGCCAAGGACGCTGGACTAGCGTTTCCTCACCGTGGGGACTGGGGTCCGCCGGCGTCGCGGCGGTCTACGTGCGGGCGTAACCTGCATCCGGTCGAGACGACGCGCCGACGCTGCGAGACCAGTCGGCACACCGCTCCGTGGTTCATCCGCGCGCCGGACCGGTCAGGCGGCGACGCGCCAAGCCTGCAAGCGCGAGCCCGGCGCAGGCGCCGGCCAGCGCGGCTCCGGCCTTGACCAGGAAGTCGTCGAACCGGCCGTGGCGCGTGCTCGTCAGGGTCTGCGCCGCCTCCAGGCCGCCGGCAACCAGGACGCTGCCGAGCAGGATCATCAGCCAATGCCGCGGGTAGCTCACCATCATGACCAAGCCACCCACCGCGTAGGCGGCGATCCGCTCAACGCTGGGATCGGCGGTCATCACCGGCCGGAGGCCGATCGGCACCAGCGTGACGAGGACGATGAGGGCGACCAGCGCCCATGCCGCGAGCCGGATCACCATGAGCCAGCGCCTGTTCGATCTCGGCATCGAAGCCCCGTCATACTGCATGGACCGCCCGCGCGCCCGGAAATGACCGGTCGCGGGCTGTAGCATAACGGCCGTTCAGGTTCGGAAATCCTTACGCCCGCCGGATCGCGGGCGTCGCGCCCGCGCGGGGACGTCGAGCCTCGCGTGACGGCTTGGTCATCCCTGGTCCGAAGGACGGTCCCCGGGCTCGCCGCATTGAAGTGGCCGCGATGCCGTGATGCGGCGCAGTGTTGCCGATCCGTTCTATCCGGCGGCCCGGCGCATCGGGCATAGGAGCATCATGCGCATGCCGGTGTTCAGCCTGTCCGCGACGCTCGTCCTGATGCCCCCTCCGGTGGTATCGGGCCCGATGGCCGCCCCGGTCGACCCGCGTGTCCTGCAGTCGGCCTGGCACCGCTGCCTGCACGAGGCCTACGCGCACCAGCCCGCCGGCCAGAGTCGCGCGGGGAACGAACGCAACGCCCTGGACGAGTGCAAGCCCCGCGAGGACGCGCTGGTGGCGGCCCTGATGTCGGGTCACCGGCCCGACGACGCCCGCTCCGGGACGCTCTGGGCGCGGACATGGGCGGCCTTCGTCGAGCCGCTGACGGCCTGGTTCGGGGCGCTGCGGCGCTGAGCCTGCGGCAGCGTTCCGGTCAGGAGGTCGACCACTCGCGCTTCACCTCCTCGGCCGGCCGGTCGAGATGCACGATGCCGTCTGTCACGGACTGCACGAAATCGAGGGGAATGTAGTGGTGGAGGCCGCCCGAGGCGGCGTCGCTCTTGGTCAGCTTGATCTCGCCCTTATCCACGTGATCCACCGTGCCGACATGGGTCCCGTCCGAACCGACGACCTCGGCGTGCTCCCGGATCTGCGCGACATCGACCATTGAATCCTCCCGATTTCCGATGACAACCGGTCCGGTCGCGAGCCGCAGAGATGTGCGGCCGACCGCGGCCGCCGGCGGGGACGCTTGCGCGCCCGCAGGCTAACGGGGGTGGAATGACGGTGTTCCGGGCCGGAGCGACGCCCGGGCCGGCGCCGGAGCCTCCGCGGCGTCGCACCGCGCCGGCAGTCCCGAACCGCGCCGAGGGAGGATCGTTGCGTCTTCATGACAGACACGAACCGACCGCCGCATCTGGATCCGCTCGTCGAGGCTCGCCGCCGGGAGATGGCGATAGAACACCTGCTGTTCGGGACGATCCGTTTCCTCGCCCAGCGCCATCCGGAGCTGCTCGACGACCTCGAGGGCAGTCTCGATCACCTCTGGGACAAGGTCGAAGGCGAGGCGCGCGACGATGCGGCCGTGCGCAAGATCGCGAGCCGCATCGTCAACAGCCTGCGTGCCGAGAAGTGAGGCGGCTTTAGCGCTGGCCGTCGCTCAGCTTGATGGTCGGGATCATCTCGACGGCCTTCGCGGTCACGCGGTCGAAGGTTTCGCCGGTCAGGCCGCGTTCCGTCGCCAGTTTCCTGATCCGGTCGGCATGCTGGGAAAGGGTAAGGCCGAAATAGGTCCTGTCTGTCGCTTGGTCGACAGCCTCGTTTGCCACGCTTCAACTCCTGTTCCTAGTGTGGGCCGGATCGCAGATCTGGTCGAACGTGCGCCGATCTTCAAGACCCGGACGGAGCTCGGAAGCTCCGCCCGGGCTTCGTGAACGGGCGGGCCGGGATCCCGCGCGCCCGGCACCCCGGAGCGACCGGCCCGGCGGCGCGCGGCGGAGCGGCGAGACTAGCGCGCGCACCCGATGCAGATGCCGCGGGTGATCGCATCGTTGCGCTGCTCGACGGCGTCCCGGCGTTCAATGCTGCCGGTCTCGTTCAGGTTGAGGGCGTTGGGATTCGGGACCGTCTGACCCGTCGAGGCCGTGTGGGGTGCCTTGGCGGCCGTGGCGGGGCCGCCGCCCGTGCCCGTCTGGCTGATCGGGTCGGCCCAGGCCGGGGCCGCTCCGAGCGCGAGGGTCGCGGCCAGGAGGGTGGCCGGGGCGAGGATGTGGGATCTGCGCATGTGAATCTCCCAAAACGGCATGCGTCTGTCTGCGTGAAACCGACGCATCCGGGCTTCGGAAGTTCCCGCCGGCGGCCATCTCCGGCCCGGTCGGACATCCCCGTCGTTGGGGCTGCCGGCAGCCCCCTGACGGAACAACGGCCATGGCCTAAGAGGATCCGCGAAGATCCGAAGGGGATGGACTGATGGGCAACGGCGACGGCAGCGGCGCGCCGAACGCGAAGATCGCGGAGGTACAGCGCCTCGCGACGGCGCTCGCCGCCCGGGTGCGCTACGCACAGCTGGTGGGGCGGCCGGTCTACGAGGAGCAGATCTCCGCCCTGGTGAGCGCCGCGCGCCTCATGGACGAGGCGAACGCGCCCTGGCCACCCATGGTCGAGGAGGTGCTCACGGAACTCGCCAAGTCCCTCGACGGCGCCGACGCGGCGGCCGCTGCGGCGGACGCGACCTGAGATCGACCGGGCGGCGATCCTCGAAGGATCAGCCGCGCCCGCCGCCGTCTGGCGGCCCCGTATCGACACCCGGACCGGCGCGGGGGGAGCAGGTCGCGCCCGGCATCGGTCGCACGGCTCGCAGGATCTCCAGGAACGTCCCCGCCGCCCCTTGGCGCTGCGCGCGGGGTTCGGGGCATCCGCAGGTGGAGCAGACGGTCCTGACGCGCCTCGTGGAGGCGCTCCGACCTGAAGTTCCGGGCGGCGGGTGCGGTGCCCTCACCGAGCCCTCATCGACGCCGCCGATACCGCGCCGGACGCGTTCGAGCAGCGCCCCCCGTCGACCGACCGGGGGTCGGCGGCGCCCCCGGGCTGTGATCCATTTGCCGATCAGCCGAATGTCCCCAGCCAGCGGAGGGCATGGCGCAGGCGGGCGGTCCCGTCGCCGGCGAACCACTGCCCGTGCGTGAAGATGACCCGTTCGGGCTTCAGCGCCACCAGTTCCGCGGCGGCCCGCGCCGCCGCCTGCCGGCGCAGCTTGATGACGAGGCGCAGATAGGGGGGCGGCTGCCCGTGCGGCGGGGTCATGCGGGCGAGGCGCAGGAACGGCCGGAGGAGCGCCGGCATCTTCGCCGGCTCCAGGTTCAGGACGAGGTCGGTGAGGATCAGAGTCCGGCTCGCCCCGTGGAAGAACGCGACCTCCCGGAAGGAGAGACCGCCCTGCACCACGACTTGGCGCAGGTCGGCCGCCCATTCCGGAGGCGCCGCGTCGTCCAGAACCCGGTCGACGCGCAGGCCGGAGCGGCGGACCTGTCCGCGCTCGCGCAGGTTCGGGGCCGCCCAGGTCGCCGCGTCCGGGCAGTGGGTCTGCCAATCCTTGAGGAAGGTCCAGTGGGCGATATTCGGCGCGACGAGGTGGCGGATCGGCCCCAGCGCCGCGATGTCCCGGTGCAGGCGCGCGTCGTAGTGCGTCGGCGAGTGCAGCCAGAGCCCGCCGTCGTGCAGCCGGACGACCGTCATCCGGACCGGGAGCGGAATGCCGAGGGCGCGCAACGGGCCGCTGTCGACGATCCACACGCCGTCGGCCACGGGCTTGAGCACGTCGAGGGGGGGATAGGTCGCCTCGGGCAAGAACCGAAACCTCTGTCGATCGTCCGGGAAGGGAAATCCCCCCGCACCAGCCCGACAACCCGAACCGGCACACCGGATTTCCCGGATGGATCGACGCAGATGCTCCTCTTCCCGCCTCTTCCCGCCTCTTCCCGCTCCTACGCTCCCACATAGTCCGGCGCGGCCGGATCGGCCGGCCGGGTCTGCAGGGCGCGCAGCAGCGCGATCGCCAGACCGAGGATCGTCAGCACGTCGCAGGTCAGGCCGAAGACAGAGCCGACCAGGAGGTTATGACCGGCCCAGCACAGGGAGGCGCCGAGGAAGAGCAGGCGCATGGCCTGGGGCGCCTCGTTCAGGCGCGCCGTGGTGGCGAGCAGGGTTCCGAGTGCCGCGCAGGTGGACGGCCAGCCGTTCCACGTGACGAGCGTCAGGCAGGCCGCCGCGAGCGTGCTCGCCGCGAACAAGGGCCGGACCCAATGGCTACGGCCCGGCGCGCCCACGCAGTGCAGCGAGACGAGGCTCTGCATCACAGAGATGGCACACATCGCCATGCCGGTGAGCGCTCCGAGCGTCAGGTAATGAGCGCCGAAACACGCCGCGCAGGCCGCCGACGCCAGGAGAATCCGGTCCCGGCACGGCATGATGCCCGCAGTAAAGCCCAGACAAAGACCCAGGGACCCGAACAGGTCCAGGTGCGTCACAGCCGAAGCAGACCAGGAATACAGACAATCGAGGGCGTTCATCGTCAGCGCTCAGCCGGCGCGGATGCGCCGTTCCTGCCGGTTGCGCTAGGTTTTGATGGTAATCAGATCGTTAACGTTGCGCCGCCGGATACGCAGGACGGCGTCGGCGTGACCGCAGTGCCGCAATGCTCGACCGGTGTCGGGCCGGTCTTCCCCGCCGGGGTGGAGATGACCCAACCGCGGCCGAGTGAGGGACCGCTCGCAAGGCCAGCCTCCATGCGGCGTCCGCGGCTCAAGGTGGCAGCGTCCGAGGCGCTTCGATACGAAGTATTCGACCCCCTTATCGACCTCCGATACCTAATTAACATAGATCAATAGCGGGGTCAGACAATCCGGATTGGGGAACAATGCCTGCAGCATCCGGTTTCCAGGGCATTCAATTCGGGGCGACACCGTGGTCGATCGGGCCGCGGTGCGTGCGATCGTGCCCGATTTCGGTGGCGTGACTCAATTCTCCCATGCAACTTCCGACGAATGACGATGCGCATCCCGTGGCCCAGCGCTTCCGGGATTTCATCCAGCATGTGCCGTTCCCCTGCGTGGGCGCCAAGTCCGCGCTCTCCCGCGGTCAAATGAAGGTGATCGTCGCCCGCGACATCACATCCGGCTGGGACGATACCCGCATCTATCCGGCACTCCTGGCCTTCATCTGCCGGTACCGCGCGCAGCCGAGCCTGTTCCAGAGCTTCGTGGTCCTGTTCGAGGGCCCCCGCACCCTGTCGGAGGAGGCCTTCGAGTCGTCCTTGTGGGAGCGGGTCCAGTCGCTCTCCGACAAGGACCGGTGCCTCGGCCAGGCCTACGACCCCCGCGTCGCCTCGGATCCGGAGGATCCGCACTTCTCGCTGAGCCTCGGCGGCGAGGGCTTCTTCCTGGTCGGCCTGCATCCCGGCGCGAGCCGCCGCGCCCGGCGCTTCGAGACACCGGCCTTGGTGTTCAACCTGCACGATCAGTTCGAGCGACTGCGCACCGAGGGGCGCTACGAGCGGCTGCGCAGCTCCATCGTCGCCCGCGACGAGGCCTGGACCGGTTCGATCAATCCGATGCTGGCCCAGCACGGCCAGCTCTCGGCCGCCCGGCAATTCAGCGGTCGCGCGGTCCCCGAGGAATGGGCCTGCCCGTTCCGGCGCGGTGAGGCACCACCCGCCTGGGACGCGAGGCAGGTGGCCGAGGATCTCTCGTCCGGCGCCTTCGTGGCGCGCCGGATGGACAGCTGAGGACCGGCCGATGACGCGATCCGAACCGTTCCCCCAGGACGAGGCCGCCGTGCTGGCCCTCGCTCGGGCCGTCCGGGAAACCGGCTACGCCTTCACCACGGTGACCCCGGCGACCCACGCCCACGTCAACGCCCGCCCGCGGAACGCCGAGGCGCGGACCCTGCGCGACGTGTTCGGCTGGAGCCGGCCGTTCCGCGCCGAGGTGCTCCCCGAGCCGATCCTGCGCCTGATGCGGGCGGCCGGCGCCGTCATCGAGGATGGCCCGCTGCTGCGGCCCACGATCCGGTTCTCCAGTCTCGACGGTGAGATGCTGGCCCACTCGTCCTATCCGCCGAACGCCGCCGATGCGGTCTTCTTCGGTCCCGACACGATGCGGTTCGCGGCGGCCGTGATCGACCACCTCGAGAGCCGCACGAACCCGGTGCGCCGGGCCGTCGACATCGGCTGCGGCTCGGGCGCCGCCGGCATCTGCATCGCCAAGCGTGCGCCGGGGGCCGAGGTCGTGCTGGTCGACATCAACCCGGCGGCCATGCGGGCGGCGCGCGTCAACGCGCGGCTCGCCGGGACCGAGGGCGTCTCTGTCCGCCGCAGCGACATGCTGCGCGATGTCGAGGGTCGGTTCGACCTCATCGTGTCGAACCCGCCCTTCATGATCGACGCCGCCGCGCGCGCCTATCGTCATGGCGGCGGTCCGCTCGGCGCCGGCCTCTCCCTTGCCGTGGCGGAGCAGGCCATGGAGCGGTTGGCGCCGGGCGGCAGCCTCGTCCTGTTCACCGGCGCGGCGATCGTCGAAGGCGAGGATCCGTTCCGCGAGGCCGTGACCGCGCGTTGCACCCGCGCCGGCCTGGACTGGACTTACCGGGAGTTCGATCCGGACGAGTACGGCGAGGAACTCGCGGACCCCATCTACGACGCGGTGGAGCGCCTCGCCCTCGTCGTCGTCACGGTGACGCGACCATGAGCGACGAGTTTCTCCGGGACGCCCTCGCGGGCCTGACGGCCGAGCCGAAGTCGCTGCCGGGGAAATATCTCTGGGACGAGACCGGCTCCGATCTGTTCGACAGGATCTGCCACAGCGCCGACTACTATCCGACGATCCAGGAGACGGCCCTCCTGCCCCAGGCGGCCGCGGACGTGGCCCGCTTGGTCGCGCCCGGCGTCACCGTGGTCGAGTTCGGCAGCGGCGCGAGCCGCAAGATCCGCACCCTCCTCGACGCTCTGCCCGATCCGTCCGCCTACGTGGCCATCGACATCTCCGGCGAGTACCTGGAGGCCGCGATCCGGCGGCTCGCACCGGATTACCCGGGCATCGCCATGGTGCCGGTCTGCGCCGACTACTCGAAGCCGGTCCGGCTTCCGATCTCGGCCGGGCCCGGCGGGGTCCTGGGCTTCTATCCCGGCACCAGCATCGGCAATTTGGAGCCGCGGGAGGCGGGCTTGTTCCTGGAACGCGCCCGCCAGACCCTCGGGCCGAGCCTGTTCCTGGTCGGCGCGGACGGGACGAGCGACCCCGAGCGCCTGCAGCGCGCCTATGGCGCCGCCGACGGCCTGATGGCCGCGTTCCACGGCAACATGCTGACCCGGCTCAACCGGGAACTCGGCGCCGATTTCGACCGCGACAATTTCCGGCACGACATCCGCCTGTGCCACGATCCACTGCGCGTGGAGGCCCGTCTCGTGGCGACCCGGGCCGCCTCCTACCGGCTGGGCGACCGGACCATCACCCTCGCGGCCGCGGAAGGCATCCGGACCGACACGTCCCACAAGTACACCGCGGACGCGTTCCGGACGCTGGCGGCCGCGAGCGGCTGGACGCCGCGTGCCCTCTGGCAGGCCGAGGGCGGCAGCTTCAACCTGCACCTTCTCCAGGCCGAGGCCTGATCCGACCGTGCCGCGTGTGGGGAGTCACACGGCCTGGATCAGCGCGTGCTTGCCGTCATGGGCGCCCGCCGATTCGAGGCTCGGCGCCTCCGCGGCGCGCTGCTGATCCCGCCGGGGCGACGGATAAGTCGTCAGCGGACGCCAGGGCGTGGCCTGGGTCCCCAACCGGACGCTGGCCGGCCGCAGCGACATCCAGACCGCGACGGCCATCCAGGGAACGACGAAGAAGACGAAGGCGGCAAGCCCCACGGCGGCCCTCCACGGCACAGGTATCGGCCGGGAGAACGCCGGAGCGGCCGCGGGGGATCCGCCACGGCGGCATCCATGGTCCGGCGATGTGGCGCCGCACGCCCTCCCGCTGAGACGTGATCGCCCCGCGCAACCGGCATGGCCGTGGGTCCGCCGATGCCCTCCGCCGGGGCGATCGCTCCGACGGTGGGCCGTGTCCCGAGCGCCATGCAGTGCACGTCGAAAGCCGGCCCCATGCAGGCCAGCCTCGGATGCGCGTCAGATCCCCGACCGTCCGGTCGGGCAGCGCAGACCGAAGGCTTCGCGTCGCTCAGAGAGGAGCGCTCGCGCGAAGACCGATCCCCCGTGGTCGATCAATAGGGGACGCGATCCTGCTTCTGCGCATACTTCTTCCAGACCTCGACAGCTTCGGCCCGCATGATCTGCTCGGTCGGGATCGACCGGTCACCGACGTCCTTCTTGAGTTCCGCATAGATCATGCTGTCGTCGAAGCCGCCATATTCCAGGGCATCTTCGACCTGCGCGGCATAGTAGACCCGCTTGATGCCGGCCCAGTAGGCGGCCGCCATGCACATGGGACACGGTTCCGCACTGGTGTAGAGCGTCGCGTCGCGGAGCTTGAAGCTGCCCTGGGCCTTGCAGGCCTTGCGGATGGCCTCGATCTCCCCGTGCCACGTCGGATCGTTCTCGGCGACGACGCGGTTGGCACCCTCGGCGATGATGGCGCCATCCTGAACGATCACGCAGCCGAACACGCCCCCGGCGCTGTCGATCAGGGAGGTCTTCTCCGACAGCGCGATCGCGCGGGCCATGAATTCATCGTGCGTGTCAGACATCTGAACTCCCAATCGCAGCAGAACCGCTTGCCCGAGCATCCGCGGTGACAGAACCCGTACGACCGACACAGACGAACCGCGGACGCCCTTATTCGCGATACCGGGATGTCGGCGCGCCGCAACAAGCGGGAGCGTGCCACAGGCCCCGTGCATATCGAGTCGTGTCAGTCGGTATCGACGCATGCCAGCCGCGGCGGACATCGGTCCGCGCCACCGCCTGCCGCACCTATAAATATGGCGGCCAGATCCTCGTCAACGTCGAGCGGGGATCAGCAACGATGTATTCGTTGCTATATACTTATACGCGAAAATATTGGTCGAATAACATCGAACAATTGTCCATACGCCCCTCGAAAGGTATCTGCAAGAAATCCCCGCCGCAATCGAATCCTCGTGGGGGACCGGTTTCCGCGAGGCTGAGACGCAGGGACAAGAAAAATTCGCTGCGGCACCCGCTCGGTCGACGGCACCTCCCCATGGACGGATCGGGGCGCCCTCCCCCGGACCCATCAACGGTGGCGCGGGTCGGCCCCCTCAACGGAAGCCGCCCCGCACCGCCGCGGGCCTGACCTGCCGCCGAGGATGCGCCGCCCTTGAGGCGGAGGAGCGCCCGATACGACCGACCTTAGGCAGCCGATCATCCCGCCCGGCATGATCGCCGGCCACCCGATATCAGGCCGGCCCGCGGGCTCCCGCGATGCCGGCCCCCGGAGCGGTCAGGCACGCTCGGCCCGCAGGTCGCGCGGCGACAGGCCGAAACGCTTACGAAAGCCGCGGTTGAACGTCGGGACATCGGTGAAGCCGCACGCGTAAGCGATCGTGGCGATCTTCAGCTTGTCGTCCCGCGGTGTCTCCAGCCGCCGTCGCGCGAGATCCAGGCGCGCGTCACGGATCGCCGCCGCGATACCGTCGGAATCCGCGAAGGCCCGGTACAGGCTGGACCGGGATATGCCCAGCGCGACTGGTATATCGCTCGGGTTGAGAGCCGGATCGTGCATCCGGCGGGCGATATGCGCGTGGGCGAGGGACCGGACGGCCCCTTGCGATACCTTCGCGCCGGCCCGGTCCGCCGGGTCGCCCACGAGGCACCCGAGCAGGTGCAAGGCCCCGTCCACCGCCGCCTGGGCTTCCTCCTCCGTCATCCAGGCGACCGACCGGGCGATCGCCCGCAGGCGTGGGCCGAACTCGGCGCCCCCCGCCTGCGCCCCGATGCTGCGGCCCAGGAGCGCATCGGCGCGGCCGACCCGCGCCTCGAAGGTCTCCCGCGGCACGACGAGGCGGATCTCCTCGTAGTTGCTCTGTGTGCCGGCCACCAGGGGTTGTGCCCGCGACAGGAAGCTGACGTCGCCGGCATGGAGTTGCGCCCCCCGGCCGCGCTGCTCCTGATACCCGATGCCGTCGACCGCGAGGCCGATCACCACCATGTCCCGGGCGTTCCGGTCGATGTGGCGGGACCTGACCGTCACCCCGACCGGGCTGCTGATCGTATGGGTCAGCAGCCAGTGCGCCGAGGCGACGGTGAGGCGCCGGGCGGCGAACCGCTCGCGCGGGTGCGGGCGCGCGATCTCGCCGAAGCGGGCCAGGGCCGTGCATCGCCAATACTCGAAGGCGCGCTGGGGCTCGATGTGCTGCGTCGACTCGACGAGGCTCGGGACGATCGCCGGGCTGGACACGTATCGGGCTCCCGCCGCCGCCCGCTGACTCGGCCGGGCGCCTGCGCGACGTTATTGTCCGGATGTTGCGGGACCGACAACAGGAGAGGGTTCCGCCAGTGCCAATCGTGAACGGCCCATGTCTCGTGCCGTTCAGAGCTGCATCAATCCCACGAGGCTGTATCGCCCCTCCGCAACCCATGTCGTCTTTGGCGCGGCGCTCTTCCGCTGAAGTCACGGGCGGGCGTGGCGCGCGCAGATCTCTCTAGACGCGCACGCGACGATCGTATTTCAGGAATCGCCAGGACGTCATCATCTCCCTCGAACGGTCGGAACACCTCGACCTAGAGGCCGATCCTCAAGTGTTTTGAGCGACGGTTTCGCCGGAGAGCCCGCGCGGCCCGACGAGGAGCAGCGCCATGCTGGCCATGAGGACGGCCGTGATCACCGCGAACATGCCGTGGGGACCGTAGGCCGAAAGGGCGGGCAGCAGGACGAAGGGTGCCATCGCGGAGGCGATCCGCCCGCCCAGGCGCAGGTCAGGATCGACGCCCGACGCGACGTGGGCAGCAATTCCGTCGCGTAGACCGCCAGGAGGGCCCCATAGGTCGCCGCCGCCGTATTGAACGCGATCCCGACGAGAACCAGCGTGCGGAAGGTGTCGCTCGCGGCGAAGGCCGTGCCGAGGATCGCCATCGATCCGGCCAGGACGGTGAGGCAGGCGCGGCGTTCCAGCCGGTCGATCACCAGCGCGGTCAGGAGCGTCCCGAGGGGCGGCCCCAGCATCGACAGGGCCGCGAAGACCAAAGATTGATCGACCTTGAAGCCCTTCGCCAGCAGCACGACGGCGCTCAGCAGCGGGAAGCCCAGCGTCGCCCAGGGCGCGAGGGTGTAGAGGGTCACGAACAGCGCGGTCCGACGCATCACGGGCCGCTCCGTCCGGAGCGCGCCGGTCTCGGCCGGCACCGGCCGGGGCGGCTCCGGGAGCTCGCCTGCCGGAGCGGCGGCCGGCTTCGCCCGCGCGGCGGATTCGAAGCGTCGGCAGGCCCGGTCGGCCTCGGCAGCGCGCCCCGCCGCGGCGAGCCAGTGCGGTGATTCCGGCACGCGCGCGAACAGCGCGGCCGCGAGGGCGGCCAGCACCGCTCCGAGGATCAGCGCCCAGCGCCACGGCTCGATCCCGAGCGGCGCGGCCGGTGCGAGGGCCTGGATCAGCAGGATCACGGCCGAACCGCCCAGGAAGCCGATCCCGGCGCAGACCATCAGCATGGCACCGCGTCGTCGCGGCGGCATCACCTCGGCGAGATAGGTCGCGATCAGGGGCGGGAAGCCGCCGATCGCGAAGCCCGACACCGCCCGCGCGATCGTGAGCGACGTGAGACCCGGGCTCATCGCGGCGGCGACCGAACCGATCGCCATCAGCCCAAGGGACATCTGCAGGGCGCGCCTGCGCCCCAGGCGATCGCCCAGCAGGCCGAACACCGGCGCACCGACAGCCCCGCCGGCGAAGACGGAGGCCAGCAGCAGGGACAGGCTCCCCCGCGGCAGGCTGTGGGGCGGGGCGAGAAAGATGGCCGCGAGGGCGTTGCTCAGGGCGACCTCGGCGATATCGGTGAACAGGCCGAGCGTGCTGAGGGCGAGGATCGCCACGTGGAGCCGGTTGATCGGCAGCGGATCGAGTCGCCGCGTGATCGCCGCGACGGACCCGTCCCGGCCGACATCCAGTCCGCCGGGGGCGGTTGGATCGCCTATCTGTGCCCTGACCACGTACGTCGTCTCCCCCGAGCCGCGGGTGCGCCTCCGGCGCGCCGAGGACGGCCGCGTCCCGTCCGTGCTCCTTACCGCAAAGCGCTGTCCTTGGCGGCCGGATGATCGCCGCGGCGCCCGATGGCGTTCGGCCGGGCGTTCCGGAGAGCGCCCGGGCTGCGTGATGGCCGGGCCCCCGGCGGAACCGGGACCCTCCGAGCCGGCGTGGGCTCGCCGGTGCGTGCACCGATCTCACGCACGGATCGCGACGCTGCGCGCCGGCCGGCGGCGCGGGACGCGTCGACCCGACCGCGCACGGATATCGCGCGACGTCCCGCGACCCCGGATGCGTCCACGCTCAGTTGAGCAGCGGATTGGCCCGCAGCCGCGACACGGCCAGATCCACGAACGTCCTCACCTTGGCCGGCGCCTGCCGCCCCTGCGGATAGACCACGTGGATCGGGAGCGGCGGCTCTTCGCGGTCGGCGAGCACGACCTGCAGGCGGCCTTCGCGGAGGGCGGCGCCGATCTGGTAATGCAGCACGCGCGTCAGGCCCCAGCCGGCGAGCGCCGCGGCGATGCCGGCCGCGTTCGTGTTGCTCTGCAGGGTGGGATGGATGGTCACGCGCTCGTCGCGCGCGAAGCGCCATTCCGGCGACGCCCAGGCCCCGGTCGAGAGGGCGATGCGGTGATCCTTGAGGTCCGCCGGCGTCTCCGGGATCCCGTGCCGCTCGAAGTAGGCGGGCGAGCCGCAGATGACGCGGCGCACGGCGCCGACACGAGCGGCCGTCAATCCGGAATCCGACAGGTGGCCGATGCGGATGGCGACGTCGATGCCCTCCTCGACGATGTTGACCGGGCGGTCGACGAACAGCGTCCGCGCCACCATGGTCGGGTAGGTGTCCAGGTAGTCGGTCACCAGGGGCAGCACGTGCATCTGGCCGAACAGGAGCGGCGCGGTGACGGCGAGCGTCCCGGACGGGGTCGCGTAGGATCCCGCGGCCGCGGCCTCCGCCTCGACGATGTCGGCCAGGATGCGTCGACAATCCTCGTAGTAGCGCCCGCCCACCTCCGTGAGCTTCACCGAGCGGGTGGTGCGGACGAACAGCCGGGCGCCGATGGCCGCCTCCAGCGCCGCCACGGCGCGCGTCACCGCCGGGGGGCTCAGGTGCAGGAGCCGCGCCGTCTCGGCGAAACTCGCCGTCTCCGCGACCTTCGCGAAGACGCGCATGGCCTGCCAGCGGTCCATAACCTCGCCCCTCCGTCGCCGTGACGCTGACAGCCGCTCACCGGATCGCACCGTGCCACGGTCGCCGGGCGGTCCGTCGCAGGCGCGGACAATACCGCCCGGCATCGCCCGCGGCCACGTCCGGCCCGGTTGCGCGGCGAGGCCTCGCCACGGGGGATTCGGGTGATCTGACCCGCCCCCTCATCCGACGGGCCGCAGGCCGCGACGGTCAGAGCGCCAGATGGACGGGACCGCTTCCCTCGGCCGGCACGGCGGAGCAGATCAGGACCTCGTCCGCCGCCGCCGGCGCCGTGGGCTCACGCCCGTAGGTGACCGCGCCGGCCAGGAGCTTGGTCCTGCACGACCCGCAGCTGCCGCTCCGGCAGCTGAACGCCGGGCTCAGGCCACGGGCCTCGGCGAGTTCCAGGAGCGTACCGGCCTCGGGCGTCCAGCGCGCCTCCTTGGAGGCGTTCAGGAAGGCGACTGCAACCGGCCCTGCCGCGGCGGGCGGCCGCTGCGGCACCGCGGCGCCGGCCGGTGCGCTCCGCATCAGCGCGGCCGGACCGAACGCCTCGGCGTGGATCCGGTCATCCGCGATATTGAGGCCGCGCAGACCGTCGTAGAGTGCCTGCGTGAACGCCGGCGGCCCGCAGAGATAGAAGTCGTAGTCGCCGAACGGCAGGACGCGCGCGAGCAGCCCGGTATCGATCCGGCCGGCGGCGTCGTAGTCGATGCCGGCCACGGCGTCTCCCGGATCGCTCAGCACGCGCACGATCCGGACCGCGCCGCCCGCCGCGGCGGCGAGGCCGGCCAACTCTTCGGCGAAGGGCCGGTCCTCCCGGGATCGGGCGGCCTGGATCAGGATGGTCGGCCGGATGGCCCGGGTGCGCAGGCCCTCGTAGACCACGTGGCGCAGCATCGCGAGGAGCGGCGTGATGCCGACGCCGCCGGCAAGCAGCACGGCCGGCCGCGCGACGTGCGCGTCGAGGGTGAAGCCGCCGGCGGGCGCCCGCGCCTCGACCACGTCGCCCACCCGGAGGGTGTCGTGCAGGTGGCCCGACACGGCGCCATCGCGCTTCACGCTGATCCGGTACGCCGCGTCCGAGGGCGCGACAGAGAGCGTGTAGGTCCGGACGAGGGGCTTGTCGGACCCCGGCAGGGTGATGCGGATCGGCAGGTGCTGCCCGGCCCGATGCGGGACGAGCCCGAACCCGTCCGCCGGCAGAAGGTGAAAGGAGCGGATCGCGCGGCTCTCGTCCACGATCCTGCTCACCCGGAACGGGCGCCAGCGCGTCGCGAGGTCGGCGGCCCGGAGCCGGTCGGCCGCCTCTCGCCAATCGCCGGTCATCAGGGCGTTGGGCGACCAGCCGTCCGGCCGGAAGGTCCAGCGCAGCGGCAGCGCGGCCCGCCGCCGCACGACGCGGCGCGGCCTGAAGGTCCAGAGCCGCTCGGCGCCCTGGAAGGCGCCAATCTCGGGGGAGGACAGGACGACCTCGGCGTCGCCGGTCATCTGCAGGAGATCGCCGGTCTCGAAATCGGCGAAGACGAGGCCGGCCTTGCCGTTGAGGAGGATGTTGCCGAGCGTCGCGAAGAAGAGGTTGCCGGCGAAGTCGGGGATGGTGAGCGTGCCGTCCGCGGCGACCCGCACGAAGCCGGCCTTGCCGCCGCGGTGCGAGACGTCGACCTGGCGGCGCCCGTCGCCCTCGGCGAAGGAGGCGACGAAGAAGGTGTCGGCGGCCTCGATCACGGCGCGGGCCGTCGCGTCGGGCACGGCGCTCTCTTCGACGGAGCCCGCGAAGGGCTGGTCCGGATCCCGGACCAGGGCGACGTCGCGCAGCTGGATGTACTGGGGGCAGTTGCCGAAGCTCTGGTCGACCGCGACCTGCAGGACGCCGCCCGACGCGGCGCGGACGAGGCCGTTGACGCGGTTGCGCCGACGGGTGTGCAGTTCGATCCCGAGGAGCCCGATGGCGTTTCCGGCGCGCAGGCCCGCGCTCGCCGGGTCGCTCGGATCGGGCCGCACCGCGAGGTCGAGGGCCGTCGGCGTCGGCGACGCGATGAAGCCGGGATGTCCGGCCACCAGCGTCGCCCAGGCATCGCCCTGCGGGTCGATGCTGCCCGCCACGATGAAGGGGATCTGGCCGAAGAAGGCGCGGTGCTGCTCGGGCATGAAGTCCCGCACCACCCGCCGGCCCACCGCCTCCATCCGGTCGGCGACGCCGACCTGCTGCTGGATGGCCTTCTCGCCCGGGTGCCAGGGCGACGCCTGGGAATCCGGGAGCCTCGCCATCGTCGGACCGTCGCTCATGCTGCTCTCCCATCCGGTTCGATCGGGCACGCCTCCCGGCGCGTCCGGACAAGCGGGGTCAGGCGGCGGCCGTGAGGCCGGCCGGCGTCCGGGCGAAGGGAAGGAAGCCCGGCAGGTCCTCGATCCGTCGGAGGAAGGCGGCGACGCCGGGGTAGCCCGACAGGTCGACATTGCCCTCTGGCGCGCGCGCCAGGTAGCTGTAGAGCGCGACGTCCGCGATGGTGGGGCGTGCGCCGACCAGCCAATCCCGCCCGACGAGATAGGCCTCGAGGCGGCTGAGCAGGGTGTGCGCCCGGCCGATCACCTCCTCGGGCCGGAAGCTGGCACCGAACACCGTGATGAGGCGCGCGGCGGCCGGGCCGTAGGCGAGCTCCCCGGCGGCGACGGACAGCCACCGCTGCACGGCGGCTTCGCCAGCGGCATCCTGCGGCAGCCAGTCGGTCCGCCCGAGCTTGCGGGCGACGTAGACCAGGATGGCGTTCGCATCCGGGACGACCGTGCCGTCGTCGTCGAGCACCGGCACCTGTCCGAACGCGTTCAGGGCGAGGAACTCCGGCCTCTTGTGCGCGCCCGCCTTCAGATCGACCTCCACGGCCTCGTGGGGGACGCCAAGGAGCGAGAGGAACAGGCGGGCCCGGTGCGCGTGGCCCGAAAGGGGATGATGGTAGAGCTTCATGATCGCGTTCCCTCGATAGCGTGGTCGGGACCAGCCCCGAGCTGCAGGAGTAAGGTGACGCCCCCTCGCGATTGGGAGAATGCCTGCTCTGAACAGTTCATTATTGACTGGAACGGAATAATTTGCCGGTGGCGGCCGGTCCGGGGGGGTCGGTTCGTCCGGTCGCCAAGATCGCGTCCGGAGGGACCCCGTTCTTGCAGAGCTGCCCTGCGCTCCAGGATCTGGTATGCCAGAGCTTGGCGACTTACGGTCGCGCTTACTCCCAAGCACTCCCTCAGCCCGCCCGGCTCGCCGCGGCGGGTTTTTTCTATGCTGCCGGCAGTGAAGCACCCGCGCCCGGCGCGATCCAGGGCGGCCCCTGTCGCACGACGCGACGGAGATGCGCCTCGATGCGCGGCGGAACGGCCCGGGGGTCCTGGCAACCGGGCGCGGGGACACGGCCGTGGCGGGCCTTCCTGCGCGCGGCGGCCGGGGCGCTGCCGGGCGTTCACGAACCCGTGGATTAAGGTCGATGCTCCAACGTCTACCCCTTCGATGTGCCGAGCGTCGGACGATTCTCGGCATCGCCAGCTCCGTGCGCGGATGCTGTCCCCAGTCAGAGGCGCAACGCTTACCGCCGTGCGTTTAGGAGTCGATCTGTGCGTTCATTCGTGATCGGTGCTGTTTTCGCCGCTCTCCTGCCCCTGTCGGCTCAGGCCCAGGAAGCCGGGGATGCGGCCGCAGGCGAGAAGGCCTTCGCCCCCTGCAAGGCCTGCCACAACTTCCAGAAGAACGGCGTCGGCCCGGACCTGAAGGGTGTCGTCGGCCGCAAGGCCGGCACCTATGAGGGCTACAGCTACTCCGCC
>NZ_JAKSYP010000104.1:0-3458 GCF_022829625.1 Methylobacterium sp. E-046 | reverse complement strand
CGGGTGAGCTGCGCCACGAGTTCGAGCGGTACGGGGCAGTCGCTGGAGAAGTCCGCAGCGGTGATCAGACGAACCTGGTTCACGAGAGGCACCTGCGCGATGATGCTCACAGGGTGCGGGCGTATGGTTAACGAACTCTGTCGACCATGATGGTGACGCACCGTTGATCAAGTGCCGAAGAATGTCGTTAAGGTTTCTTGCTGGGGGCGACGAACGGGTTGGTTTCGGCCGGCGCCAGGTTCTTCGTGTAGCAGCTTTCCAATCGCTCCAGGCCGGCCGCGCTCTTGTCCAGCGCGACCTGGATGGTCGAACCCTCGCCCCTGACCTCCAGTCCGTCAGCGAGCTTGAGCGATTTGAGGAACCGATCGTCCTTGACGGGGACCGACACAGCGTTGCCGGCAGTCTCAACCTCAGCCTTCAGCAACGATGTTCCAGCGGCGAGTTCGACCGGGTAGCTCTTCCCGCGCCCGAGCTTCCACTTCGGCGAACTCATGCTTAGGCCGAGGCCGTCTACATCGCGCGTAAAGCGGACATTCACGCCGTCGGAGGTCTCACGGCTCATCACGCACCGCTCGAACTTCTGCCCCTTGTAGGCGGCCTCGATCTGCCACGGGCCGATGGTGACTGCCTCGTCCTTTGGCTGCTCGGCGGCGTAGGCTGTGGGCGCCAAGAGCACGAGGACGAGCGAAGTTGCGAGGAACAGACGCATCAGGTTTCCTCGGTTTTTATTGGCTATGCCGGTCTGAAGGAGTGCGCGGGCGCGCTCCTGGTTCCCGCTAAGCTACGTCACGCAGGGTCGGGGGATCATGTGAATTGCCGCGCTTCCATCAACCAGTCGGCAACCAATCCGGCACACACCGACCGCTCATTGTGTCCGAAGGGTTGCGTTCATGCGTGCGCGGGTCTGGCTCGCCCTGACGCTGTTGGTGTGCTTCATCGATGGTCATGCACCACGTGGACGTGAGCTGCGCAACCCTGATGCGGAGGGAGGCTGGAGCAGGAGCGTGGAGGCGCTGAAGCGCCCGTCGATGAGAGGGACTTTGGGATAGACCCAGCTGCCACTGTTGCTCAGTCGCGACTACGTCCAGGCTCTGGCTGTGGACAGCTGTTTATGCCTCATGTCGGTCAAGCTTTGAGCGCGAGCCTCATCGGGTCGCACTCGATCCAGTTGCCAACATGCTCGCAGCTTCCCGCACCGCCATCCTCAACTATCGCGAGGGCACAGCCGTGCTCGCCTCGTCAGCCTTGTTCATGATAGGGGCCATGTCGCTGATCTGGCTGCTCGGCTGAAGCGATATTACTTCGGGTCGAGACCCACGTTGCGGCTCATGACCCAGCCATGATCGCAAGGACCGGTATACGTCTGCTCGACAGGCACGAGGATCGTCGTCCGGCAGCCGAGCAGGGCTGCCCCGTAGACGACGCCCAGCCACGGACCGAGCTTCTCACAGACCACAACCCTGTCGCCGTCGTGCAGGCGCCCGATCTCGCGGAAGGGCGCCTCCCCCGGCCCGCTCTGTACCGGCAGGAAGCTCTCGGGCTGCGATCCGACCTCGACGACGCGGCCCTTCTCAGGACAGGCATCGTCGCCGATCGCGCCATGCATCAGGATCGGTACGTTCAGGGGCGCGGTCTCCGCGAGAGCCATGCCGGGCAGCACGAGTCCGACGAGCAGCCCGAGCCGCGATGCTGTCGAGTGCATGAGGGTGCCAAGATGTCGGGGATCACGAAGAGCGGCCATTCGGTCGCCTCGTTAGGCAAGAAGCCGAACAACGCAGCTGCCTAGGAGTGGCTCCAGGCCGTAAGCCGGCACCTGCGGCGTCCAGACCCAAGCCGCGCGGATCCTCACGCGACTGCCCGGTCGAGGCTTCACAGATAGAACGCGGGAGATTGACCCGCATCACCCATTATCGCGCGCTTGCCCACCGTAACTCTCTCCCCATCCTGCTCCCTGTCGCTCGCCTCAGCTCGATTTGATCGCTATGGGCGAAACTTGTCGTCGCGCGGCTGTCGCTCGATGCCGTCTGCAGGTCTGATCAGGAAGAGCCGAGCATGCCGAACACGTTTGGCCTCAACCGCACGCTGGGCGGCGCCATCGGCGTTATCGCGCTGGTGTCGGTGCTGAGCAGCGGGGTGGTGCTGGCCACACGCAACCAGCTGCAGGACGCGACCGATGCCCTCGATCGCTCGACGCAGGTGGCTCGCGGCCTCGACGCCTTCCGCGCGGCCATGCTCAACCAGGAAACCGGGCTACGCGGTTACCTGATCACCGGACGCGAGAGCAGCCTGGAGCCCTACCGCGCCGGGCGTCCTGCCTTCGACGAGACGATCACGCGGCTGAGGAGCTTGATCGGCAACGATGCCGAGCGGTCCCGCCTGTTGGCCGATGCCGTGACAGCCGCTCGCGCGTGGCAGAGCGACATTGGCGAGACCGCCATACGTCAGGCCGCTGATCCGGTGACGCGACCGGAGGCGGTGCGCATCGAGGCGGAAGGCAGGGGCAAGCAGTTCTTCGACACCCTGCGGGGGAAACTCGCCGCCATCGACACGCTGGAAGAGCGGACCCGTACGGCGCAGGCCGCTCGCGTCTCGCAGGCCCAACGTGATGAGAGCTTTGCCTTGTGGGGTGGTACCCTGCTCACCCTCCTGATCTGCGCCGCGATCGGCGTCGCCATCAATCGCCTGATCGTCCGGCCGCTGGTACGGGTGATGGGCTTCGTCGAGCATGTCGGCGAGGGCGACCTCACTGGCACACTCGGGGAGGGGGGTCACAACGAGATCGGCCGCTTGGGGCGCAGCCTCAACGGCATGGTGGCCGGGCTCTCCGACCTCGCACGCACCAACCGCACTGCAACCGCCGACCTGAATTCCGCCGCTGCCGAAATCCGCGCTTCGGCGCAGGAGCAGGCGGCGTCGGTCGAGGAGCAGTTCGCGGCCGTGCAGGAGACGGCCGCGACCATGGATGAGATCACCCAGTCGGGGGCACAGATCGGCAGGCGGGCCACGGAGGTGATCGCGACCGCGCAGGCGACGGCGCAGACCTCGCGCCAGGGTCTGCGGGCGGTCTCCGACACGGCCAAGGCGATGGAGGCGATCCGCGAGCAGGCGGAGGCAGTGGCGGGCAACATCGTCAGCCTGTCGGAGAAGACCCAGACGATCGGGGACATCATCGAGACGGTCAACGACATCTCGGAGCGCACGCACCTGCTGGCGCTCAACGCGGCCATCGAGGCGGCGGCGGCGGGGGAGAGCGGGTTGAGCTTTGCGGTTGTGGCGTCCGAGATGAAGCTTCTGGCCGATCAGGCGAAGGCGGCGACGGGTCAGGTCCGGGGCCTGCTGGGGGAGATCCAGCGGGGGATCAACACGTCGGTGATGCTGACCGAGGAGGCGGTGAAGCGGGCGGCGGCGGGCAAGACGCGCTCGGACACGACGCAGCGCACGATCGAGGAGATCACCGC
>NZ_JAKSYP010000091.1:0-20198 GCF_022829625.1 Methylobacterium sp. E-046 | reverse complement strand
CTCTGGCCCTGTGAGATCAGCACATCCGCCTGCCGTAGCTTGGCAACGATCTCCTCAGGCTTCGGGTGTTTTGCCATCTTGTCCGTCCTCCTAGCTCAAAAGCCATACCAAAGGGCGGACCACTTCAATGGGGGCTGATCACCGAGACACGGGCGAGGCGCCCATTCTCAGCGTACCAATCATCTGTTTCAGGGTGCAGCGCCATGGCACTGCCGATGTTCTGCGCATAAATCCTCGGAAAGCGTGGAGCAATTGGACAGCGCAGGCTATAGCCGTCCGGCCCTTTGGTCAGGCTTGGAGCACCCGCCAGCACGCGGCCGTCCCCGAGTTCGTTGCAGAGCACATATCGGCCTGCCGGTGTGACACTCTCGAAGCTATCGATTAAGGCTACGAGCGTGTGCATGTCGCCGGATAGGAAATGGCGAAGGCGGAGCGTCCAGCTTCCCGCCTCGATACCTGTGAGATCACCGGTACAGATGATGTTGGGGCCGAGCGCCAGGAGCCCAGTTGCTAGGTCGGCGCTCGATCCGGCACCAACGGCGCGAGCAATAGCCGTTTCGTGCGCTCGCTTCATGGCGTGAAGCTTTTCGGGCGAGTAGGCCGCCTCGTCCCGGTCGATCAGGTCTGCATGAGTTGCGCAAAGCCAAATGGCGTTGCCGATATCGGCGCGTTGTTCCCGTGACATGTTGGGGTCGTAGCGTCGCGCGCCCGGCCCCGGCGCTGCCGCCGCGATGTGTGCGGCTTTTCCGATCATAGTCGTGGCATCTGGAGCTTCTTCGCTCGGTCCGACTGTCAGCCTCCCGCAACCCTCAAACGAACAATGCCAGCCGGCACGGGCTGCTACTGCTCGCTTCGTGTCACGACTGAAGTTGTGGCGATTAGTCATGGGGAAGTCGTAGACCCGTTCCGGCCGGAGGCGGTGCCGGCGTAAGCCTGACCGGCTCTCCCCGCTAGATCTAGCGGTGAGCAGCACCACCGCCTTCACCGGTCTTGTCGCAGGCTGCCCGAACAGCCTGGAGCTGAGTACGCATCGCCTCCGCGTGTAGGCCCACTTCACGGACGATACCGCGGAGCGCAACCGCGATGCCGTATCCGCCTGGAAGGCTTTCATAGGTCTGCGCCGTTTCAGACAATAGCGCGGCCTCATCCTCGTTAATCAGTAGCGCCTCATCGATCGCGTCTGCCGCGTGATGGATCTCTGGGAACATCTCGCCCTCCAAGTTCACCCCAGTGCAAATTTTTTTGGGCTCTTCGGACTGTATTGAAGCCATATCATACGGTAAAATATGGCTCATTCCAGATGAGTATGCGCTATGATCTTTACTAGCTTCTGGTCGAAGCCGTTACCAACAGGCATGATCCGCATCGGAATATCGCGCGGCTCGCCGCGGTGGATGAAACCCGGGCCGCGGATCCCAGAGTTGGCTCCTGGCTCTTCTTGGTTCTACACCGCCACCGACCCGGAAGAGTTCCGCAGCGCCTATGTGGGGCAGCTCGCTTGCGTCGATGTCAGCGAGACTCTCGATCGGATCGAGCGGATCGCACAGGGACGGCCGGCAGTACTTACCTGCTTCTGCCGACCGGGCGCAGTGAATTTTTGTCATCGCTCGTGGGTCAGCGTGTGGCTCGCACACCGGGCCAGATTGGACGTCCCCGAATTCGGAATGGAAGACGCAGGTTCGGGCGCCTCGCACCCATTGCTGCCGATAGAATACCGCAGGGCCTCCTCGGAGCCAGTACCGCTTGCCCAGTTGCCTTTGTTCTGACCACCGGGCGATGCCAGGGAGGTTTTGCATAGGGGTGCAAAAGTCAGGGCATCGACGGTGCTTAGCGCCTCCTCAGAAGCTCCTCAACATCAACCGATAGGGCTGCTGCGATGCGGTTGAGGACAAGGATGCTCGGGTTCCGTTTCCCGCGCTCCACATCGCTGAGGTAGGTCTGATGGATCTCCGCACGGTGCGCGACCTCCTCCTGCGTGAGGTTGCGGCCTCGGCGCAGGTCCAGCACGTTCAAGCCGACCCGCACCCGGACATCCATCCGGCCACAGAATGGCCGTGGTGCCAATAACTCTATCGACTATGAGTTATAAAGGCAGCTCCTCCACGAGGTCGTTATGGGCGTTAGGTTCTCCCGTCTTCTCCTACTGGCAGTCGCCGCGATCGTCCCCGGATCCGAAGCGAACGCAGCTCAGCATTTCATACAAACGTACATCGACGCGCAGGGTGGTTGCGGCAGCTCGGCCGGTCCACTGAGCTTCATCCTCGCTGGCAGCGGATCGCAGGCCCCGTTCGGAAAGCCCGCAAGCGACTGGACGGATGATGACTTGTCGGCGCTCCCGCGGATCCTGGCGGAGTGCGAGAAGACTGCTGCGGGGATCAACTCCTTCCGCGCCGCCGAGATCAGAAGCGAGGCTAGGGATCTCGAGGTGCGGGTGCCCAGGATTGTCCAGGCTGCACGTGCGGAACAGACGAGACAGGCTGCGCAACTCCAAGCTCGTCGAGAGATCGCACAGAGCAGGATAGACGCCGCGAGGCAGCGAGCTGAGGCGGATCGGACTACCGCAGAGGAGGAGGTCCAGAAGTTGGAGGCCGAAGCCAGCCGAGCCGAAGCGGAGGCGAGAATAGGGGCGGGTCGAAAGGAACAGGCTCAGCGTAATGCACGTGAGCGACAGGTGGAGGCGCTCACGCCGCCAACAGAGCCAAAGCCGCGGGTCGGTGCTCAGGTCACAGCGGCGCCTTTGGTATCATTCGGCTTTGATGCCCTGACCTTCCGCCGGATGTATGATAGGCAGCTAAGAAGTGACGGTGACAGTGGCATCGCGGAGTGCAGCGATAATGCTGATTTGTATAAGTGCAAATTCGATAATGCGTCTTTCAGAAAATCAGTTGATGCCTTCAAGAAGCTCGACCTCGCAAATGGCGCGTTCAGCTCGAAGCTGAGACTGGTGATGGCCAGTCAGGGTGGACGCATCTCAAAGATCGTCGTTGCTGGAGACCGAGCGGACCCTATGAACCTGTTCGGGTACATCGGGAAGGTGGGAAGCTTGCTTAAGACGCTGGAACCAGAAATGTCGGATCAGGTCCAACAGAGCCTACTCACATCGGATTTGGGATTGATGCGCGGTGACACTGATCCGACCATCGGCAGCGAGAAGATCGTGATCAGAAAAGGCTATGTCGGCCGTTGCCGGCAGTCGCTTTCGTCGGAGAACACGACCATGATCTGCGCGTTCGAGCCTCGGCACTGATTGATGTCTGAGCATAACAATGCGTTCATACTTTGCACCCGGGTGCAAAATTCTATCATTGACAATAATCGTAGGTGGGATAGAATTATCAATGCAGATTTTCTGCATCAGTTCGGTTTGGCCGCCGGATTGACGGCTCGGTACTCTGCTTTTGCTTCCCCAAGCAGCGGGTGCCGAGCCTACCGGGGAAGCGAGAATGACTATCCAGTCTACGGTTCCAGCAGCCGATCTAACTCGCGATTTGGCTAAATTGCCAAAACGAGCGCGTCGGGCTGTCGCGAAATTGGTACGGCGGATCCGGGCAGCAACGGCAGAGAATGATGAGCGCCGCGTCAGGGGCTTAATCAGCCAACTACTCAACTCCTTCCATGCCAAGTTTGCCGCGCTCGAAGCTGCTAATCGCCGCCTTCAGTCTACCGCCCGGCGTCCTGTGGAGCAGCTCTATAAGCTCGCTCAAACGCTCGACCTCTGGAGCCCGTCCAGTGAAAGAGCAACGATCCGGTCCGTCCCAAAATCACGCGGTGGTCATCGTTACGTAGTGGCCTTCGGCATCGAGAACCGTGCCCGACAGATTTTAGTTAGCTGGGCTTTGAAGTCTTGGATCCTTCCCAGACTTCTGCGCCAGCAGAACGCGTTGAATGGCGGCCGCGACAGAGCCATTCAGAGGATTGCGCAAACCATAGAGGAGAGGAGACATACGTACGCAGTCGAGCTAGACATAAAAGACTGCTTCGGATCGATCAACATAGATTGGCTGAAGGAGCACCTACCGTTGCCACCAGACGTCACGCAGGCGGTATGTGCAGCGGACCATATCAATCTAGTAGCATTAGACACACATGCGGGCACATGCCCCACAAGCCGGCAGGGTCTTCCACAGGGGTCTGCCGTGTCTCCTATCCTCGCCGAGTACGCGCTTGCGCGTGTTCTAAGGGAGGCGCCTGAAGGCGTCGCCTTTCAGGCATACGTTGACAATATCTTCGTGTCAGCACCTGACGAGATTGGGGCCCGGCAGCACCAGCAGACCTTGGAGCGCCTGTTCGAGGCGCACCCTGCCGGCTTGCTGAGAGTGCATTCACATGGACCGCGAAAGATCGAGGATGGGCTACCGGTACTTGGCTACGTCCTTCGACTTGTCCATCGACGTGTCAGGATCGAAATTGAATACGGCCGGGAAGAGCGCATCCTGGAGAAGATAGAGGCGTTGTGGGATTGCAGCGATATCGGTTCTGAAGAAAGAAGAACCCTGTCCGACCGAATGATCAACGGGTGGTGCGCTGCTCACTCGCTTTGGAGGGGCGTTCGACGCTTCGAGCGTAATATCAGAGGCCACATTCAGTACCTCGTCCCGCAGCATTAGACGAAATTTCGATCAGAACGTAGAATTTGAACCCGGGTGCAAAGCGCTTCTCAGATTGATACGCAGCGTTTCGGCCCATACGCCGCCCCTCAAGCGCCCGCGAAGGCAGCCAGGAACGCGGATCAGAAGCCTGTATGGTGACGATCCAAATTCGATCCTTGGTGTCCATTGCAGAGGGCTGTTCGCGATCCCTTCTGCCTTTCAGAAGGTCTGCTTGCCGGCAGTCTGAGCGGACCTGACTGACTGTACCTGGCCGAGAGCCGTCGTTCCGGTTTGGAGCAAACGAGTCGGGAAAGCGGACATACGGTCTACGACCCGGCCCAGTCATTCGGGCTTCCGAACTGATGACCTCAAATTAGACTTCGGGTTAGGCTCGATGCCGATGCTGCTGCGGCACCTTCACCCTCTTCAGGCGGTCAGACCTCTCAGCCTTTCGGCCAAATTCGCCGACGCGAGGTCGCCGCGATTGAGGATCTGGCTCGCGCCGCGCAGCTTGCTCCGGTCGTCTGCCGAGAATTCACGACCCGTCAATACGATCACCGGGATGTCCGAGCAGCCGGGCACGGCTCGCACGCCCTCCAGGAAGCCGAAGCCGTCCATGATGGGCATGTTTAAGTCCACGATCACGACGTCCGGCTTGGAGGCGGCCACGTGCAGCAGGCCCTCTTCCCCGTTCGATGCTTCCACAACCGCCCAGCCGTCCTCCTCGAGGGTCGAGCGCATCGCCATGCGGGTCACGGCCTCGTCTTCGACCAAGAGCACGGTGCCGCGCCGGTCCGTCCCCGACAGCCTGAACTGATTCACGATTTTGCCGAACCGGGACCAGTCGACCGGCTTCAACATGTAGTCCGAGGCGCCGAGCGACGCCGCGAGATTGCGTTGGTCGACCGACGTCACCATCACGACGGGTGTCGACGCAAGTATCGCGTCCGCTTTGATCTGGCTCAGCACCGACCATCCGTCCACGCCCGGCATCATCACGTCCAGCACGATGGCGCGCGGCCGCAGCCTCCGAGCTAGATTGAGGCCGCTCCTGCCGTTCGTGGCCGTCTGGACCCGGAAGCCCTCGCGATGAAGGAACCGCGTCGTGAGCGCGAGCTGGTCCGGATCGTCGTCGATGACCAGAATGAGATCGCCATCCACCGCGTCGTCGACGATGACGTCCGGATCGTTCGAGGCTCGCTCGTCGACGGGCGGAACGAAGGTTGCCGGCACGGTGAACGTAAACGTACTCCCCTGGCCAGAGGTGCTGGAGACCGTGACCGTCCCGTCCAGCATGTCGGCGAAGGAACGCGTGAGCGAAAGGCCGAGCCCGGTCCCCCCAAAGTTGCGCGTCGTGGAGGCATCGGCCTGCTCGAAACGCTGGAACAGGCGCGAGACCTGCTCGGCCGTCATACCGATCCCGGCATCGGTGACGGAGAACGAGAGCCGGTCGATGCCCGAGAGGTCCGTCATGCGCGAGGCGGCGAGCGTGATGATCCCGTTTTCGGTAAACTTGGCTGCATTGCTCAGGAAGTTGAAGAGCACCTGGCGCGTCTTCGTCAGGTCGGAATACATCCGGCCCAGTCCGAGCGCGGGTTGCAGTTCGAGCGTGTTGCCCTTCTTGCCGACCAGCGTCGCGACCGAACTCGCGACGTCGCGCAGCATGTCCTCCACCGCAAAAGTTTCGGCGTAGACCTCCATCTTGCCACTCTCGACTTTGGAGAGGTCCAGCACGTCGTTGATCAGGCCGAGCAGGTGACGGGCGTTGCGCTCGACCTTGCCGATGTCGGCCACGAGGTCCGACGCCGCGCAGCCGTCGGAGATCTCCTCACCCATCATCTCGCTATAGCCGATGATCGCGGAGAGCGGGGTTCGGAGTTCATGGCTCATATTGGCCAGAAAATCGCTCTTCGCCGTGTTGGCCTGCTCGGCCGCCTCCTTGGCGGCCTCCGCCGTCGCATTGGCGCGGGTCAACGCCGTCTCCCGGTCGACGAGGATGTGGTTTGCGGCGTGGAGCCGCCCCAGCGTAGCTTGGTTCTGCGCGACGGACCGGCGCAGGGTGTGGCAAATGCACACGATAGTCGCGCCGACCAATGTGTACTGACACAGCAGGGCAGCGTCGACGCCGTCCAGTATCCCGTCCTGCGTGTAGAACCAGGCGGCGATCAAGGTGGACAACGACAAGGCCAGCGTCCCTGGACCCCAGCCAAAAGCGAGGCTCGCGAGCAAGAGAACCGGGATGTACAACAGGAACGGCGCGACGTAGGCCGGAGCGAGGAACCGAACGAACGTCATGGCGCCGACAAACAGCAGCGTGACGCCGTAGTCGGTGACCGGCGCGTGACGCCGGCGGGCGACCGCCCCGATCAGGTTGTGCAAGCTGCTCATGGGACGTGAGTGTCACGTGCCGGATGCTTTGCAAAGCGAGCGCGTCCTGCACCCGCCTCGGAGCGCGCTGAAGGTCGTCGCAGAACGCGGGCGGCGGACATCATGCTCGGGCAGCCAAAATAACTGAGCCGGCTGCGCGAGTAATGGCCGGTTCCGCGCCGCAGCGCGTCGCCCGCGGGGGTGCGCGGTTGAGTCCACGTTGAGCGGAGGGGTTTATTCCGCGGCCGGACCGTTGGCTTGGTGTGGAGCGGTCGGACGAGGTCGATGGAACGGTCAGCGCAGCCTACGGATACCCCATCGGCGATGACCGATGAGCACGATGCGGTCATCGAGTCTGCCGAGGAGGTGGTCCTCGATCCCCTCGCAGACTTCCCGCATATCGACCTGCGCGCTGGTGTCGAGCCGTGGGAGAAACGTCGTGCCGCCGGCAAGGTGCTGCGCCTGGAACTACCCCACGCTGCCCATGCCACCGTCAACATCGCCAGCGATCGTCCCGACCCGGTGACCCTCATCGAAGCGGCGCACGCAGGACGGCAATCACACCTGATCCCGCTGCGGGTCGCCCGCATGGCCTCCTCGCCGTTCGCCTTCCTGCGCGGCGCTGCTCAAGTCATGGCCTGGGATCTGGCACAGGGACCGCGCGGCGCCATCGATGTGGTCCTGAACGGCGACGCGCATATCTCGAACTTCGGCCTGTTTGGATCGCCCCAGGGCGATGTGGTGCTCGACCTCAACGACTTCGACGAGGTGACGGTCGGGCCGTGGGAGTGGGACCTGAAGCGGCTTTGCGCGAGCATCGAGGTCGCCGCGCGGGATGCAGGCGTCGCCGCATCGGAACGGCGGCAGGCGGTACTGAGCGCGGTAGCGGGTTATCAGCACACGATGGATGATCTCGCCCCGCGCGGCTCGCTCGACGTGTGGCGGCGCGCGGCACGGGCCGAGGACCTCGCATTCGCCGGCATCGAGATCGACGCGCGCTCACAGGCCGTGGTTCACAGGGCCGTCGAGAAGGCGCGGCGGAAGAACAACACGAGCTTGCTCGACCAGGTGGGCGAGCGTCGCACGGACGGTGGCTGGCGCTTTCGCGAGGAGCCGCCGATCCTCGTTCGTGTCGATGAGGCGACGCGCGAGCGTGTGACCACCGGTCTGGAGCGCTATGCCGAGACGCTGCCGCGCGAGCGGCGGTTCATGCTCAGCCGCTACCATGTGGTCGACGTGGCCCACCGCGTCGTCGGTGTCGGCAGCGTCGGGACCCGGGCCTACGTCGCGCTGCTGTGCGGCAACTCCGATCGAGACGTGCTCTTCCTTCAGGTGAAGGAAGCCGTGCGACCAGCCCATGCGCCCTATCTGCGCGGCATGCCCAAGCCCTATGCCGATCACGAGGGCGAGCGCGTGATCTACGGCCAGCGCCTGCTGCAGGCCGTGGGCGATCCGCTGCTGGGATGGACGAAGATCGAAGGGCGACCGTTCTACGTGCGGCAGATGAAGAACATGAAGGGCGAGATCCCGGTCGCGCGCATGACAGGCCGGTCACTCTTTTACTTCTCGCATGCGTACGGATCGCTGCTCGCCAAGGCCCACGCACGAACCGGGGATGCGGCAGCGATCGCGGGATACTGCGGTCATGACGGCCGTGCCGATCTGCGCGAGGCCCTGGCCGACTGGGCCATGGCCTACGGGGAACGGAACGCGGAGGACTATCAGACCTTTCGAGAGGCCATCGCCGCGGGCCGGCTGCGAGCGGCCGAGGATCCGCATCTCTGACCTTACGGGTGCGGTGGCGGCAGCGCGGACACAGCGGCCTTCTCAGGATGTGCGAAACCCGGGTCGAGCCTGCACTGACAGCGTCGTTCGCCCGCGCCGGCAGCCCTGAACTTGGCGCCCCACGAACTAGGCCGTCGCCCAGCCGGTTCGTCATGACGGGTCGCACCGTCTCCCGTACGCAGTGCCGCCCTGTCCGGCGTGCTGTCGCCTCTCTCCCGTGGTCTCACTCTTATCCGGCGCAGTCCGAGACTGACTGGTAAGCGATAGAGGTACGGCGTTGGGTGGCGAATGCGCAGGTCAATTAAAGAACCGCCACTCCTTCCGCCCTGGCTGCGTGGGGCGGACGCGTTGCTCTGACGCAGCCGAGCGTGGATTCACGCCGCGTTCTGGCTCGGACGATCTGCCGGGATCACCAGTCCGTCGGGAGGCAACCTTCCGCCCCTGCGTGGAATTTGTAATGCGTGACCCATAACGCCCTGGGCGATGCGCCCCACGCCCTCGTCGTCGACGACGACGCCCTGATCCTGATGGAGGCAACCAGTATCCTTGAGGATGCGGGGTTTCAGGTGCTGAAGGCGATGAACGTTGTCCAGGCCCTGAAGATACTAAATCAGCATCACGACGCGGTTCAACTGCTCTTCACCGACGTGCACATGCCGGGGCAGGCCGACGGTTTCGACTTGGCAAGGCAGACAAGCGAGCGATGGCCGCACATCGCGGTCGTAGTAGCCTCGGGCCAAGCCGAGCCTGAGCCCGGCGACCTGCCGGAGGGGGCGACGTTCATTGGCAAGCCGTTCAGTGCAGAGATCGTTCGACATCATGTCCGCAAGACTCTGCCTGACGAGAAGCACCCGGAATCGTTGAAGGCGTAGTCTTCTAAGCTCGGCGAATGGTGTCTGGCGTGAGAGGCGCTTCCGGCTAGAAGCAGCCCCTGGAACCGTCCGCTTCTGGATTGTCTGATTGAGTGAGTTGATCGTCTGAATTTCGTTATTAGCTGCTGCTTGGCTCAGGATAAGGTCGAACGGGAAATCGGAGGCGCTGCCTCAAATTAGACTCGTTATTTTAGCAAATTATCACTGTTCGTAGAGATGAGACTTAAAGTCTGCTGGCGCTCTCCTTCTCGGTCGCTGATGCGACACTGAGAGTAACTTCGGTATCCAGTCAGGCCGTCACTTCCAAATGAGTTATCTTATCCTCCGGCGGCCGCATAAGTGGAGCGTGAAGCGTCCGCGGTGGCAGCGTGCTCCTGTTGGCGAGGTCGACGGGACAACAGAGGAAAGCCGATGGCGAGGAACAACTTGTCGCTGTCATCCTCTTCGTCGCGATGCACCTATCGAGCGGCTCAGTATCAGGGTAGAGGCTGCATCATAACGATAGGGGAGATTTGATGAGCATGGACGGCGCCGATGTCCTGAAAAGGGCGCTTACGGAAGACGAGGCCGCCATCCTTGAAGCCTGGTACATATCTCTCCGGGAAGGGACCTCACTGCAGAGCGGTCGGATCCGGGAGGCCGAGCTCCAGACTCAAGCCAAGGCCGTGTTCGGCCAGCTTCGGGACGGACTTTCGTCCGGTGGGGTCGACGCGGACGCGGATAGCTATACCCCGCTGCGTGAGAACCTCGCCGATATCTCGCGCTCGCGGGCGATCCAGGGGTTTACGCCGACCGACACCGCCAACTTCGTCTTCTCGCTCAAAGAGCCGATTTTCGAGGCACTACGGCGCAAGTCGGCCGCGGACGCGTCGGCCCTGGCCGCAGGCGTATGGGCGGCGGGGAAAGTGCTCGACAGGCTCGGGCTGCTCACGATGGAAGTGTACCTGGCCAGCCGCGAGGAGGTTATCGGGCGTCAGGGGCAGGAGATCGCCGAACTCTCCACTCCGGTGGTTCGGCTCTGGGACGGCGTCCTGGCGCTGCCGCTCATCGGCACCCTCGACAGTGCTCGCACCGGCGTCGTCATGGAGAACCTGCTGCAGGCCATCGTCGACGAGGAAGCTGAGATCGCCATCATCGACATCACCGGCGTACCGACCGTCGACACCCTGGTCGCGCAGCACCTGCTCAAGACCGTGGCGGCCGCCCGCTTGATGGGCGCCGACTGCATCGTCTCCGGCATCCGGCCCCAGATCGCGCAGACCATGGTCCATCTCGGCGTGGAGCTGAACGTTGTCTCGAAGGCGACGCTGGCCGACGCCTTCGCGCTCGCCCTCCGGCGGACCGGCCGCAAAGTGGTGCGCCAGCAGGCGACGGTGACCGGGGAGCACCGCTGAGGCCATGGACCGCATCCCGATCCTCAAGCTCGGCGGCACGCTAATCGTCACCATCCAGGTCGACATGCACGACCGCCTCGCGCTGGCCCTGGAGGAGGACCTAACGGCCATGATCGTGCGCACCGGCGCGCGCGGCGTGCTCATTGAGATCTCGGCGCTGGAAATCGTCGATTCCTTCATCGGGCGCATGTTGGTGAGCATCGCCGCTGTCTCGCGCGTCCTTGATGCGGAGACCGTCGTGGCCGGCATGCGGCCGGCGGTCGCCATTACGTTGGTCGAGCTCGGCTTGGAGCTCACCGGCATCAGGACGGCCCTCAACGTCGAACGCGGCATGGCGATGGTCCAAGCGCGGCTAGTCGAGGAGGGCGACGGGCACGGGAGCAGCCGTGACGGTCACGAAGAGTGAGACCTTGCCCATTCGCTCCGGCGACGACGTCGTGCGCGTGCGGCAGCAGGTCCGTGCCCTCGCCATCGACATCGGCCTCGGGCTCGTCGATCAGACGAAAATCATCACCGCCGCGAGTGAGCTCGCGCGCAACACCCTCGATTACGGCGGGGGCGGTGAGGTCCGCGCCGAGATCGTCCAAGCCGGGACGCGCAAGGGCCTGCGCCTGACCTTCGAGGACCAGGGTCCCGGCATCGCCGATATCGAGCAGGCGATGACGGACCACTACACCTCCGGCAAGGGCCTTGGCCTCGGCCTGGGTGGGGCCAAGCGCCTCTCGAACGAGTTTCATATCGAATCGACGTCCGGCGTCGGCACGCGCGTCACGATCGCCCGGTGGAAATGACATGGACCGGGTCACCGTCACGGAAGCGAGCCAGGTGGCCGAGGCCCGACGACGCGCGGTGGCCGTCGCTCAGTCCATCGGCTTCGACGAGATCGCGGCCGGTCGCATCGCGCTCGTGGTGACCGAACTCGCCACCAACGTGGTCAAGTACGGCGTGCCGGGCGAGGTCTTGGTCGGCACCTACGAGGACGGGACCGGCTCTGGCGTCGAGATCCTCGTGCTCGACAAGGGCGAAGGATTCTCAAATCTCGGCTTGGCCCTGACGGACGGACACTCCACGGGCGGCAGCGCGGGCGAGGGCCTTGGCGCGGTGCGCCGCATCTCCGACGCCTTCGACATCGTGTCCCGCCCCGGGCTGGGCACGGCGGTGTTAGCGCGCCTATCAATTGACAGGAAGACCGTTTCAGACGCCGTGCCGGGCTATGGGGCGGTGTCGGTCTCCCTGAAAGGTGAGACTGCCAACGGCGACGCCTACGCCGTGCGCGAGCGCGCCGACGGCTGGACCGCCGTGGTGTCGGACGGCCTCGGCCACGGGCCGGAGGCCGCCAAGGCTTCCGAAGAAGCGCTGAAGCTGTTCCGGAGACACCAGGACAAGCCGCCCGCCGCGATTCTGTCCGCCATCCATGCAGGCGTGTCGCACACGCGAGGCGGTGCGATCTCCGTAGCGCGCTATGAGCGAAACCGGGGCACCCTCGCGTTTGCGGGCATCGGCAACGTGCTGGGTGCGGTCGTCTCCGGCACCGTGACCAAGCGAACGGTCAGCCTCGCCGGAACCGCGGGGCACGCGACTCGGCGCATCCAGGAATTCGAGTACCCCATGCGCCCGGACGACCTGTTCGTGCTGTGCTCGGACGGGATCGCCACGGCTTGGTCGCTGGACGCCCATCCCGGCCTCGTGGCCGCCCATCCGGCGCTCGTGGCCGGGGTGATCTATCGCGACTTCGCCAGGGCCCGGGACGATGCCACCGTGCTCGTCGTGCGGGAGGGCGCGCGATGAGGTGGCCGCTCCTCACCAGTGCCATCCAGCACGAGGACGACATAGCGACGGTGCGCCAGCGCGTGCGCCGTCTGGCCGAGCGCCTGGGCTTCGAGATCCAGGACCAGACCCGTATCGCCACGGCGGTGTCCGAGATCGCGCGCAACGCCTACGGCTACGCCGGTGGCGGTCGCATCGAGTACGGCCTCGATCAGCTCGATCGGGACCGAAGCGAGCAGTTCCTGGTCATCAGAGTGAGCGACAAGGGACCGGGCATCGCCGATCTCGACGCCATCCTCGAAGGTCGCTTCCGCTCGACGACGGGCCTCGGCATCGGCATCACCGGTTCACGGCGGCTGATGGACCGCTTCGAGGTCGATACGGTGGCCGGCAGCGGCACTGTCGTGACGTTCGGGAAGCGGCTTCCATCCGGGGCTGAACGTTTCACGGGACCGAGGCTCGCGAGCCTGGCCGAGGAAATCGCCCGAGCCAGGACTGAGGAACCGCTGGTCGCCTTGCGCGAGCAGAACCGGGAGCTTCTGCGCAGCCTCGCCGCCCTGGCCGAGCGCGAGGAGGAAACTCAGCGCCTGAACCAGGAACTCTCCGAGACGAACCGGGGCGTGGTCGCGCTCCACGCGGAGTTGGAAGCGCAAGCTGTGCTCCTGCGCGAGGCGGGCGTTCTCCTGGAAAGCCAAGTGGCTGCCCGCACTGCCGAACTTGCGGAGGCGAACGCCCGGCTCCTGGCCAAGGCGGTCGAGCGCGAGCGGATGGAGCAGGACCTGCGGCAATCCCAGAAGCTCGAAGCGGTCGGGCAGTTGACCGGCGGCGTCGCGCACGACTTCAACAACCTGCTGACCATCATCCGCTCGTCCGTCGACTTCCTCCGTCGCCCGGATCTGCCGGAGGACCGGCGCAAGCGGTACATGGACGCCGTCTCCGACACCGTCGACCGCGCCGCCAAGCTGACCGGGCAGCTCCTGGCCTTCGCACGTCGCCAGTCCCTGAAGCCCGAGGTGTTCGAGGTCGGCGAACGCCTGCGCGGTGTGGCCGAGATGCTCGACACCATCACAGGCGCGCGCATCCAAGTCCGGGTCGAGATGTCGGACAGACCCGCCCTGGTCCGCGCCGACCTCAACCAGTTCGAGACGGCCCTGGTGAACATCGCCGTCAACGCCCGCGATGCCATGGACGGCAGCGGTACGCTGACGATGCGGGTGGCGGCCGGGCAGGCCATGCCGATGATCCGGGGGCATGCCGGCTCACGGGGGCCGTTCGTGGCGGTCTCGCTCGCCGACACCGGCTCGGGCATCCCCCTGGAGGTACTCGGGCGCATATTCGAACCGTTCTTCACGACCAAGGACGTCGGGCGCGGCACGGGTCTCGGGCTCTCCCAAGTGTTCGGGTTTACCAAGCAGTCCGGCGGCGACGTGGACGTGACGAGCGAGAGCGGCAAGGGGACAGTCTTCACCCTCTACCTGCCCGAAGTCTCGTCCGAGACCGCCGAAGCCCCTGTGCCCGACCCCGACGCCGCTTTGTCGCCGGCTGGCCTTGGTCAGCGCATCCTGCTCGTGGAGGACAACCTCGAGGTCGGAGGCTTCTGCACTCAGATCTTGGAGGATCTCGGATACGCACCCGAGTGGGTCGTCAACGCGGAAGAGGCGCTCGACCGTCTCGGGACGGACGGTGCGGGCTTTCAGGCTGTGTTCTCCGATGTCATCATGCCAGGTATGGGTGGGATCGAGCTCGCCAGAGCTTTGCGTATGCGCATTCCGACCCTGCCGGTGATTTTGGCCTCAGGCTACAGTCACGTCTTGGCCCAAGAGGACAGCCACGGCTTCGAGTTGCTGCACAAGCCCTACTCGGCCGCGCAGGTCGGCCGCGCGCTGCGCCGGATCATCGGCGCTTCACCCTCCGACCGCTAATGTGCAGTCGCCGGTGATGCGCTATCCAGAGGCGACTATGGCCAACTTCCTATTCATGGTCTCGACTGAATTGCGTAGGTTCACGCGGCTTTCGAACCCGCGGCGCGTCGGCGGTTGAGGAAGCGTCTGCTTCCGAGATGCGCTGTAGTGAGGCTGTACGGCGGCAATGGGCGCAAAACTGAATGTCGGCTTTGGGCGGCAACCCATGACGGCCCATCACCCTTAGCAGTCCCGCCCGAGCAAGTGCCCCGATGTTCACCGAGTAAATTTGCACCCAGGTTCAAACTAGGATTTGGCACACCGGAGTGGTACACCGAGCCTTGCTAGGGCGCTACTAAGACATTGACCTAAAACAGAAATAATTCCAAGGGTTCGAATCCCCTCAGCTCCACCACTTCTTTTTGGTCGAAAAAAAGTGTGTGGTGACAATATGTTGGCTGGGGCTAATTATAGCCTTCATCCCATTAAATCCCATCATGGCCGGCTTTGAAATCCCACGGGTCGCCCTCTGCCCGTGGCGTCTACACTAGCAGCCGGTTTCAGGTCGATTGGGTACCACTCGATGAGTCTGGTCAGCGCATGACGTCGACGTGCCCCGATCTCACGCCGGACCGATGGCGTTAGTGCCCACACAGGCATCCGTCTTGGTTCACGGCGCGGCATCACGAGAGGACAGGAACGCGGACGAGCTAGGCGGATGGTACGCATCCAGGGGAGATCGGGAGAGCGCCGACCGCAACCCATGGGTCAAGAGTGACATGCCGATCGCCGACATGGAGAGTTACGGCTTGTTCAAGCTCGCCAAGACGATGGGCAGGTTGGGGATGGCCGCGAGGGCATTCTCTGTCCGCGGCATCAGCGACCTCGCCGGGGGAAAGACGGCCCTGGACGACGCATCCCGGGCGGGGGTACGGGCCATAGCGGTCAGGAACGCCGCGGTCGTCACCTTCGGCCTCCTCCGAGCCATCGAGACCGCCGAGCTGTCGGGCCGCGGCTAAGCGCCATCGGGGCCGATCCGGTGAGACGCCAATGGCCTCCGGCCGATCGGATCGACTTGCCCCGGCGGGCATCACCCACCTCGTCCCGCCGGCCCCCGGACGAAGGGGCGAAAGCGACATCGAAACTTGACTGACCCTGACCCAGCAAACTGGTCCGCGCTGAGCGCAAGTTTTTCGGGCATCCTGAACCCTGAAGGAGGGTGGATGCCATGCCTCGCAAACGCTTCACGAACGAGCAGATCGCCTTTGCCCTACGACAGGCGGAGAACGGCGCCACGGTGGACGAAGTCTGCCGGAAGATGGGCGTGTCCGAACCGACGTTTTACCGCTGGAAGAAGCAGTTCGTCGGCATGGGGGTGCCGGAGATCCGCCGGCTCAAGCAGCTGGAGGACGAGAACAGCAAGCTCAAGCGACTGGTGGCCGACCTGACGCTGGACCGCTCCATGCTGCAGGACGTGCTCAAGCGAAAGTGGTGAGGCCCGCCGCTCGCCGCGAGGTCGCCGGTCACCTGCGGGTGGCCTACGACATCAGCGAGCGTCGGGCCTGCCAAGCCACCGGTTTCGGCCGCTCGTCCCAGCGTTACAGGAAGCGCTCCGAGCCGCAGGTGGCGCTTCGCATGCGGCTGAAGGAGCTCGCTACCGCACGGGTGCGCTACGGCTACCGGCGGCTGCACATCCTGTTGTGGCGGGAAGGCTGGGAGGTGAACCACAAGCGCACCTACCGGATCTACCGGGACGAGGGACTGTCGATCCGGCCCAAGCTACCCAAGCGCAAACGAGCTTGGCGCTACCGGCAAGGGCGGCCGGCGATCGGCGGTCCAAACGAGGTCTGGGCCATAGACTTCATGTCCGACCGCCTGTTCGACGGACGTCCGTTCCGGATCCTGACGGTGGTCGATTGCCATACGCGAGAGGCGCTCTCGCTCACACCGAGAGCCAACTTCCGTGCCTTCCAGGTGACCGAGGCTCTGGACGCCTTGGTCCGGCTGCGGGGGCGGCCCAAGAGCCTGCGGGTCGACAATGGACCGGAGTTTGCCGGGCGCATGCTCGACCAGTGGGCCTACCTGAACGGGGTTGAGATCGACTTCTCCCGACCGGGCAAGCCGACCGACAACGCCTACATCGAGTCGTTCAACGGCCGCCTACGGGCGGAATGTCTGAACGCCTCGTGGTTCCTGTCGCTGGCCGATGCCCGCGAGCGCATCGAGGACTGGAGGTGCCACTATAACGAAGATCGACCACATACGGCCCTGGGCGGCTTGACGCCCCGAGCCTTCGCCAACCAAGCTGTCACAGCCCGAGAACTTGCATAGGTCGTGGACCACAAACCGGGTCAACTCCACAGACCGACGATGCACTAACTTCAAACCTGGACCACCGCATGGGGGCAGGCCACCGAGGCCGTAGTACACAAGCTGCGGCCGGCCATCGTTGCCCTTGGATGCCGTAAGCGCCCGCATGCGCCAGACGTTCGCGTTGCTGTCGACGCTATTCCAGGTGCCGTCGAGGTACACGACGAGACGCTTTTGCTGGAGGTCTGCACCAGCAAAGTTCGGTTGGGTGCCGCCCTTCTCCAAGGGACGGGTGACGATCACCGCGACGGCGACTAAGGCGAGAAGCGCGGCTGCGGCGCACGCCCAAAGCAGGATTCGCTCGATCCACCTGAAAGCTGTCCTCATAGCGCCCTGACGAATCAAGCTTGAGGAACAAAACGGGCTCAGAAACCTTAACTGGCTATATTTGGCTGAGGTTGCAATCGGCCGACGACCTTGCCTGAATGGCTTTCGAGTTGAAGCACTGAGCGGTCGGCGGGACTTGGCTACCCAGTCACGATGCAATCGTATGGCCGGGCTAAGACGGTCTTAGTGTATTCGGGAAGCGACGATGTCCCTTGAAGAACACACGAAGCCAAGCGAACCGGTCGCCGGCGAGGCCGGTGGCGGAGACCTACGCGGTCGGGGCGCGGGTGCATTGCATTTGCCTGCTGTCCGCTTCGAGGAGAAGCTGCGTATCGGTCGACGGTTCTGCTTGCTCGTCCCCGCGGCGGAGCGAGCCGTGGAGCGCGTTTCAACCCTTCGGATCTCGTCGAAGCGGGACGTGAACCTGCATCACCTGTCGGACGGCGAGGTCGTGGCGGTCGCGGACAAGCGCCTATCGAGCGTGCCGGCGGACGTCACCGGCGTGTTGCTACAGGAACCGGGCCGCCCGGCCCGCTGGCAGTGGCACCGGCGGCTAGCAGAATTCAGCGCCCGTTTCGAAGGTGCTCCCGAATCCGTCGCCCGCGAGATCGAGGCTTCTTGGCGCGACGCATTCCGCTTCAAGACCGAGGTCGCCGATGGCAACGGCAGGGTTGAGAAGGGAGATGAGGGGCTTCGGCCGCCTCAGATAGGCGCCCTGCATGCCATCGGCATGCATTGGAGCGTCTTCGCCATGGAGCCGGCGACCGTCGTCATGCCGACAGGTACCGGCAAGACCGAAACGATGCTCTGCACCGTCGTGAACTACCGACGCGGCCCGACGCTTGTAGGCGTCCCCTCGAATGCCCTTCGGTGGCAGACCGCACGGAAGTTCGAGAGACTTGGATTGCTGAGGACGCTCGGCCTGATCGACCAGGATACCCATAACCCAGTTGTCGCCGTCATCACGCGCGAACCGTCCTCCAAGGAGGATCTCGAACTGCTGCGCGGCTGCAACGTCGTGATCGGAGTCATGGCGTCGATGACGGGAGCCGCTACGCGGCCGCTCTTCCCGGATATCGCCGCGATGACGAACTCCCTGTTTGTCGACGAGGCCCATCACGTCGCGTCCGACACGTGGAGCGCCTTCCGAAGCCATTTCGCGAGCCACCGCGTCGTCCAGTTCACCGCCACGCCGTTCCGACAGGACGGCAAGCTCGTCGACGGCCGCGTAATCTTCAACTACCCGCTCTCGGCCGCCCAGAAGGACGGATATTTCAAGCCGATCCGATTCCTGTCGGTGTTCCAGGTCGATCCTGAGAAGGCCGACGCGGAGATGGCCGCCGAGGCGCTGACGGCACTACGAGCCGACCTTGCGGCAGGACGAAACCACCTCCTCATGGCCAGGTGCGCCCGCATCCCGAGGGGTGACGGTCTCGTCGCCCTGTACCGGCGCCTCGCGCCCGAGATGAAGCCCATCCTGGTTCATTCCGAGATGCCGCAACCCGAGATCGACCGCCATCTCGCCACCCTCCGTTCCGGGGCGAGCCGCATCGTCGTTTGCGTCAACATGCTCGGCGAGGGCTTCGACCTGCCGGAACTCAAGGTCGCCGTGCTCCACGACCTGCACAAGAGCCTTCCTGTCCTGCTCCAGTTCACGGGTCGCTTCACCCGGAGTTCGGGCGAGCGCATCGGCGACGCCACCGTCGTCGCCAACATCGCCGATCCCAGGGTCTCCTCGAAGCTCGAACGACTCTACAGCGAGAGCGCAGACTGGAACCAGTTGCTGAGCGAGGCAAGCTCCAACGCGGCCCGGGAGCACGCGGAGCTGATCGAGTTCCTTCGCAACTCGGATACCCTCATCCCGGAGGAGGACCTCGACGGCCTCCGGATCTCGAAGACCCTCCTGAAACCGAAGTTCAGCACCATCGCCTATAGGTGCGAGGCGTTCAGCCCGAAATCCTTCCACGAAGGCGTCCCGGACAAGACCTACGTCCACGCGGCCTGGTACAATCCGGCATCCTCTCTGCTCTTCTTCGTGACGAGGACGGAAGAGCGCGTCCGCTGGACCAGGAGCAAGAAGCTCGCGGACCGCCAATGGGACCTCTTCGTCCTGTATCACGACGCGAAGACTGGCCTTCTCCATCTGAACTCGTCCGACAAGAGCAGCATGCACGAGGGGTTGGCCACCGCCGTCGGAGCGACCGTCCGGATCTCGGGCGAGCACGTCTTCCGCTCGCTGGGCGGCATCAACAGGTTGATCTTCAACAACATCGGGTTGCGGAAGCACGGGCGGCGGAACATGAGCTTCGCCATGTACACCGGCGCCGAGGTACGATCCGCCCTGACTCTGACGGAAACGATCGGGGCCACAAAGTCGAACCTCGACGGCAGGGGCTGGGAGGGCGGTGCCGTGGTCTCGCCCGGCTGTTCGGCTAAAGGTAGGATCTGGTCCAAGGCCCAGGGCACCATTCCGCAATGGGTGAGGTGGTGCCGACCGGTCGGAAGAAAGCTCCTCGACCCCAACATCAACGTCGACAAGATCATCCAGAACCTGCTGGTCCCCACGGTCGTGAAGAGAGCATTCCCGGCCGAGCAGGTCCTCTCGGTCGAATGGCCCGCCGAGACGCTGAAGACATCCGACGAGCGCATTCTCATCGTGAAGAACGGCATCGAGGTGCCGATGGCTGTCAAAAGGCGTTGGAACGGGACCCCGGATCGGCATGCAATTGGGACCCCTTCGCAAGCTAGGTGCGGTGCGGCTGAGCTGATCCGACGTCCAGCTTTCGCGGCGTAGGCGCTGGCCTCAGACGCGGTTCTTGAAGCGCC
>NZ_JAKSYP010000076.1:0-751 GCF_022829625.1 Methylobacterium sp. E-046 | reverse complement strand
AGCAGGCTGCCGGCGGACCGGCGCCGGCGACTGGAGGCGGCTTTGATCCCGCAGAGTTTGCCGCGTTCAAGGCCGAGCAGACCCACGCGGAGACCGGCCGCGAAACGGGCGCGATGAACGCCGCCGCCCGTGGCTTTGTCGACGGGATCCCGGTGGCGGGCCCGTACATCCTCGGCGGCATCGACCGCGCTGACGCGGCGCTGCGGTCATACCAGGGCGGTACCGGCTACGGCGACGAGCTGCAGAAAGCTCAGGGTTACGGCGCCGACGGGAAAGCCGCGCATCCCTACGCCAACACGGCCGGCGAGATTGCCGGCGGCATCGCGGGCACGGCACCCCTGATCGCGGCGGCCCCTGCTGCGTTCGGGGCCGGCACGGGCGGTCTGATTGGCCGCTCACTGATTTCGGCGGCTAGTGGGTCGGTTCTTGGCGGGGCAGATGCAGCGGTCCGGAGTGATGGGGATCTGATAGCTGCACGGAATGGCGCTTTGATTGGTGGTGCGTTCGGCGGGGCAGCCCCCGCGGCAGGTGCGGCGGTCGGGGCGGGGATCCGGAAGTTCTACGGCATGCTGGGCGACGCGCTTGGACCGTCGAGCGGGTTCACTCCGGCCGCGACGCGGATCCTGGCAGAGGACGCGGCCAACTCAGGAGGCGTGCCGCAGATCCGGTCCCGCATGGGCGAGCTTGGGTCCGATGCGATGCTGCTCGATGCCTCGCCATCATTCCAAGGGCAGGCGCAGGGCCTCGCAGT
>NZ_JAKSYP010000072.1:0-49772 GCF_022829625.1 Methylobacterium sp. E-046 | reverse complement strand
GCCGTGGAAAGCCGGGCCGCCGGAGCAGGTCGCGGGGAACTCATCACGATACAGCGCCCCATCCTGCCAGCCCGCCCGCGCCGCGGGGCGCGGCGCGCCCGTCAAGCGAAGACCTCCGCGAGCGCCCGCTCCACCCGGGCGGTGGAGCCGGATTCGTCCAGCGGGTTCCGCCGCAGGCGATGGCGCAGGGAGGCCGGTGCGATGCGGCGGATATGTTCGTCCGTGACCGCGTCGGCGCCGTCGAGGGCAGCCAGCGCCCGGGCGGTGCGCATCAGGGTGAGCTCGCCGCGCAATCCGTCGGTGCCGAGGGCAAGGCAGAGCCGCGCCGCCCGCTCCAGGGCGGCGTCCGGAACGCGCACCTCCGGCAGGCGCTCCCGCGCCAGGAGGATCCGCTTCCGGATCTTCTTCTCCTCGCCCTCCTGCGCGGCGCAGAAGGCGGCCGGGTCGCGCTCGTAGGCGTCGCGGGCGCGCACCACCGCGATGCGGGTCGGGATGTCCCTCGGGGTCACGACCTCGCAGGCGAGGCCGAACCGGTCGAGGAGCTGCGGGCGCAACTCCCCCTCCTCCGGGTTGCCGGAGCCGACCAGGACGAACCGCGCCGGATGGCGCAGGGACAGGCCCTCGCGCTCGACGGTGTTGACGCCGGAGGCCGCCACGTCGAGCAGCAGGTCGACGAGGTGGTCCTCCAGCAGGTTCACCTCGTCGATGTACAGGAACCCGCGGTTGGCCCGGGCCAGCAGGCCCGGCTCGAAGGCCTTCACGCCGGCACCCAGCGCCCGTTCCAGGTCGAGGGTGCCGACCACCCGATCCTCGGTGGCGCCGAGCGGCAGGTCCACCACCGGCACCGGTGTCTTGTGGCTCCTGCGCGGGCCGCCCGAAGCGCAGTGCGGGCAGGCCTCGGCCGGGCTGCCGGGATCGCAGCTGTACGGGCAGCCGGCCACCGCCCGCATCGGCGGCAGCAGGGCGGCGAGCGCCCGGATCGCCGTCGACTTGCCGGTGCCGCGATCGCCGAAGACCAGCACGCCGCCGACGACGGGGTCCACCGCTGCGATCAGCAGCGCCTGGCGCATCTCGTCCTGGCCGACGATCGCGGAGAAGGGGAAGGTGGGCACGCGAAGACTCGATGCTGCGGGGGGCATCCGACCCAGCCCCTCCTCCTGAGGTGCCGCAGCACAGCGGAGGCCTCGAAGGAGGCCTCCGGCGCGCGCCGCTGGCGGGAGCCCTCCTTCGAGGCCCGCTGACGCGGAGACCTCAGGATGAGGGTGCGGGTGGGAGAAGGAAACCCCTACTCCGCCGCCTTCTGCCGAAGCCCGATCCGGCCCCAGATCGTGGTCAGCGCCTCGACCAGACGGCCGATATCTGCATCCGTGTGCAGCGGCGACGGGGTGATGCGCAGGCGCTCGGTGCCGCGGGCCACAGTCGGGTAGTTGATCGGCTGCACGTAGATGCCGAACTCGTCGAGCAGGGTGTCGGAGATCGCCTTGCAGAGCACGGGATCGCAGACCATCACCGGCACGATGTGGCTGTCGTTGGGCATGGTCGGGATGTCGGCGGCCTCCAGCGCCTGTCGGACCTTCGCCACGCGCTCCTGATGCCGGGCGCGCTCGGAGCCGCTCGTCTTCAGGTGGCGGATGCTCGCCGCCGCGCCCGCCGCCACGGCGGGCGGCAGCGAGGTGGTGAAGATGAAGCCCGAGGCGAAGCTGCGCACGAAGTCGCAGAGCTTCTCGGAGGCCGTGATGTAGCCGCCGTGGACGGCGAACGCCTTGCCGAGGGTGCCCTCGATCACGTCGAGCCGGTGGGCGACCCCGTCCCGCTCCGAGATGCCGCCGCCCCGCGCCCCGTAGAGGCCGACCGCGTGGACCTCGTCCAGGTAGGTCAGCGCCCCGTGGGCCTCGGCCACGTCGCAGATCTCGGCGATCGGCGCGATGTCGCCGTCCATCGAGTACACGGATTCGAATGCCACGAGCTTCGGCCGCGACGGATCGATCAGGCCGAGCTTGCGGTTCAGATCCTCCGGGTCGTTGTGGCGGAAGATGTGGCGCTCGGCGCGGGAGAACCGGATCCCTTCGATCATCGACGCATGGTTCTCGGAATCCGAGAAGACCGCGCAGTTCGGCAGGCGCGACGCCAGGGTCCCGAGCGCCGCCCAGTTCGACACGTAGCCGGAGGTGAACAGGAGGGCCGCCTCCTTGCCGTGAAGGTCGGCGAGTTCCTGCTCCAGCAGCACGTGGTAGTGGTTGGTGCCGGAGATGTTGCGGGTGCCGCCGGCGCCCGCGCCGCAGCGGTCGATCGCCTCGTGCATCGCTCCGGTCACGGCCGGGTGCTGGCCCATGCCGAGATAATCGTTCGAGCACCAGACCGTGACCGGGCGCGTGCCGCTGGCGTGGTGGTGCGTCGCGTGCGGGAAGTTCCCGGCATGGCGCTCGAGGTCGGTGAAGACCCGGTAGCGCCCCTCCCGGTGGAGACCGGCGATCTCGGCTTCGAAGAAGGTCTCGTAGTCCATGTCGCCTCTCCCCGAACAAACCCTGCGGGTTGATCCCGCCTGTGACACCGGACTTCGCACAAGACCAGTTCCAGATTGGTGGACGTGCGTCGCCCGACTGTGATCCCCGAGGGCGTCATCCCGACGGCCGGAACGACGCTCCCTGTCTTCGTGTCCGCGCCGTCCCGGAAGCCGAAGGCCGGATACCGGGAGACGCGGACCTACACGTGATCCGGCGGTCTGGCCGTCTCCGTGGATGCCCGCGCGGGCAGGCTCCAGCGCCACAGTTCCGCCGAGGGCAGCGGCAGCATCAGGAACCAGTGCTCCAGGGTGGCGAGCGCCGTGAGCGTCGCCAGGACCGTGAAGCCGATCAACTCGTGCTCCAGCAGGTCCGGCCCCAGGGCAGCCCGCCCGAGGAGCGCCGCCGCGATGGTCCCGAGGCTTACCGAGACCGGGAACAGCAGGTTCATCGGCTTCCGGGACAGGTAGCAGGCGAGGTATCCGAGATGGTCCGGCAGGAACTCAGCGTGCAGGTTGCGCACGCCCAGGAACAGGTTGAGCCTCGCCGAGAGGTTCATCACCACCAGGGTCCCGTAGGTCCACAGGGCGAAGCGGTTCGGGCTGCCCCAGACCAGCGCCAGGATCGCGACGCCGCCGATCACGATGGCGAATTCGTGCCAGAGGCTGGTGGCGAGCGCCGCCAGGAACCGGTCGAAACCCCGCACACCGGGCGCGCAGGCGGCCGGCCGCGGGCCCGACAGGAAGCCCATGTAGTAGCTCATCTCCTGCCAGCCCCAGACCGCGAGGGCCGCCGTGAACGCCGTGTAGGCCCCCGTGGCGCTCGTATCCGCAGCACTGGCGCGGATCGCCACCAGGGCGCCGGCGAGAAGCAGCGTCGCCGCCGCCATGCTCCACGGATGGGTCCGCCGAGGGGCGTGGTCGAGCAGCAGGATCAGCCCCGTGGAGAACCACCAGAGCAGAACCGCATACAGGACCGGGGCGGCGTAGGTCCCCATGCTACCAGACCGGCTGGAGGCGGATGTCGGCCGGCAGGGCGTTGGCCTTGACGGGCAGGCAATAGAGCCGGGCGAAGGTCACGGCGGCCCGTGCGGCGTGGACGCCCTGCAGGACCTTGCCGACGGGGCCGCCCCGCGCCTTCGCGTCGGTGATCGCCCGCGAGCAGGCGAGCAGCCGATCGAGCCCCGCCTTGAACTTCGGGTTGTCGAGGTCGAGTTCCAGCGGAAAGGTCTGCCGGGAGATCTCGGAGGTGATCCGGAAGACCTTGAAGTCGTAATCGCTGGGATCGACGCCCAAGGCTTTGTGGAAAGCCGGGCGGTGATGGTCGCGCACGTACATCGTGGCGAAGACCGCCAGCAGGAAGAACCGGATCCAGTAGCGGTTCACGCCGCTCGTCAGCTTCGGGTTGGCGCGCATCAGCAGCGCGAAGGCCTCGCCGTGGCGAAACTCGTCGTTGCACCACAGCTCGAACCACTTGAAGATCGGGTGGATGCGCCGCTCCGGATGCCGCTCCAGCTCACGAAAGATGGTGATGTAGCGGGCGTAGCCGATCTTTTCCGACAGGTAAGTCGCGTAGAAAATGAACTTCGGCCGGAAAAACGTGTATTTCTTGGATTTCGTCAAGAATCCTAAGTCAACGCCGATGCCGAAATCCTTCAGCGTGTCGTTGATAAAGCCGGCGTGGCGCGCCTCGTCGCGGCTCATGAAGCCGAACAGCTCCTTGATGTCCTTGTTCTTCGCACGCTTGCGCATCTCGGCGTAGAGGACGCAGCCCGAGAACTCAGCGGTGATCGACGAGACCAGGAAGTCCAGGAATTCCTTCCGCAGCTCCGGCTCCATCCGCGAGAGGTCGCAATCGAATTCCTCGTTGCGTGTGAAGTGGCGCTTGTTCGGGTCGGCGCGCAATTCGGCGATGAGCACGTCCCAGTCGCGGCGCACCGGCTCGACGTCGGTGCGGTCAAGCTCGTCGAAATCCGTCGTGTAGAAGCGCGGGCTCAGGAACGTCGTCTCCTGCGCCGAGCGGGTCGATTCGTTGATCGGGCTCTTGGGCGGCGGGCCTTGAGGGACGGGCTGGCCGGAGGGCGGGGGGACAGGAGCGTTCACAGCTTCCTCCTCTCGGAAAAACTGACCTCGTAGAGCTCGGTCAGTTCGAGATGGGCGATGAGCTTGGTCCAGGCCCGCTCCAGCGGACCGGCCCGGGTGACGGTGGCGGTGCGGCGCACACTCAGGCGCTCGCCGTAGGGTACCGAGGTCGGCGCGTCGTGGACCTGGACCGCGTCGCCGGGCTCAATCTCGAAGCCGGCATCTAGGGTCACGTGCGCGTGCAGGCTCTCGGGGGTCTGCTCGATCTCCACCGTGCAGGGCACGGTGACGGTGCGGCTGCCGAACAGGCCCATCAGTGCGTCTCCGTGACGGGGGCCCCGGGATCGGGCAGCAGCCGGGCGAAGGCCCCGGCATTCGTCGACCCGAAGGCCTCGAGGGGCACCTGCCGGCCAGTGGCCTCGTCGGCCAGCGCGAGGCGGCCGTCATCGAATCGGGTCAGGCTGAAGGGCTGCTCTGGCCCGAGGCCCCCGCGCTGGCGGGCCTGAGCGAGGCCGCGCAGGGTCCCGCGCAGGAACCCGTCCTCACCGGGGCGGATCCAGGCGACGATCTGCCGGTCGGCGGCGTTGCGCAGGGCGATCGAGCCGTCGACCTGATCCTCGGCGCGAAATTCGAGGCGCGCCACAGCCTTGGCGGCCGGCAGGGCGACGAGGCCGACATCCTCGCTACGGCCGATCAGGACCGCCAGCATGCTGAAGCCCATCAGTGCTCCCGCGCCGATCATCAGCAGCGCCGGCGCCGGTCCCGTGGCGGCCCGAGTCCTGACGGCCTGTGCCGAGGCCAAACCGGCGCCTTCCGCCCGCTCGCCCATCTCGTCTCTCCCCCTACTCGGCCGCGACGAGGCGGCCGGGATTCTCGTTGGCGCGGCCCAACTGGGCCACCCGGACCTGCGGCGCGGCGCCGTCGGCATGCACCGCCAGCGCCCGCGCCAGCAGCGCCGCCACCGCGTCGGCATCCGGCACGGACCGCATCATGGGCTCGGTCCGGGCAAGGCGCCAGGGCCGGGCGTGCGGCCACAGTTGAAGGTAGGCGATGCGCAGCCCCGGCCGCAACCGCAGAGGCAAGTCGCCGCTCCCGTCCGTGAAGGCGCGCAGGGACGCCGTGTCGATCTGTGCGAAGGGCAGGTTGTGGGTCACCGGCAGGGCGATGCCGGCTTGCAGCACGATCCGGCGGTTCGTGACCGTGTAGAGCGTCGTGCGATGGGTCAGCCACGCGAGCAGCCAGAGCAGCGCGAGCCCGGCCGCGCCGACCGCCAGGGTCGGCGCCACGACCTTCAGCGCCGCCGCGGGCGCGCCCGCGGCGAGCCCGAACGCCAGCGCGCACACGGCGAACCACGCAATCACCAATCGGGCGTGGAACACCCGCACCAGCAGCCCCGCGGTGGTCGGCGACCCCTGCCACAGGATGCGCTCGCCCGCCGGCAGCGGACCGGGCAGCCCCCGCGGGGTGCCTTCGGGAAGGAAGTCGCCGCTCATATCAGGGGCTCCGCGCGGGCCGGCGTGGCGTAGAGCGTGCCGGCGCCGAAGTAAGACACGATCCGCTCCTCCTCCAGGAAGGTGACGCTGTCCGGGTCGCGGATCGACGGGATGTCGGCGAACTGGGCGGCGAGCAGCGCCTCGGTCTTGACGGTCTTGGTGAAGCCGCCGGCCCGGCAGAACGTCGTCGGCATCAGGCGGCGGCCCCCCGTGGGCAGCTCGACCTCGTAGTAGCGGATCAGCGATTCTCCCCGATCGACCCAGACGTCGCTGACGACACCGGCCACCGCGTTGTCGGTGCCGAACACGGTCATGCCGATCGGGTTCGGCCCATCCTCGTGGATGACGAAGTTCTTCGCGACCCGCAGGGGCACGATGCGGATCTCGTTGTCCCAGGTCCGGTCGTGCACATCGTGCCGCAGCACCCACGAGCCGGGACCGACGCCGGCCTGGAGCGACGTGTCGGTGCGCTCGTAGGGAGCGCCCGGCCAGGGCTCGACCTTGCGGGCGGGAATGCCGGTCTCGATGTCGTTGCGGCCGTGCACCGCCTGCGGCGCGTAGGTCGTCTCGCCACCGGGCAGGTGGAAGGCCTTGGACCGGGGAATCAGCACCGGATCGTCCGCCTTGCGGCGCCCGACCGTCTCGTTCTCCAGAGGGTAGCCCTCGCGCCGATCCTCGCGGCGCAGCCAGAAGACCAAGCCGGCGAAGAACAGGAAGAACGCGTAGAGCACGACCTGGGCGACGTCGACGTAACCTGTAAGTGCGCCGGTTGGCATGGCTGACCTCCCCGTCTCTTAGGCCGTCCGGCCGGCAAGATTGCCGCCGAGCCGGTCTCGAACCTCTGCACGCGCGTCCTCACGCACCAGCGGCCCGAGCGCCAGGAGCGCGGCGAACAGCAGGGCGATCTCGATGTGGTAGACGATGAGGTAGCCGATGGCGGGCTCGTTCATGCCCTCGCCGAGCACCCCCGACTGGGCGATGGCGCCGCCGACGTCGCGCACGAGGCCGCTGGCCGCGATCGACAGGCCGGCCGCGGTCGCCTGCACGGCGCCCCAGGCGCCGAGCGCCAGACCGGTATCCTCAGGGCCGGCCCGGTTCATCGAGGCGGTGAGCGTGCCGTGGGCGAACAGGCCGCCGCCGAGCCCGATCAGGCTGACGCCCGCGGCGAACAGGTCCGCCGAGGCCAGTGGCGCGGCGAAGACGACGGCCGAGAACGCCAGGATGCCGATACCCACTCCGACCGCCGAGACCCGGAACGGGTCGCCGCCGCGCCCGAGCCACCGCGCCGCGATCAGCAGCCCGAGGCCGCCGCCGGCGGCGAGGAGCGCGGTGAGGGCCGTGGTGGCCGCCACCGACAGATGCAGGATCTGGCCGCCATAGGGCTCCAGCAGGATGTCCTGCATCGAGAACCCCGCGGTGCCGAGGCCGATCGCCACGAGACGGCGGCGGGCGGTGCCCTCTCCCGCATAGGCGCGCCAGGATGCACCGAAGTCGCGCGGCTGCGCCGCCTGGGTCCGGTTAGAATCGCGTGGCTCCTGCTTCCACAGGGCGACGCCGTTCAGGACGATTGTCACGAGCGCTGCGCCCTGGATCACCTGGATCAGCCGCACGGGCGAGAAATGCGCGAGGCACAGCCCGAACACCACGGCGCTGGCCATCATGCCGAACAGCAGGGCCGCGCAGAGCAGCGCCACGACCTTGGGTCGCGCATGCGCGGGAGCGAGGTCCGTGGCGAGCGCCAGCCCGACGGTCTGGGTGGTGTGCAGGCCGGCCCCGACCAGCAGGAAGGCGAGCGCCGCCGCGAGGTCGCCCACCCAGAGCGGCCCGGTCGTGTCGCCCGACAGGATCAGCAGGGCGAAGGGCATGATCGCCAGGCCGCCGAACTGCAGCAGCGTGCCGAACCAGATGTAGGGCACCCGCCGCCAGCCCAGCACCGAGCGATGCGTGTCCGAGCGGAAGCCGACCAGCGCCCGCAACGGTGCGAAGATCAGCGGCAGCGCCAGCATCACGGCGACGATCCAGGCCGGTACACCCAGCTCGACGATCATCACCCGGTTCAGGGTGCCGATCAGCAGAACCGCGGCCATGCCGACCGTGACTTGGAACAGGGCGAGGCGCAGGAGACGCCCGAGGGGCAGCTCGACGGTGGCGGCGTCCGCGAAGGGCAGGATCGCCGGGCCGAGGCGCATCAGGGCGCGGGTCAGTTTCTGGGACGCAGCGATCATGATCGCACCCCCGGCACCGACGGGCTGCCGTTCTTCCTCGGAGACGGCGGGGAGAGGGCGCGCGTCAGCGCCACCGCGTTCGACAGGTAGAACCCGCTGTTGATCCGATGGCTCTGCGACCAGGCGAAGCCGTCGAGCGCCCGCTCGGATGAAATCCGCCGCCGCAGCCCCCTCTCCGTCACGGGCACGATCGCCGGCGACCGGTCCCCGCGCGGGAAGAACTTCCCGGCCGCATGCATCACCGTCAGCAGCGTGGTGCGCGGCGCCACCGTGAACAGCACCGATCCGTCCGTGCGCGCGCCCAGCGCCGCCAGCGCCCGGGCGATGTCGGCGGCGCGGTAGTGGATCAGTGAATCCATCGCCACCACGTAGTCGAAGCGGCCGAGCGCCGGATCGAGCATGTCGCCGACGCGGAAATCGATCCGGCCGGCGCCCGGGATCGCCGGAAGCCGCTCCCGTGCGAGGTCGATCAGGGTCGGCGAGACGTCGATGGCGACCACCTCGGCGCCGCGCCGCGCCGCCTCGACGCTGAGCGCGCCGGTGCCGCAGCCGGCATCGAGCAGACGCAGGCCGGTCATGTCGGCCGGCAGCCAGGAGAGCAGCGTCGCCCGCATGGCGTCGCGCCCGGCCCGCACCGTGGCGCGGATCCGGCTCACCGGGGCGTCCGAGGTCAGACGCGACCACGCCTCGACCGCGGTGCGGTCGAAGTAGGTGGTCAATTCGCCCCGGCGGGCGTCGTAGCTGGCGCTGGCCATCGGTCGCACCCCAAACTCAATCGAAACCGAGGAACTCGAACAGGTCGCGGTCCTTCATCGGGACCGCCTCGCAGGGCGCGGCGCCCGACCAGAGCGTCTCGGCGAGCCGCATGTACTCGGCGGTCACGGCGTCGAGTTCCGGGGACGAGTCCATCTCGAACAGGGTCGACTTCTTGAGCCGCGAGCGGCGGACCACGTCGAGGTCGGGGAAGTGGGCCAGCCGCTTCAGGCCGACTGCGTCGTTGAACCGGTCGATCTCGTCGGTCTTGGCGGAGCGGTTGGCGATGACGCCCCCCAGGCGCACCGGGTAGTTCTTCGACTTGGCGTGGATCGCCGCCACGATCCGGTTCATGGCGAAGATCGAGTCGAAATCGTTGGCGGTGACGATCAGCGCCTGGTCGGCGTGCTGGAGCGGCGAGGCGAAGCCGCCGCAGACCACGTCGCCCAGCACGTCGAACACCACGACGTCGGTGTCCTCCAGGAGATGGTGCTCCTTGAGGAGCTTCACCGTCTGGCCGACCACGTAGCCGCCGCAGCCGGTGCCGGCCGGCGGCCCGCCGGCCTCGACGCACATCACGCCGTTATAGCCCTCGACCACGAAATCCTCGACGCGCAGCTCCTCCGAGTGGAAGTTCACCGCCTCCAGGGCATCGATCACCGTCGGGGCGAGGCGCTTGGTGAGCGTGAAGGTCGAGTCGTGCTTCGGATCGCAGCCGATCTGCAGCACCCGCTTGCCGAGCTTCGAGAAGGCCACCGACAGGTTCGACGAGGTCGTCGACTTGCCGATGCCGCCCTTGCCGTAGACTGCGAAGACCTTGGCGGTCTCGATCTTCAGGTCCGGATCGAGGGCGACCTGGACGCTGCCTTCTTCCTTCCGGGCGACGACCGGATTGCGGATGGCGATGTTCATGCGGCGACTCCTGTGGTGACGCCTTCGAGACGATCCTCCAACTCCTCCTCGGCCCGGTCGAGGGCGTCCCGCATCTCTGCGTTGGGAGTCCAGAAGCCGCGCCGGTGGGCCTCGATCAGCCTTTGGGCGACCTTGGCGGAGGCGGTGGGGTTGAGGGCCGCCATGCGCTCGCGCATGGCGGGGTCGAGGACGTAGGTCTCGGTGATCCGCTCGTAGATCCAGGGCTGGACCGCGTTGGCGGTGGCCGACCAGCCGACCGTGTTGGTCAGGTGGGTCTCGATCTGGCGCACGCCCTCGTAGCCGTGGCCGAGCAGGCCCTCGTACCATTTCGGGTTGAGCATCCGGGTGCGCGTCTCCAGCGCCACCTGCTCCTCCAGGGAGCGGACGCGCCCCTCCCCGCGGGTCTGGTCGCTGATGTAGATCGGCACCGACTCGCCCTTGGCCCGGGCCACCGCCCGGCCCATGCCGCCAAGGCCGTCGAAGTAGTGGTCGACGGAGGTGACGCCGACCTCGACCGAGTCGAGGTTCTGGTAGGCCATGTCGACGGAGGCGAGCACCGCCTGCATCAGGGCGCGCTGCGGCGCCGGGCGGCCGGTGCGGCCGTACGCGAAGCTCTTGCGGCGCGAGAAGGTCTCGCACAGCTCGGCGTCATCGTCCCAGTTCCCGGAATCGACCAAGTGGTTGACGTTGGCGCCGTAGGCCCCCTCGGCGTTGGAGAAGACCCGCAGGGACGCGGTCTCCAGATCGCAGCCCTGCTCGACCTGGATCGCCAGGGCGTGCTTGCGGACGAAGTTCTGCTCCAGCGGCTCGTCGGCGGTGGCGGCGAGGTACGACGCTTCAGCCAGAAGCTTTGTCTGCAAGGGTAGCAGATCGCGAAAAATGCCCGAGAGGGTGACCACCGCGTCGATGCGCGGGCGGCCGAGGGCTTCGAGCGGGATCAGCTCGGCGCCACTGAGCCGGCCGTAGCCGTCGAAGCGGGGGCTTGCGCCGATCAGCGCGAGCGCCTGGGCGATCGGGCCGCCCTCGCTCTTGAGGTTGTCGGTGCCCCACAGGACCAGGGCGACGCTCTCCGGGCAGGGCTTTCCGTCCGCGGCGAAGCGCTCGAGGATGCGGGCCACCTGCCGGGCGCCGTCCGCCACCGCGAAGGCTGAGGGTAGGCGATAGGGATCGAACCCGTGCAGGTTGCGGCCGGTCGGCAGGATAGCGGGATTGCGCAGCAGGTCGCCGCCGGCCACCGGCGGCACGAAGCGGCCGTCGAGCGCCCGCAACAGCGCGGGGACCTCGTGGTCTTGGGCGAGCAGCCGGTCGGTCTCGGCGAGGCTCGCGAAGGCGGCGCGGGTCTCGGGATCGCCCGGCAGTCCGGAGGCCGCGAACGCCGCTTCGGTGCCGGCTCCGGCGACCAGTGCGTCGAGGCCGGCGCGGTCCGGCTTCAGCCCGTGCGAGGCTTCGGCCAGGGCGAGCAGGAGGTCGACCCGCTCCTCCGCCGGGACGCCGTCGCCGACCACGTGCAGCCCGTGCGGGATCAGGGTCTGCTCCAACTCCTGCACGGCGGACCAGAGGGCGCCGACCCGGGCGCCGAGATCGCCGGTCCAGACGGGCTCGGCGGCGACGAGATCGAGGGCCGCGCCCTGGTCCTGAATCATCCGGGCGAGGCTCTCGCGCTCGGGTCCAGCGTCGAGGTCGAGGCCGCGCCAGCGCTCCATCGAACTCTTCAGGTCGATCAGCCCGCGGTAGAGCCCGGCGGCCGCGAGGCTCGGGGTCAGGTAGCTCACGAGCGTCGCGGCCGAGCGGCGCTTGGCGAGCGTACCCTCCGACGGGTTGTTGGCCGCGTAGAGGTAGACGTTGGGCAGAGCCCCGATCAGCCGCTCCGGCCAGCAGGCTTCGGACAGGCCGGTCTGCTTGCCGGGCATGAATTCGAGCGCCCCGTGGGTGCCGAAATGCAGCACGGCGTCGGCGGAGAAATCTTCGCGCAGGTAGCGGTAGAAGGCCGAGAAGGCGTGGGTCGGCGCGAAGCCGCGCTCGAACAGCAGCCGCATCGGGTCGCCCTCGTAGCCGAAGGCGGGCTGGACCCCGACGAAGACGTTGCCGAACTGGGCGCCCAGCACGAAGATCTCGGCGCCGTTGGTCTGGTGGCGGCCCGGTGCCGGACCCCACTGGGTCTCGATCTCGGCGAGGTAGGGCTCGCGCCGCAGGTGATCCTCAGCCGGGATGCGGGCATGGACGTTGGCCTGGGTGCCGTAACGCTTGGCATTGCCGTCGAGGATCGCCGCGCGCAGGGCATCCACGCTCTCCGGCACCTCCACGGCGTAGCCGTCCGCCGCCAAGCCCTTCAGCGTGTTGAGGAGCGAGGCGTAGACCGACAGGAACGCTGCCGTGCCGGTGGCGCCGGCATTCGGCGGGAAGTTGAACAGCACCACGGCGAGCCGGCGCTGGGCCTTCGCGGTCCGGCGCAGGGACACGAGTTGCGTGACCCGCTCGGCGAGACGCATGGCCCGCTCGGGATGGACCCGCATGTCGCGGGAATTGTCGCTGCCCGATGCGGCGGAGCGGCCGCCGAACACCATCGGGGCGGTGGCGCCGTCGAGTTCGGGGATGGCGACCATCATGGTGGCCTCCACCGGCGACAGGCCGCGCTCGCCCGCCTCCCACTGCTCAAGGGTCTGGAACTCCAGCGCCTGGGCGGCGAGGTAGGGCACGTCGAGCCGGGCCAGCATCGCTTCGGCGGAAGCGGCATCGTTGTAGGCGGGGCCGCCGACCAGGGAGAAGCCGGTGAGGGACACGAGGGCGTCGATGCAGGCGCGCCCGTCCAGCATGAAGAAGGACTCCACCGCCGGGCGGTTGTCGAGGCCGCTGGCGAAGGCCGGCACCACGTCGAGGCCCTTCGCCTCCAGGGCCGCGATGACGCCGTCGTAATGGGCGGTGTTGCCGGCGAGCACGTAGCTGCGCATCACCAAGAGTCCGACACGGCCCTTCGCGCCGGGGAGGCGCGGCAGCCGGGACGGGTCGGCGCCGATCCGGCCGGGCAGGCGCGGGTGGTAGAGACCGGTCTCGGGGTAGTCGAGGGGCGCGGGGGGCGCCGGCCCGTCGCGCCACGCCGCCCGCGCGCCCGCCGCGTAGCGGTGCACGAGGAAGCGCACCAGGGCGGCGACGTTCTCGTCGGAGCCCGCCAGCCAGTATTGCAGGGTGAGGAAGTAGGCACGCACGTCCTGCGCCGAACCCGGGATGAAGCGCAGGATCTTCGGCAGCTTGCGCACCAGGGCCATCTGCCGGCCGGCATTGCCTTGCTGGCCGGGCTTGCCGCGCAGCTTCTTGAGGAAGTCGAGGGCGCTGCGCTTGTTGCCACTCATGTCGAAGCGGCCGAGCCGCGTCGTCTTCACCACGTCGCTCGCCGAGAGGCAGCCGATCATCGCGTCGCAGGCCTCGCGCCGGGCCGCGAGCGCCGGCAGGATCGCCCGGACATGCTCGTCCATGAACAGCATGGCCGAGAGCACGATGTCGGCCTGCGCGATGTCGGCCCGGCAGGCTTCCAGCGTCGACGGGTCGGTCTCCCACTCGGCCGCCGCGTGGAAGCCCAGCAGCAGTCCGGGCATCTCGGACCGGAGGCGCAGGCGCGCCCGTTCCACCGCGCTCGCCAAGTGATTGTCGAGCGTGACGATGACGATGCGGATCGGCGGCCTAGCGGCCGTAATGCGCTTTGGCATCGTAGAGGGTCTCGATGGTGATGAGCGGCAGGTGCCGCTCTCGGGCGAAGGTCTCGGTGTTGGTGCGGGCCTTGCCGCGCACGAAGAACGGGATCTTTCTCAGTTCCTTCTCGGCTTCCGGCGACCACGCAGTCGCCACCGCCCTGTCCAGCAGGATCGGAACGGGCGCCGGCGTCGGAGGGGTGTCGGCCGGCGCCGGTTCCGCAGGCCCGGACGCCTCGTCCGCCTGAGTCCCGAAGGACTTGCCGCCGAGATGCGAGGGGCCGACGCCGTCGTGAAATTCGGGGTCCTCCCGGAACATGCCGAGGAGGTGTTCTTCGAGGCCCATCATCAGGGGATGGACCAGGGTGTCGAACAGGACGTTGGCGCCCTCGAAGCCCATCTGCGGGGCGTAGCGGGCCGGGAAGTCCTGGACATGGATTGGCGCCGAGATCACCGCGCAGGGAATGCCGAGTCGCTTGGCGACGTGGCGTTCCATCTGGGTGCCGAGCACGAGCTCTGGCGCCGCCGCGCGGATCGCCGCCTCGACGTCGAGATAATCGTCGGTGATCAGCGCCTCGAGATCGTGCTCGGCCGCCTCTGCGCGGACCTCGCGGGCGAATTCACGGCTGTAGGTGCCGAGGCCGACCAGCTTGAAGCCGAGTTCGCGTGCCGCCACCCGGGCTAGGCCGATGGCGTGGGTCGCGTCCCCGAACACGAAGACGCGCTTGCCCGTCAGGTAGGTCGAATCGACCGAGCGGGAGTACCAGGGCAGGCGCGAGCCCGGGCCGTCGAGCACGGGCGCCGGATCGATCCCGGCGATCTCCGCCACCTCTTCGATGAACCGGCGGGTGCCGCCGACGCCGATCGGCAGAGTCTGCGTGTACCGCTGCCCGAAGCTTTTCTTCAGGTAGTCCGCGGCCGATCGCGCCGTCTCGGGGTAGAGCACGACGTTGAAGTCGGCGTCCCCGAGGCGGCCGAGATCGGCCGGCGAGGCCCCCAGCGGGGCGACGATGTTGACGGCGATCCCGAGGGAATCGAGCAGGCGGCGGATCTCGATCAGGTCGTCCCGGTGGCGGAAGCCCAAGGCCGTCGGCCCGAGGATGTTGCAGAGCGGGCGCCGACCGGGCTCGCGCGCCGGACGCGGGGCCGGCGGACCGGCGAGCGCCCGGACGAGGCGATAGAAGGTCTCCGAGGCGCCCCAGTTCTCCTTCTTCTGGTAGGCGGGCAACTCCAGCGGGATCACCGGGATCGGCAGGTCGAGGGCCTTGGCGAGACCGCCCGGATCGTCCTGGATCAGCTCGGCGGTGCAGGAGGCGCCGACGATCATCGCCTGGGGCTGGAAGCGGGCGTGCGCGTCGGCGACCGCCGTCTTGAACAGCTCGGCCGTGTCGCGGCCGAGATCCTGGGCGCGGAAGGTGGTGTAGGTGACGGGCGGGCGGGCGTCCCGCCGCTCGATCATCGTGAACAGCAGGTCCGCGTAGGTGTCGCCCTGCGGCGCGTGCAGCACGTAGTGCAGCCCGGACATCGCCGTGGCGATGCGCATGGCGCCGATGTGGGGCGGACCCTCGTAGGTCCAGAGGGTGAGCTGCATGGCGCTACACCTCCAGCAGGGCGCGGCGCCGGAGCGGGCGCACGAACAGCTCGGCGAGGTCGCCGGCCTGCTCGTAGCCCTGCACGGGCGTGAACAGCAGCTCGATCGACCACTTGGTCGACAGGCCCTCCGCCTCCAGCGGGTTGGCGAGGCCGAGGCCGCAGACCGTGAGGTCCGGCCGCGCCGCCCGGCAGCGGTCCATCTGGTCGTCGAGGCTCTGGCCCTCGGTTACCCGCGTGCCCTGGGGCAGCAGCTCGATCTCGGCGGCGAGATGCGCCCGGTGCAGGTAGGGCGTGCCGACCTCCACGAGGTCCGCGCCGAGTTCCCGAGAGAGGAAGCGGGCGAGCGGGACTTCGAGCTGCGAATCGGGGAAGAAGAACACCCGTTTGCCGCCGAGCGTTTCCCGATGGGGGGCGAGGGCGGTCTCGGCCCGGGTGCGGCCCGGGGCCGTCGCCCGGTCGAAGTCGGCCTCGGCGACGCCGAACGCCTCGGCCGCCGCCCGCAGCCATCCGGTCGTGCCCTCGGCGCCGAGCGGGAACGGCGCGGGGAGCCGGCGGGCGCCGCGCTCTTCGAGGGCGCGGGCCGTGTCGGCCAGGAACGGCTGGGCCAGGAGGTAGCGCGTGTTGCGACCGACCGCCGGCATCGTGCCGGCCCGGCGGGCGGGCAGGAATCGGACGTCGCCGATCCCCATCGCGGCGAAAATCCGGAGAAACTGGTCCTCCACCACGTCGGCCAGCGCCCCGACCACCAGGAGCGACGGCGCGGCCGTCTCGGACTCGCGGGGCAGGTCCGGCACCAGGGCGGCGAGGCAGGCATCCTCGCCCTGCGTGAACGTCGTCTCGATGCCGGAGCCGGAGTAGTTCAGGACCCGCACGGGGGCGAGACGGCCCGACAGCCGCTGCGCCGCCCGCGACAGGTCGAGCTTGATCACCTCCGACGGGCAGGAGCCCACCAGGAACAGGAGCTTGATGTCCGGCCGCCGCTCGATCAGCCGGGTCACGACCCGGTCGAGTTCCTCGTTCGCGTCGGCGATGCCGGCCAAGTCGCGCTCGTCAATGATCGCGGTGGCGAAGCGCGGCTCGGCGAAGATCATCACCCCGGCGGCGGACTGGATCAGATGCGCGCAGGTGCGTGAGCCGACCACGAGAAAGAACGCATCCTGGATCTTTCGATGCAGCCAGACGATCCCGGTGAGGCCGCAGAACACGGCCCGCTGACCCTGCTCCTGGTGCAGGTCGATGCCGCCACAACCGGGCTGATGGACCAGGGGGGCGTTCATGGAAGCGCCTCCACGAGACGCGTCACACGGTCCTCGGCGCCCTCCAGGCGGGCGGCACGCAGCTTCAACAGGAACTGACCGGCGTTGACCACGTAGGTGGCGTAGGCCGCAAGCGCGAGGAGCAGCAGCGCTTGGCCGCCGAGGGCGCCCGTGGCGAGGGCGGCGAGGTAGGCCGTGTGGAGCGCCAGCACCAGCATGCTGACCACGTCCTCCCAGAAGAAGGCCGGAGCGAACAGCCAGCGGCCGAACACGTCCTTCTCCCAGATCGAGCCGGTGACCATGATCGCGTAGAGCGCCAGCGTCTTCACGACGACCGAGATCTCGGCGGCACCTTGACCCTGCCCCTCGACGAGGGCGCGCAGCACCAGGATCAAGCTAGCTAGGAAGATCACGAACTGCAGGGGTGCGAGCACGCCCTGGACGAGCGTCCAGCGGGACGCGTCGCGCCGTTGCCGCTCGGCGGGCGTGTAGAGCGGTCGTGTCGGCCGGTCCCCGGGACCCATCCATCCGCCCCCAATTTGCCCGGCGCCGATGGCCCCGTCGTTGGCAGAGGCTAGGTCGAGGGTCCCAGAAGTGTCAAGTGCGCTTGACGCGTTTGCTCACTGACAGACGAGCCCATATTTTTCTTCCTCTAAGATCATTGCCAAGTTCGTCAGGAAGCGTATCGTCGCTGCCGCTGACGGACATTGTGGCAACTTGGCTGGTCGGGACCAGGGGCCAACGAAGACGAAGAATAGACAGGCGTGCAACGCCGCACCCGATTCGCGAACGCAGCTGCTGGTCCTTTCCGGGCCGGGGCCGTATCAGGGAGGGATGCCGATGGGAGACTGGAGGCATTTCGGCGAACGCCTGGAATATGGTCCACCGTCGGCCGGCTGCGGGCCCGTCGATGAGGGGAGCTCCGTCTTCCGCGATGCCGCCCTCGCCTGGGCCGAGCCGTACCGGCCGCTGCCGGACGCGCTGGCCCGCGTCGTCGAGGGCGAGATCCTGCCCCGACTGATGCTGGCCCACCGTCCCGCCGCGGGCCGCCGCGGGCAGCGCGAGCGCGGCCCAAGCCCGCGGGAGATCGCCGAGTTCAGCGCCCTGCTGCTCGCCCCCGGGCCGGTGGATCTCGACGCCCAGGTGGATGCCCTGCGGGACGGCGGCCTGCCGCTCGCGCGCCTCCTCCTCGACCTCCTCGCCCCCGCGGCGCGGCACCTCGGATCCCTCTGGGAAGAGGATGCCTGCGACTTCCTCGCCGTCACGGAGGCGCTCGGCCGCCTCCAGTCGGTGAGCCGCCGCCTCTGCGCCGAGCTGGAGAGCGAATCGGTCCCGGCGAACGGCCGCAGCGTGCTGCTGTTCCCCTGCCCCGGCGAGACCCATCGGTTCGGCCTGTCGATCGTTGCGAGCTTCTTCCGGGAGGCCGGCTGGGACGTGACCACGGCGGTGCCGGGCCCCGACCTCGATCCCCTGGCCCTCCTCGGCGCGGACTGGTTCGACGTGGTCGGCCTGTCGCTCTCCGCCGATGTCCTGCTGCCGGCGCTGGCCGCGACGGTGACGGACGTGCGGCGCGCCTCGCGCAATCCCGGCCTCCGCGTGCTGGTCGGGGGGCCCTACTTCGCCCGCCACGGCGGCGAGGCGGGGGTCGTCGGGGCGGATGCCTGCGTGGTGGACGCGTGCCTGGCACCCGCCACCGCGGAAGCTTTGCTGGACAGACAGGCATTGGCCTGCTGAAAGGGTTGCAACCCGAACATCACATTGCGGTGACCGTGACGCCCCAGCCCCGCCCCTCCCCGCAGCCGCCGCCCAAGGCGCTGCAGCAGGTGGCCGGCCACCTCGACGGCGAGGCGGTCGGGCGGATCGTCGCGGCCTCCGCGGACCTGTCGCTGGTGATCGATGCCGACGGGGTCATCCGCGACGCGACCATCGGCACCGATCTGGAGGCGGAGAACATCCCCGGGTGGCTGGGGCGGCGCTGGGTCGACATCGTGACGGTGGAGAGCCGGCCGAAGGTCGATTCCCTCCTGCGCGACGCGCGGCCCGAGGGCATCACCCGCTGGCGCCAAGTGAACCACCCCTCCCCCAGCGGCATCGACCTGCCGATCCGCTACGCCTCGATCCGGCCGGCCGAGGGCGGGCCGATCCTCGTGCTCGGCCGCGACATGCGGGCGGTGGCCGCCCTGCAGCGCCGGCTGCTGGAGACCCAGCAGGCCCTGGAGCGGGACTACGACCGCCTGCGCGCCGCCGAGACCCGCTACCGTCTGCTGTTCCAGATCTCGGGCGAGCCGGTCCTGGTGGTCGACGCCGGCGCGCGCCGGGTCGTCGAGGCGAACCCGGCGGCCGCGCGCCTGCTCGGGCGCTCCGCCAAGCGCATCGGCGGGCAGGACGCCGTCGACCTGTTCGATCCGGTCAGCACCCGGTCCCTGGAGGCGCAGTTCGCCGCCCTGCGGGCGACCGGGCAGGCCGGCGAGATCCGGGCCGTCCTGCCGCACGGCCGCGGCGAGGTGACGGTGTCGGCGTCGCTGTTCCGCGGCGAGGGCGGCGCCAGCGTCCTGATGCGGCTCGTGGCCGATCCGGCTCCCGCGGAGGGGGCCCCCGACCAGGAGGCGCCGACCCGCGCGGTGATCGACGCGATGCCCGAGGGTTTCGTGCTCACCGACCCGGCGCGGCACGTCCTGACCGCCAACGCCGCCTTCCTGGAACTGGCCCAACTCGCCACGGAGGGGCAGGCCCGGGGGCGCAGCCTCGACCAATGGCTCGGCCGCGACGAGACCGAGGCGCAGGCCCTGTTCGCGACGCTCGTCGACCACGGCGCCGTGCGCCGTTTCCCCACCGTCGTCCGCGGCACCTTCGGCGGCATTGAGGATGTGGAGGTCGCGGCCGTGTCGGTGGCCGGCGCCCGCCCCTGCCTGGGCTTCGCCATCCGGCCCGCCCCGCGGCGGATCTCGGAGGGCCGGTTCGGCGTCGGGCGGGAGGTTCCGCGCTCGGTGGAGCAGATGGCCGAGCTGGTCGGGCGGGTCTCGATGAAGACCCTGGTGCGCGAGACCACCGACCTGATCGAGAAGCTCTGCATCGAGGCGGCCCTTCGTATCACCCGGGACAACCGGGCCTCGGCGGCCGAGATGCTGGGCCTGAGCCGGCAGGGCCTCTACGCGAAGATGCGCCGCTACGGTGTCGGGGACCTCGACGGGCAGGCCGAGGAGGCCTGAGGCCCGGATCCGCCCGGGACAGTCCCGGCTGCGCGACGCCTCCCGTTTCCGCGACGCTCCCAGGACCGCCTCGGCACGTCGCGGCCGCCGCAGGGAGGATCGTGGGGCGCCACGGTGCCCGCCGCCAGGACGAACGGGGGCGCCGGCTCGCTCCGTCCCATGACGACCGCTCCGGCGGGTCGGGATCCGGTCTCGGCCAGCAGATCAGGATGGCATCGCCGGTCCGCGCCGCTCCGGGGTGGATCGTGAGCCGGCAGGGCGCGGCGTCCGTGGTGGACGGGACCGCGCGGGAGGTCCGGCGAGCGCGGGCCGGGCCGCACGCCCGCCGCGGAGCCGGCGCACGCCCGGGAGAGGCCGGGATCGGGCAGGATGCGGCAATGCGCCGGGGTCTGCCTCCGCACCCGCATCATGGGCGCGCAGGACGCGCGAAACGCCCTTCGGCGGCGCACAAAACCCCCGCCGCACCGGGCGTCGCATGCGCGCTCGACGCACGTGACGCATAATGTATTTTCGTCCGGCGGTTGTATTCGCCCGACAAAGGCGGCGCACAGCCCAGGCGCCAGTGTAAATCTATCTTGACACTCGGGCGGGGGGCGGTAGCCTCCCGGTATGGCCGCCACGCCCGCCCCGAGCGCAGTCCTCGAACTGCTGAAGCCGATCACGTGGTTCGCGCCGATGTGGGCGTTCGCCTGCGGCGTGATCTCGTCGGGGCAGCCCGCGCACGGCCAGTGGCCGGTCATCGCCGCCGGGGTGCTGCTCGCCGGACCGCTGGTCTGCGCCACCAGCCAGGCCGCCAACGACTGGTTCGACCGCCACGTCGACGCGATCAACGAGCCGAACCGGCCGATTCCCTCGGGCCGCATCCCGGGCCGCTGGGGCCTCTACCTCGCCCTGGTCTGGACGCTGCTGTCCCTGGTGGTGGCCGCGGCCTTGGGGCCGTGGATCCTCGGGGCCGCCCTGTTCGGGCTGGCGCTGGCCTGGATCTACTCCGCGCCGCCCCTGCGCCTGAAGAAGAACGGCTGGTGGGGCAACGCCGCGGTGGCGCTCTGCTACGAGGGCCTGCCCTGGTTCACCGGCGCCGCCGTGATGGCCGCCGCCCTGCCGGACCGCCGGGTGCTGGTCGTCGCGCTGCTCTACGCGACGGGCGCCCACGGGATCATGACGCTGAACGACTTCAAGTCGGTGGAGGGCGACCGGCGCATGGGCCTGCTGTCCCTGCCGGTGCAGATGGGCACCGAGCGGGCCGCCCGCTTCGCCTGCCTGGTGATGGCCGTGCCGCAGGTCGCGGTGATCGCGCTCCTCGTCGGCTGGGAGCAGTACGGGCATGCCGGCCTCGTGGCCGCCCTGCTCGCCGGGCAGGCGGCCCTGATGGTCCGGTTCCTCGAGAGCCCCCGGGAGCGGGCGGCCTGGTACAACGGCACCGGCACCACCCTCTACGTGCTCGGCATGCTGGTCGCGGCCTTCGCCCTGCGGCCGCTGGTGGGAGGGGCGTGATGGCATCGGATCCGAGCGCAGGCCTCGGCTGGCCCCAGATCGTCCGCCTCGGCCTCGTCCAGACGGCGCTCGGCAGCGTCGTCGTGCTGATGACCGCCACCCTCAACCGGGTGATGGTGGTGGAGCTCGCGCTCCCCGCCTTCGTGCCGGGCCTGCTGGTCGCCCTGCACTACGCCGTGCAGGTGCTGCGCCCGCGCTGGGGCTACGGCTCCGACCGGAGCGGCCGGCGCACCCCCTGGATCGTCGGCGGCATGGCGGCCCTGTGCCTCGGCGGGTTCGGGGCGGCCTGCGGCACCGCACTGGCCGCCGAGAGCCTCGCCCTGGGTCTGGCGCTGGCCGCCCTCTCCTTCCTGTGCGTCGGCATGGGCGTCGGCGCGGCCGGGACCTCGCTCCTCATCCTGCTGGCGGGCGGCGTCGCGCCGGCCCGGCGCGGCGCGGCCGCCACCATCGTCTGGGTGATGATGATCGTCGGCTTCGCCGTCACGGCGCCGCTCGCCGGGCACTTCCTCGACCCGTTCTCCGGCCTGCGGCTCGTGGCGGTCTCCGGCACGGTCTCGCTCGTCGCCTTCTGCGTGGCGGCGCTCGCGGTCGCCGGCTTCGAGGGCCGCCTGCCGGCCCGCGCCCCCGAGCCCGCCGAGGCGCGGCGGCCGTTCTTCGCCGTGCTGGCCCAGGTGCTGGCCGATCCCGTGGCCCGGACCTTCACGGTCTTCGTCTTCGTCTCGATGCTGGCCTACAGCGCCCAGGAGCTGATCCTGGAACCCTATGCCGGCCTCGTCTTCGCGATGAGCCCCGGCGCCACCACGAAGCTCGCCGGCCTCCAGCACGGCGGCGTGCTCGCCGGGATGCTGCTGGTGGCCGGGGTGACGCTCGCCGCCCGCGGCACCCCCCTGGCCTCCCTGCGGCTGTGGATCGGGATCGGCTGCGCCGGCTCGGCGGCCGCCCTCTTCACCCTGGCGAGCGGCGCGGCGGCCGGTGCGGAATTTCCCCTGCGCGCGACGGTCTTCGCCCTCGGGGTCGCCAACGGCGCCTATGCGGTCGCCGCCATCGGTTCGATGATGGCGCTGGCCGGACGCGGCGACGCGCGCGAGCGCGGCACCCGCATGGGCGTGTGGGGCGCCGCGCAGGGCGTCGCCTTCGGGGCCGGCGGCTTCCTGGGCGCGGTGGCGGTGGATGCCGTCCGGCTCGTCACCGCCGAACCCGTCCAGGCCTACGCGGCGGTGTTCGCCGCCGAAGGCGTGCTGTTCCTCGCCGCGGTCGTCCTGGCGGCGCGGCTCGAACCCGCTCCGGCACCGGCCCCGGTGTCGCTCGATCCTGCCTTCAGCGCACGGTGATCCCATGGCTCGGTTGGATGTTGGCGGACGCGGTTCCCCCCTCCCCTCCGCGGAGGCGGGTGGCCCCCGCGGGGGGCGTGAGCCGCTCTACGACGTCGTGGTGGTCGGCGGCGGCCCGGCCGGGGCCACCGCGGCCACCGACCTCGCCCGGGCCGGCCACGCGGTGCTGCTCCTCGACAAGCCCGGTCGGATCAAGCCCTGCGGCGGCGCGATCCCGCCCCGCCTGATCCGCGATTTCGCGATCCCCGATTCCCTAATGGTCGCCAAGATCCGGTCCGCCCGGATGGTGGCGCCGAGCGGCAAGACCGTCGACATGCCGGTGGGCGAGGGCTTCGTCGGCATGGTCGACCGCGAGCAGTTCGACCCGTGGCTGCGGGCCCGGGCTCAGGAGGCCGGCGCCGACCTGCGCGAGGCCGCCTACGAGAGGATCACCCGGCCGGACGACGGGCCGGCGCTGGTCCACTTCGCCACGGGGGCGGGGGAATCGCTCGCCCGCCACGCCGTCCGGGCGCGCCTCGTCATCGGGGCCGACGGGGCGTGCTCGCCGGTCGGGCGGGCCGAGGTGCCGGGCCACGCCAAGATGCGGCAGGTCTTCGCCTATCACGAGATCCTGCGGGTGCCGGAGGCCGGCGCTCCCGGGGCGGCGGCGGTCGATGCGGCCCGCTGCGACGTCTACTACCAGGGCCGCCACTCGCCGGACTTCTATTCCTGGATCTTCCCGCACGGGGACACGCTGAGCATCGGCACCGGCAGCGCCAAGAAGGGCTTCTCGCTGCGCTCCTCGATCCGCACCCTGCGCGCGTCGACCGGCCTCGATCGGGCCGAGACGCTGCGCCGCGAGGGCGCGCCGCTGCCCCTCAAGCCCCTGAAGCGCTGGGACAACGGCCGGGACGTGCTGCTGGCGGGCGACGCGGCCGGCGTCGTCGCGCCGGCCTCCGGCGAGGGGATCTACTACGCGATGCTGGGCGGCCGGCTCTCGGCCGAGGCCGCCGCCGCCTTCCTGGAGACCGGCGAGGCCCGCGCCCTGGCCCTGGCGCGCAGGCGCTTCATGAAGCTGCACGGCCGCGTGTTCTGGATCCTCGGGATGATGCAGTGGGTCTGGTACCGCAGCGACGGCCTGCGCGAGCGCTTCGTCTCGATCTGCCGGGACAAGGACGTGCAGCAGCTCACCTGGGACAGCTACATGAACAAGGAGCTGGTCCGCGCGAAGCCCGCCGCCCACGCCCGGATCTTCTTCAAGGACCTCGCCCACCTGTTCCGCTGGGTCTCCCCGTGAATCCCTTCGCCGCGGAGGCCGGCTGGGGACCGGCCGCGGTGGCCGCGGTGGCCGCCCTCGTGGTGGCCGTGGCCGGCGGCCTCGCGACCAACACGGATGCCTGGTACCGGGCCTTGCGGGTCCCGGCCTGGAAGCCGCCGGACTGGGCGTTCGGGCCGGTCTGGACCGTCATCTTCCTGCTCACCACCACCGCCGGGGTGCTGGCCTGGAACGGCGATCCCGACCCCGCCGCCCGGGGCGTGCTGCTCGCCGCCTACGCGGTGAACGGGGTGCTCAACATCGCCTGGAGCGTGCTGTTCTTCCGGTTCCGCCGGCCCGACTGGGCGCTGGCCGAGGTCGTCGCCCTGTGGCTGTCCATCGCCGTGCTGGTCCTGGTCACCGGCCGGGTCGGCCTCGCCGCCGGGCTGATGAACCTGCCCTATCTCGCCTGGGTCAGCGTCGCCGCCTGCCTCAACCTGCGGATCGTGCGCCTCAACCCACCGTTCCGGGCCGCCTGATGGACGGCCCGCTCGCCGCCGGGTTCGCGTCCGGCCGGATCGTCGACGCCATCCTGGTGCTGGTGGCCCTGGAGGCGCTGCTGCTGGTCTGGCTGTGCCGGCGCGCGGCCCCGTTGGCCGGGCTGTCCCGGCCGGCCTTGCTGGCCAACCTCGCCTCCGGGGCCGCCCTGATGCTGGCCCTGCGCGCCGCCCTGGTCGGCGCCCCCTGGAGCGCGGTCGCCGCCTGGATGCTCGCCGGGCTCGTCGCCCACCTCGCCGATCTCGGCCTGCGGATCCGCAGCGCCATGGCGCATCGCCGCAGGGCGCCGGGACCAGGAACAACGCCGGGAACGGACGCGTTCACGCGCGTCACCACTTTCAAACGACTTTAATTTTCGCAGGGGAGACGTGGCCATGCAGCGCCCGAGGCAACGCACGAACCTCCCCGCATCCGGCTGGGCCTCGGCCCCGCTCCTGGCGGGCCTCCTCCTGGCCGGCCCGGTCCACGCGCAGGACGGCACCGATCCGGTTGAGCGGGGCAAGTACCTCGTGACCATGGGCGACTGCGCCGCCTGCCACACCGCGCCGGGCGGCAAGTACCTCGCCGGCAACTACGCGCTGAACATGCCCTTCGGCGTGATCATGACCCCCAACCTCACCCCCGACAAGGAGACCGGGCTCGGCGACTACGCGTATGCTGACTTCGAGAAGTCCTTCCGGGGCGGCTACAGCAAGCATGTCGGCTACCTGTATCCGGCCTTCCCGTTCGGCTGGTACACCAAGGTCAGCGACGAGGACACGAAGGCGATCTGGGCCTACCTGCAGTCGATCCCGGCGGTGAGCGAGAAGCGCCAGGAGAGCCAGATCCCGTTCCCGTTCAACGTCCGCACCGCCCTGGTGACGTGGCGGACCGCGTTCTTCACCGAGGCGCGCTTCAAGCCCGACCCGAACGCCAGCGCCGAGGTGAACCGCGGCGGCTACCTCGTGGAGGGGCTCGGCCACTGCGCCATGTGCCACAACGAGAACAAGCTGGTCGGCAATTCGAGCTTCGCGGGCCGCTTCGGCGGCGGCGTGATCGACGGCTGGTACGCCCCCAACATCACCCCGGACGGCCACCAGGGCATCGGCGCCTGGACCGACGAGCAGGTGGTGACCTACCTCAAGACCGGCACCGCCCCGGGCGACCGGCCGGGCGTCGCCGCCGGCCCGATGCGCCAGACCATCATGGAATCCCTCTCCAAGGTGAAGGAGGAGGACCTGAAGGCCATGGTGGCGTATCTCCGCACCGTGCCGGCCAAGCAGACCTACAAGCCCAAGGATCTCGCGGCCTTCGACACGCCCGACGCCCCGGGCGCCTCGACCTACCTGACCTACTGCTCCTCCTGCCACCAGCCCGACGGCAAGGGCATCGAGGGCGCGGTGCCCGCGCTGGCCGGGAACACCTCCGTCCAGTCCGAGGGGCCCGAGACGGTGCTGCGGGTGATCTACGGCGGGCTGGCCGCCCAGAGCGGCCTCGCCCCGATGGTGGCGATCGGCCAGCAGATGACCGACGTCGAGGTGAAGAACGTCACCGACTACATCCGCAACTCCTGGGGCAACAAGGCGCCGGTGGTGACGGGCGAGAAGGCGTCGGAGGCGCGCGCCGCGACCCAGACCATGCTGGCCGGCACCGCCCCCTGCGCGGAGATCGAGCAGGACAAGCTCAAGGCGGCCTTCGACAAGATCGGCGTGCAGGAGATGCTCAAAGGTCTGAAGCAGCAGGACTTCGTGCCGACGCTGGTCCGGCTGGTGCCGCAGATCAAGGGGGCCTCGACGGGCGCCACGGACGACGACGTGGTCAACGCCCTGACCACGGCCTTCTGCAAGGTCGGCCGCGACGACCCGCAATACGGCAAGCCGAGCTGGCCGGCCGTGATCGGCACCTTCGCCAACGTCGCCTACAGCCAAGTGAAGAATCCCGAGAAGCAGGCGGTGAACGTGCCCTCCGCGACCACGCCGCCGACCGGTAAGAACTGAGGCGGCGGGCGCCCCCTCGTCCCGGAACGCCGCCGCGGCGCCCCGGGACGAGGTACAAGGAGTTCTCGCCCCAAATTCTCGCCCGAAGCTCCGGTCCTGAGTGCCGGCCCGAAATCCGGTTCATCGCGGAGCGGCGGGAACGGACATGGCCGCGCCTTGTTGGGCGTGGATCCCTCAGGACCACAGCCCGGAGTCCCGCGTGTCCAGCCTCGTCCGCATCCTGCTCGCGATCTTCTTCCCGCCGATCGCGGTCCTCGTCACCACGGGTTTCGGCCTGCAATTCCTCCTCAACATCGTGTTGTGGATCCTGGGCTGGCTGCCCGGCACCGTCCACGCCCTGTGGCTGATGAACCGCGACCGCCCCCTCGTCTGAGCGCCCGCCGCCGCCGGGCGATGCCGGGGCGCATCGATCGATGCATCCTTCAAGTTGGACAGGCGGGTTGAACGCCGCCACCGGGACGGCCGGCCCTGCCGCGGCCGGCGGGCCCGGGGGAGGACAGCATGGCTCAGGACATCGTCACGGGCATCCGCCTGCGCTCCGTCGCCCTGCCGCTGCAGACGCCGATCAGCGACGCCAAGGTGCTCACCGGCCGCCAGAGGCCGATGACCGAGATCGCGATCCTGTTCTGCGAGATCGAGACCGGCGCGGGCCACCGCGGCCTGGGAATCAGCTACGCGAAGCGCGCCGGCGGGCCGGGGCAGTTCGCCCATGCCGGCGAGATCGCGCCCGCGCTCCTCGGGGCGGATCCGAGCGACATCGCCAGGGCCTGGGACACGCTCGCCTGGGCCGGCGCCTCGGCCGGCCGGAGCGGCCTCGCCGTGCAGGCGATCGGCGCCTTCGACGTGGCCCTGTGGGACCTCAAGGCGCGGCGGGCCGGCCTCCCGCTCGCCAAGCTCCTCGGGGCGCAGCGCGAGTCCGTGCGCTGCTACAACACGTCCGGCGGGTTCCTTCACACGCCGCTCGAGGAGCTGCTGGTCAATACCGACCGGTCCCGGGCGCATGGCATCGGCGGCATCAAGCTGAAGGTCGGCCAGCCGGACTGGGCTCAGGACATCGCCCGGGTGTCCCGCGTGCGCGCGCATCTCGGCGACGCCTTCCCGCTGATGGTCGACGCCAACCAGCAATGGGACCGGCCGACCGCCCTGCGGATGGGCCGGATCTTCGAGGCGTTCAACCTGATCTGGATCGAGGAACCCCTCGACTGCATGGACGCCGCCGGCCACGCGGCGCTGGCCGCCGCCCTCGACACGCCGATCGCCACCGGCGAGATGCTGACGAGCGTCGGCGAGCACTGGGACCTCATCCGCCAGGGCGGCGCCGACGTCCTGATGCCCGATGCGCCGCGGGTCGGCGGCATCACGCCCTTCCTCAAGGTGGCGACCCTGGCCGAGTTCGCCGGACTGACGATCGCGCCCCACTTCTCGATGGAACTGCACATCCACCTCGCCGCCGCCCTGCAGCGGGAGCCCTGGGTCGAGCATTTCGAGTGGCTGGAGCCGCTGTTCAACGAGCGCCTGGAGCTGGAGGACGGCCGCATGATGGTGCCGACCCGACCGGGCCTCGGCCTCTCCCTGAGCGACCAGGCGCTCGCCTGGACGCGCGCGACGGCGGGGTTCGGCAGCCTGGGCTGAGGAGCACGCCCCGGTCCGCTGTCCGGAACCGGCGCGGCAGACTTCCAGGCCCCTCCCGGTATGGTGGCGACGCGGGCCGGGCCGCGATGGCGTCCAGGGTGACCGGCACGGCACCGGGATCGCCGGGATCGCCGCTCCGTGACCGCGTTCGAGAGCGTGAAGCAGGATGTCGATGAGAGTGTTGGCACTCGCCGCCCTGGCCTGCCTGGCCGCCGACCTCGCCGCCGCTCAGGTCGCCGGGCCGACCGGTCCCGGCGCGGGCAATTGGGATCTGCGCAGATCGGGCGACGGGGCCGCGCCGGATTCGGCCTGCATGTTGATCCCGAAGACGCAATCGCGCATCCAGGTCGGCGGGAAGCGCCTCACGGTCACGGGCCTGCCGAAGAATTCAGTCTTCAATTATCAATACCGGATCGACGACAAACCCGCATCGACGCCCGCCATTCCGCCCGCCGACATGCAGAATGCCGGCGAGATCTATTTCGAAGGCGATGTCTTCAATGAAATCCTGAGCGGCCAACGGTTCAGGATCCGGATCCTCGACCGGTGGCACGAGGCCATCACCGAAGATGTCGATCTCGCCGGCCTGGATGCCCTGCACGGGCGGATGCGCGACGCCTGCACGCCGGGGGGCGCTGCGACGGGCGTGAGATGATCGCCTGACGCGGCCGTGCGGATCATCCGAGGTGCGCGGCGCCTCGACTCGATGTGGCCGGCGGCTCGTCCGTCCCGTTCCGGCGCGCCCCAGCCGGGCGCTCGATCTCCACGACCCCGCCGCGGGTTCGCCGGCCTGGGCTTTCGACGGGCGGGAGCGGGGGGCGCCCGGGACCTCCCGTCAGGGCTTGGCCTTCTCGGCCTCGGCCTTCCGCAGGACCGGCTTCGCGCCACCCTTGGCCTCGGGCTTGGCCTCTCCCTTGGGCTCGACCTTGGCGGTCTTCACCGGGTGGGCGGGGGCGTGCGCCCTGGCCGCCGGCTTCGGCGATGCCGGCCCGGCGGCATGGGCGACCTGCACCGGCTCCGGCACCACGACGGCGTCGACCGCAGGCGTCGGCGTGGGGGGCGGCGCGGAGGGCGGAGTGTCCTTCGCGAACATCTTGCCGAACAGCTTCGAGTAGCTGCTCGGATCCCCGTCCGCGTCCGCCACCGCGATCCGGGCGGGCTTCTCGGGGAGCGCCGCGGTGGTGTCGATCTGGGCGCCGGGCTCGACGCGGTTGGCCATCAGGGTGGTGGCCGGGGGCGCGACGCCCGGCCTGGCCGGTCCCCGCCCCCTGACGTCCGCCTTGGCGGCCTTGGCGGTGCCCGCCGGCTCGGCGGCCGCCATCATCGTGGGCTGGCCCTTCGGGCTGACCTCGATCTCCTGCGGGCCGGCCGCCAGGGTCTCGGGGCGGCTCACGTCGCCGAGGTTGTGCCGGCCGTATTCCTTCGCGTCGTAGGGGAGGACCGTCTCGGTACCGCCCAGGCTCGCGAAGGCGCCCGGGTTCTGCGGGCGGAAGACCGGGTTCTGGCCGCCGTCCTGGTAGACAACCCGCACCGCCGGCGTGCCCTTGGCGACGAATTCGGCCACCGCGTGCTCGTCGCGCTCGCTCTTCTGCGCCACAAGGGGATCGACCTTCGGCTTGCAGGCGCCGGCCGCCGCGTCGCCGCCGCCGAACACGTACTTGGTGCCGCACTGGCCGACCTTCGGCTCCTCGCGCAGGGCCTCGAAATAATCCGATCCCTCCTTGAGGTTGCGCCAGAACCCGATGTTCGGGTCGTTGCGGAACTTGGCCATGTTCTCGGCCGTCATCCGGAACGGGTAGGACTGGAACTGGAAGCTGCGCTGCCCGCCGATGAAGGCGTCACGGGCCACCGCGTAGATCTCCGCGATCGTGGCGTCCGTCATGGCGAAGCAGCCCGCCGACGAGCAGGTGCCGTGGACCATCAGGTACCTGCCGCTGCGCCCGTTGGCGCGGTCGACGGCGTTCGGGAAGCCGGTATCGAACGACAGATAGTACGAGGAATTCGGGTTCATCAGGCCCGGGGTGATCGTGTAGAACCCCTCCGGCGCCTGCCGGTCGCCCTCGCGGGTCTTGGGGCCGAGCTGGCCGGACCAGCGGCAGATCGGGTAGGTCTTCAGCAGGGCGTAGCGGCCGTCGCCGCCCCGCTTCCAGACCTCCATCTCCGCCTCCTTCTTGTAGGTGCGGATCAGGATCGGGTCGGAGGGCTGCATCCCCTTGGACTGCATCAGCGCGACCGTCTGGGGGGCGATCGGCGCGAGGCTGCGCGCGCTCGGGCCGTTGATGCCGGATCCGTCCTGGCAGGCGGCGAGCGACAGGGCCAGCAGGGAAGCGGCCGCCAACATCCGCGCAGTCGCGAGACGCGCCGTCATGGGGAACCTCAATCGTCCTACGCGCGCCCGCGGGCCTTGTTCGGCCGACGTCGGGCGCCACTCCCCAACCCAATAGGCTCGTTAAGCTTGCGCCTTCCTTACCGCAAGGACGCCGGCGCAACACTGCACCGCTCTCGCGGGGGAAAAGCTCACGCTTTTCACCGGGATCGGTCCGGAAAAAGCCCGAAACCGCGGCCGTGGCCGCGCCGAATCCCTGGCGCCTAGCGCGTTGATCTGTATTTCCCGCGGGCTGCGCCCGGCGCCGCGCTCAGCCGAACAGGGCGGGCCGCCGCGCCGCCTCGCCGCGGATGATCTCCACCAGCGCGGCGTCGTCCGCCGGGTCGGCCAGCCGGAGGCCCACCGGCTCCGAGGGGGTCTGCACGGTGAGCCAGCGGAGCGACGGCCGCAGGTCCACGGCCTCCGTCACCGCCATGCGGGGATGCCCGGTCTCGAGCTGCAGGAAGGTCAGGTGGTTGCGGCTGGCCCGCTGCGCCAGCAGGGCGTCGATCGCCTCCACCACGTCCCGGGGCGTGTGCAGATGGGTCATCATCCACAGGCGGTTGTCGGTACCGGGCGTGTCCAGCGCCGTGCGGATCCGGCGCACGCCCTCGGCCAGGAAGGCGTAGTCCCCCGCGTTCGCGGCCGGGTCGTGGTGGTTGAACACGCATTCGAGGCCGTGACGCTCCCGGTAGAGGCGGTGGCGCCCGCGCCAGATGTCGGGGCCGCGCCGCTCCGCCTCCGGGATGCTCTCCAGCTGATCGCGGTCGAGGAGCTCGGAGAAGTCGTCGGCGAGGCAGTCCCGGGCCATGCCCGGCATGGAGAAGATCCAGTCCAGCGGACCCGACCAGCGGCGCAGGTCCAGGGTCTTGAGCACGTGCGCCATCTGGCAGTTGCAGCCCAGCGAGACGTGGTTGGTCCGGCCGGGCTCCCGGGCGTCGCGCCGGCCGAGCAGCCGGCCGAGGGCGTTGAACAGGCTCCCCGTCGCGCCGGCTGGGGTCACAGGGTCCGGCCGATGGCGAGGAACTTCTCCGCGCGCCGGTCGCGGATCTCGGCCGGGCTGAGGCCGTCGAACGGGGCGAGCGCCTCGGCGATGGCCTGCCCGGCGGCCCGGATCGCCGCCTCGCGGTCCCGGTGGGCCCCGCCGGTCGCCTCCGGGATGATCCCGTCGATGACGCCCAGCCGCAGGAGGTCCTGGGCGGTGATCTTCATGGCGGTGGCGGCGTCGGCGGCGCGGCCCTGGTCGCGCCACAGGATCGAGGCGGCGCCCTCCGGCGAGATCACCCCGTAGATCGCGTGCTCCAGCATCAGGACCCGGTTGGCGGTGGCCAACGCGATCGCGCCGCCCGAGCCGCCCTCCCCGATCACCACGGCGACGTTGGGCACGCCCAGCGCGAGGCACGCCTCCGTCGAGCGGGCGATGGCCTCGGCCTGTCCGCGCTCCTCCGCCTCGATGCCCGGATAGGCGCCGGCCGTGTCCACGAAGGCGAGGACGGCTAAGCCGAACCGGTCGGCGGTCTCCATGAGGCGCACCGCCTTGCGGTAGCCCTCGGGCCGGGCCATCCCGAAATTGTGCCTCAGCCGCGCCTCGGTGGTGGCGCCCTTCTCCTGGCCGAGCACCAGGACCGGGCGTCCGCGGAAGCGGCCGAACCCGCCCAGGATGGCGGCGTCCTCGCCGAAGCTGCGGTCGCCGGCGAGCGGGGTGAACTCGGTGATGAGCCCGCCGCAATAATCGACGAAGTGCGGCCGCTGCGGGTGGCGGGCCACCTGCGTCTTCTGCCAGGGGGTGAGGGTGGCGTAGATCTCGGCGAGCGCCTGGCCGGCCTTGGCCTCCAGCCGGCCGACCTCCTCGGCGATGGAGACCGCGCCGTCGCGCGCGCTCACGGCGCGCAGCTCCTCGAGCTTCGCCTCCAACTCGGCCACCGGCTTCTCGAAGTCGAGGTAGGTGCGCGTCACCGCCATCGTGTCACAGGTCTTCCCGGGATCCGCCGCGCGGGGGCGGCGGGCGCGAGGTGTTGGCGATGCCGGGGGTGGTGTCAACCGGCGTGTTGGCCGGACGGCCGCGCGGGATCAGGCCGCCTGCGGCTCCACCCGGTTCCGGCCCGCCGCCTTGGCCCGGTAGAGGGCGAGGTCGGCGCGCTTGAGCATGGCGCCGGGTTCGGCATCCTCCGCGTGCCGCACGGCGACGCCGATCGAGACGGTGACGGGGATCGACCGGGTCGCCCGCTGCACCGGGAACGGCGCCGCCTCGACGCGCTCGCGGATGCGCTCGGCGATGATCTGCGCCTCGGCGAGGCCCGCCTCGGGCAGGATCACCACGATCTCCTCGCCGCCGTAGCGCGCCACGATGTCCACCGGCCGCGTGTGCTGGCGCACCCGCTCGGCGAAGCCGCGCAGCACCTCGTCGCCGGCCTCGTGGCCGTAGCCGTCGTTGATGCCCTTGAAGTGGTCGATGTCGAGGATCAGGGCGGCGAGCGCCGGGCGGCGGGCCCCCGCTTCGGCGAACAGCGCGCCGAGATGGTTGTCGAGGTAGCGCCGGTTGTGCAGGCCGGTCAGCCCGTCGATCACGGCCATCTGCAGGGAGGCCTGCATCGCCCCCCGGAGCGCCTCCGTGAAGCGCTTGCGCTTCACCTGGGTGCGGGCCCGGGCCAGCAGCTCGTTGCGGTCGACCGGGCGCATCAGGAAGTCGTGCACGCCGAAATCGAGGCCGCGGACCACCCGGGCGCGGTCGTGCTCCTCCGCCAGCATGATCAGCGGCATGGCGCGGGTCCGGTCCAGCGACCGGAGCTGGCTGCACAGGCGCAGGCCGTCGAAGCCGTCGAGGTCGAGGCTCACCAGGGCGAGGTCGAACCCCGCCTCGGCCGCGAGGCCGAGTGCCGCCTGCGGGTCGGGCTCGATGGTGACGGCGTGGTGCTGGCGCAGCGCCCCGGCCAGCCGCTCGGCCGAGCCGGGCCGGTCCTCGACCAGCAGGATCCGGGCGTCGAGGCCGGTCTCCGCGGTCGCGAGCGCCAGGGGATCGCCGATGCCGAACTCCCGCGAGGCCAGCGCCCGCTGGCGCAGCTCGTCGGTCACGGCCTTCAGGCGCACGAGGCTCCGCACCCGGGAGAACAGGGCGGTGTCGTCCACGGGCTTCGTCAGGAAGTCGTCGGCGCCGGCATCGAGGCCGCGCAGCCGGTCCGAGGGCTGGTCGAGGGCCGTGACCATCACCACCGGGATGTGGGCGGTGACCGGGTTGCTCTTGAGGTGGCGGCAGACCTCGAACCCGTCCATGCCGGGCATCATCACGTCGAGCAGCACGAGGTCGCACAGACCCTTCTCGCAGATCGCGATGGCGTCCGGGCCGTTCATGGCGGCGAGGGTGTCGAAATATTCCAGCCCGAGCTTCGTCTCCAGAAGCTTCACGTTCGGGAACAGGTCGTCGACGATGAGGACGCGGGCCGACATGGTTCCTCGCTGACGCGCGACCGGGCGGCCCGCACGGGGCGGACCGGGCTGACGCATCGGGACGGACGATTGAGGAGGTCACCCGGTCCGGCGCGGCCGGGTGACCTCCTCAACGGTGCGCCCCTCCGGGGTCACCGGGGTTCAAGATACGCGCGAACCGTTGCCAAAAACTTCGCGACCGAGATCGGCTTCGACAGGTAGGCCTCGCAGCCGCCCTCGCGGATCCGCTCCTCGTCGCCCTTCATGGCGAAGGCCGTGATGGCGATGACCGGGATGCCCTTGAGGTCGTCGTCCTCCTTGAGCCACTTCGTCACCTCCAGGCCGGAGACCTCGGGGAGCTGGATGTCCATGAGGATCAGGTCGGGATGATGCGCGCGGGCGAGCTCGATCGCCTCGATCCCGTGGGCGGTCTTCAGGGTCGCGTAGCCGTTCGCTTCCAGGAGGTCGTTGAACAGCTTCATGTTCAACTCGTTGTCCTCGACGATCAGCACCGTTTTCTTCATGATCCCCTGTCCCGGTGCGTGCCGATCATGATTAGCGGGCGGTGAAGCCCTCCCTCGCCTTTGTAGCGTTCACATGTTGATGAATGGCAAACCTCTTCAAGGGCATGAGCCCGCCGAACGGCTCGCTCTGGACGTTCTGTTGTGGATCGCTGGGGACGAAGACCGTCTTCTGCCCTTCATGGCGGCGAGCGGGCTCAGCCCCGACACGCTCCGCGAGAGCGCCCGGGAGCCCGCGTTCCTGGTGGGCGTCCTCGACCACGTGATGGGCGACGAGAACGTCCTCCTCGCCTGCGCGACGGCGCTGGAGATCAAGCCGGAGCGGATCGCCGAGGCGTGGCAGCGGCTGTCGCCGCGGCCGGACGACGAGTGGGCGTGAGGCGGGCGCGCCGCGCCCGCGCGGGCCCGCCGAGGGGGAGGGTGACGCCTGCGGGCTCGGCCGACCCCACCGTCAGGGCGTGCAGCCCTTACCGGCGTCCTTGCCGGCCTCCCGGTCGCCCCGTCCGGCCTGGGCATCGATGTCGAGGGCGGTCATGTCGCCCAGGATGGCGAACTCGCCGTAATCGAGCTTGAGCGCGCCGCTGACGCCGTTCTCGTAGAGATCGAAGCCGAGGGTGTAGATCGGCGTCCGCTCCCCGGCGCCCTCCGTGTAGTAGCTCAGGCGCACCGGCCAGTGCGGCATGGCGGCGAGCGAGCCCTCCCGCAGGGGCTTGTCGCGGGTCGAGCCGGCGGCGGGGGCCGGGCCCGTCTCGGTGTGGCCGATCACCGCGAAGGTGTCGTAGATCTTCCGGCCGTCGTCGGAGCCGTCGAAGACCTTGACCGACAGGGTCGGCTGGCCCGCCCGCGCGGTCTCGATCAGGCGGCGCATGTGCTCGCTCGGGAACAGCACCGGCCCCGCCACGGTGAGGGGCTTGCCGGGCCCCTTCAGCTTCACCGTGAGGCTGTCGCCCTGCTCGGAGGCGGTCCCGTCCACCGGCGCGGCGGGCTGGTTGTTGGTCAGCGTCGTCGTCTTGAACCGGAACTCGCGGCCCTGCCCGCCCTCGAAGGTGGTGCTGCGCATGTCCGACAGGCGCGCGCCGGTCTCCCCCGAGGACAGCTCCGTCACCTGCCGGGTCTGCATCGTGTAGCCGCGGCAGGCATCGCCGCGGAAGTCGATGACGATGCGCCCGCGGGCGCTCTCCACCGAGCGGGTGCCGCCGCCCTCGGCGAGCGACAGGTCGTAGACCGCGCGGTGGTTGGCCAGCACGATCGCGGGCGCCGGTGCCGGCGCGGCCGGCTTGGCCTCCGGCTCGGGGGCGGCGGGCGGGGCCGCCTGCGCCCCCCAGGCGGAGACGAGAAGGCCGGCCGTCAGCAGTCGGGAGAGGCGCAGGCGCATGGATGACCTCGGTTCAGTCCGCCGCAGATAGCAGGCTCAGGGAATCGGGCAATCCTCGGCCGTCGTCGCAGACCCGGGAACCCACCCGCGCCGCAGCGTGGCGGCATCCCCGCCGCGCGGCACCTAGCGGTAGCCCTCCGCCTGCAGCGTGAACAGCTCGGCGTAGCGCCCGCCCCGCGCCATCAGGGCGGCGTGGCTGCCCTGCTCCAGCACCCGGCCGCCCTCCAGGACCAGGATCCGGTCGGCCATGCGCACCGTCGAGAAGCGGTGCGAGATCAGCACCGCGGTGCGCCCGGCCGACAGCTCGCGGAACCGGGCGAACACGTCGTGCTCGGCCCGGGCGTCCAGCGCCGCGGTGGGCTCGTCGAGGATCAGGATCTCGGCCTCGCGGATGTAGGCCCGGGACAGGGCGATCTTCTGCCACTCGCCCCCGGAGAGATCGAGGCCGCCCGCGAACATCTTGCCCAGCGGCTGGTCGTAGCCCTCGGGCAGGCGCTCGATCACCGGGGCGGCGAGGCCGCGGGCGGCGGCGGCCGCGATGCGGTCCGCGTCGCCCGCGGCCTCGATGCGGCCGACCGCCACGTTCTCGCCGGCGGTGAGGCTGAAGCGGACGAAGTCCTGGAAGATCGCGCCGATCCGCGCCCGCAGGGCGTCGAGGTCGTAGGCCGGCAGCGGCACCCCGTCGAGGAGCACGCGGCCCTCCTGCGGATCGTAGAGCCGGGTCATCAGCTTGACGATCGTGGTCTTGCCGGCGCCGTTGCCGCCGACCAGCGCCACCGTCTCCCCGGCCCGGACCGTGAAGGACAGGCCGCGCAGCGCCCAGGTCTCCGTGCCGGGATAGCGGTAGCCGACATCCTCGAAGACCAGCCCCTCCCGGATCGGGCTCGGCACCGGCAGGGCCTGCGCGGGCGAGCGGATCTGCGGCCGGACCGCGAAGAACGAGAAGAAGTCGTCGAGGTACTGCGCTTGGCCCGTGATCTGGGTGACCCCCAGCAGCAGCCCCTCGATGCCGCCGCGCAGGCGCTGGAACGCCCCGGCCAGGAAGGCGAGGTCGCCCACGGAGAACGATCCCGCCACCGTGCGCCAGACGATGACCGCGTAGGCGGCGTAGTAGGCGAGCGTCCCGAGACTCGCGAAGGCGAAGCCCCAGCGCGCGCGGGCCGTGGCGAGGGCGCGCGTCTCGGCGAGCAGCCGGTCGGCGACCTCCGCGTAGAGGCCGATCAGGTAGCCCGAGAGGCCGAAGAGCTTGACCTCCTTGGCGGTCTCGACGCTGGCGCCGACGTAGCGCAGGTAGCCGAGCCGGCGCCGCTCCGGCGAGCGGTACCACGCGAGGCGGTAGCCGGCGCCGGTGAAGTGCCACTCGTTGAGCACCGCCGGCACCACGGCGAGGCCGATCAGCACCACCAGCCAGGGGGTGAAGGCCGCGACGCCGATTGCCAGGGCGGCCAGGGTCACCAGGGCCTGGAACTGCCCCAGCACCGTCCCGATCAGCCCGGTGCGCCCGCTGACCTGCTGGCGCGCCCGCTCCAGCCGGTCCTGCTGGGCGCTGTCCTCGAACTGCGCGAGGTCGAGGGCGGCGGCGTGCGCCATCAGCCGCAGCGAGGCCGCGCTGGCGTAGAGATCGCCGATCAGGGTCTCGGTGAGGTTCGTGAGGCGGCCGGTGAGGTCCGACAGCAGGGCGAGGCCGAACTCGGCCGCCACCAGGCCGGCCAGCCGCGCCCGGGCGGGATCGGCGAGCCATTCCGCGAGCCCCGCCTCCGGCGCCGGCCGGGCGTGCTCGGCCACGATCCCGTCGAGGATCAGCTTGGCGAGGTACAGGGTCAGCACCGGCAGGCAGGCCGCCACGAGGCGGAGGCACAGGCTCGCGGCGAGCAGCCGCGGACTCGCCGCGGCGACCTCGCGGAACAGGGTGGGCAGGTAGCGCAGGGATCCGAGTCGCTCGCCCAGGCGCGGATTCCGCCCCGTCATCCCCGGTTGATTTCACGCCGGTCGCGGTCGGCCGGTTGGACCGCGGCCGAAGACAACATAAATTGGAGCGGCATATAGTTTAAATCCTCATCGAGTGGTGCGTGCTCAGCGGTCCCGCAATCCTCAGAATTTCGGTCTTGCTCATCATCGCCGGCATATTGGCGGCGGTGGTTCAATTCCTGCTGCCGAGCCCGGGCCCCGTGCTCCAGCCCGCGCCCTCCCCCGCGCCCACCCAGATGTCCGAGTCGCCGGCACCCGTCCAGCCGCCGGCGCCGTCCGCTCCCGCCCCTGCGACAGCGACGCCGCCTGCGATGCCCCCTGCGACGGCTCCCATCCCGCCCGCGGCGGCCGAGCCGACCCGGGAGCCCCCCGCCCCGCCCCGGAGCATCGCGGCGCCGGCGGCCCCGAACCAGATGCCGTCCGACGCCCTCGCCTTCCCGTCCGAGCCGGCGCCGCCGGCCGGGTCCGGGGAATCCCCCGCCCAGGAGGCGGCGGCTGAGGCCGAGGTCGACCGGGCAGAGGATAACGCCGGCCCCCGGGCCGTGGCGGTGGTCGACCTCAACACCGCGTCGGTGGCGGATCTGAACCGCCTGCGGGGCGGCGGCACCATCGGCCGGGCGATCGTCGCCAAACGCCCCTACGCCTCGGTGGACCAGCTGCTGACGAAGCGGGTCCTCAGCCGGACGGTCTACGAGCGGATCCGGGAGCAGGTGACGGTGCGGTGAAGCGCCTCGGCCTCCGGGAGGGTCTGGCCGCCCGTCGCGTGCGGCGGGATCGGCCGATCACCCCCTGGGGCCACGCATGTCAGGTGGCGCGGCTGGATTGCTTCGCCCCGGTCGCGACGACGGCCGCGCCGGAATCGGCGAACGGCCTGAGACGGGCGGCGCCAGCGGCGCCCTGATCGTCGGGGCCCGGGTCACCGTCCATCGCGTTCCAGGCCCCTGTCACAGGGTGCGGTTCCGGCCCGGGCTGGCCCTCAGAGCGTCGTCCCGAAGATCTCCGCGACCTGCGGGATGTCCTTGTCGCCGCGGCCGGACATGTTGAGCACCATCAGGTGCTCGGCCGGGCGCTGGGGTGCCAGTTCCAGGATCTTGGACAGGGCGTGGGCCGGCTCCAGGGCGGGGATGATCCCCTCCAGCATCGAGCAGAGCTTGAACGCCTCCAGCGTCTCGGAATCCGTGGCCGACAGGTAGGTGACCCGGCCCATCTCGTGCAGCCACGCGTGCTCGGGGCCGATGCCGGGATAGTCGAGGCCCGCCGAGATCGAGTGGGCGTCGGCGATCTGGCCGTCCGCGTCCATCAGCAGGTAGGTGCGGTTGCCGTGGAGCACCCCCGGCTTGCCGCCGGTGAGCGAGGCCGCGTGCAGGCCGGACTGCACCCCGTGGCCCGCCGCCTCGACGCCGAAGATCTCGATCTCGCGGTCGTCGAGGAACGGGTGGAACAGACCCATGGCGTTCGAGCCGCCGCCGATGCAGGCCACGAGCGAGTCCGGGAGCCGGCCCTCCTGGGCGATCATCTGCTCGCGGGTCTCGCGGCCGATCACCGACTGGAAGTCGCGCACCATCGCGGGGTACGGGTGCGGCCCCGCCACCGTGCCGATGCAGTAGAACGTGTCGGCGACGTTGGTGACCCAGTCGCGCAGGGCCTCGTTCATCGCGTCCTTGAGGGTCTTGGTGCCGGATTCCACCGGGATCACCTCGGCGCCGAGCATCTTCATGCGGAACACGTTGGGCGCCTGCCGGGCGACGTCGACCGCGCCCATGTAGACGACGCACTTGAGCCCGAAGCGCGCGCACAGCGTCGCGGTGGCGACGCCGTGCTGGCCGGCGCCGGTCTCGGCGATGATCCGCGGCTTGCCCATGCGGCGGGCCAGCAGGATCTGGCCCAGCACGTTGTTCACCTTGTGGGAGCCGGTATGGTTCAGCTCCTCGCGCTTGAAATAGATCTTGGCCCCCTGCCCGGCCGGCGCCTTGGCGCGCAGGTGCTCGGTCATGCGCTCGGCGTAGTAGAGCGGGCTCGGCCGGCCGATATAGTGGGTGCCGTAGCTGGCCATGTCGGCGGCGAAGGCGGGGTCCTTCTTGGCCGCCTCGTAGGCCGCCTCCAACTCGAGGATCAGCGGCATCAGCGTCTCGGCCACGAACCGGCCGCCGAAGATGCCGAAGCGGCCGCGCTCGTCGGGGCCGGTGCGGAAGGAGTTGGGCTCGGGGGCGATGGTCACGGGACGAATCCTGCGCGCGGGGTCGATCTGTTGCCGGGTGCCTAGACCCATGTTGCCGCCGCCGCAATGCGGCCTGCCGCCCGCGTAACCGGAACGGGCCTCAGGACGAACGGGCTGTCAGCGCATGCCGCCGCATCTGAGACCGCATCCGGCAGGAGATCAGCATGGCTCTTCGTGACACGCTCCGCCCGCTCCTCGGCGCCGCCCTCGGGCTCGGCCTGGCGGGGGCGCTCCTGCTGCCCCGGCTGCCGGCCTTCGCCGAGGAGGCGCCCCGCCGCCTGCCGGAGGCCGCCGCCCCCGCGGCCGAGGCACCGGGCTCGCGCGTGGCCGTGTTCGCGGGTGGCTGCTTCTGGGGCGTGCAGGGGGTGTTCCAGCACGTCCGCGGGGTGACGAACGCGGTCTCGGGCTATGCCGGCGGCACCCGCGAGGACGCCGAGTACCGGAGCGTCAGCGGCGGCGGGACCGGCCACGCGGAGGCCGTGGCGGTCACCTACGACCCGGCCGCGATCCGCTACGACGAGCTCCTGCGGATCTTCTTCTCGGTGGCGCTGGACCCGACCCAGGTGGACCGTCAGGGCCCTGACAGCGGGCCCCAGTACCGCTCGGCCCTGTTCCCGCAGGATGCCGAGCAGGCCCGGGTGGCGCGGGCCTACATCGCCCAGCTCGACGCGGCCCGGGCCTACATGCGGCCCGTCGCCACGCGGGTCGAGCCGGGGGCGGCCTTCTACCCGGCGGAGGGCTACCACCAGGATTTCATGGCGCTGCACCCGACGCACCCGTACATCGCCGCCAACGACGCGCCGAAGCTCGAGGCGCTGCGCGGCCTGTTCCCGGAGCGGACGACGGCGCGGCCGGTTCTGGTCAACCGCCCGCCGGCGTGACGCGGGCTCCCAGCCGGTCCAGCCCGCTCATCCCGCGGTGACCGCCCGGCGGGCCGCGGCGGCGGTGTCCCGCCGGCCGCGCGACCCCGGCCCCCTCCGCCGGGGCCTCCGCTGCGTACCGGTGCCGCGGGATGGGGGCGGTCGATCGGATGGGCGCGGGGTCCGCTCACGCCTCCGGCGGGCGCGGCCGGCCGAAATCCGGGGCCGCGGTCTCCTGGCCCTGCGCCACGATGCTGCGCCGGATCGCCCGGGTGCGGGTGAACATCGCGTGGAGCGCGTCGCCGTCCCCCCAGCGGACCGCCTTGGCGAGCGCCGAGAGATCCTCGTTGAACCGGCCGAGCATCTCCAGCACCGCGTCGCGGTTGTTGAGGAAGATGTCCCGCCACATGGTCGGGTCCGAGGCGGCGATGCGGGTGAAGTCGCGGAAGCCGCTCGCCGAGAACTTGATCACCTCGGACTGCGTCGCCGATTCGAGGTCGGCGGCGGTGCCGACGATGTTGTAGGCGATCAGGTGCGGCAGGTGGCTGGTGATCGCCAGCACGTGGTCGTGGTGCTCCGCGCTCATCGTCTCGACGTTGGCGCCCATCCCCTCCCACAGCGCCCGCACCCGCGCGACGGCGGCCGGCGCGGTGCCCTCGGGGGGCGTGAGGATGCACCAGCGGCCGTTGAACAGGGTCGCGAAGCCGGCATCAGGCCCCGAGAACTCGGTTCCGGCGATCGGGTGGCCGGGGACCAGGGCGACGCCCGCGGGCAGGTGCGGCCGGATCGCAGCCACCACGGCACCTTTCACGGAGCCGACATCCGACACGATGGCGCCGGGCTTGAGGTGCGGGGCCATCTCGGCGGCCGCCGCCCCGATGGCGCCCACCGGTACGCAGAGAATCACGAGGTCGGTGTCGGCCGCGCCCTCGGCCGCATCGTCGGTGACCGCGTCGGCGATGCCGAGTTCGCGCACCCGGGCGCATACGGCCGGGTCGCGGTCCACCGCCACGATCGTGCGGGCGAGGCCGTAGCGCCGCGCCGCCCGGGCGATCGAGGATCCGATCAGGCCGAGACCCACGATGGCCAGCCGGCCGACAGCGGGCTCCCGGGCCTCGGGCAGGGTTCCCTCAGGCATGGGAGCCCCGCACGAAGGCGCCGAGCGCCGCCAGGAAGGCCTCGTTCGCCTCGGCGCCCGCCACCGTCACCCGCAGGGCGTCGGGCAGGCCGTAGGCGGTGACGCGGCGGGTGATGAGGCCGTGCTCGGTCAGGAACGCGTCGGCGTCGGCCGCCGAGCGGCCGGGGGCGTCGGGGAAGTGGATCAGCAGGAAGTTGGCGACGCTCGGCGTCACGGTCAGCCCGAGGGCGCGGGCGCCTTCGGTGAGCTTCGGCAGCCACTCGGCGTTGTGGGCGGCCGCCGCCGCCATGTGCGCCTCGTCGGCGATGGCGGCCGAGCCTGCGGCGATGGCCGGTCCCGAGACGTTGAACGGGCCGCGGATGCGGTTGACCGCGTCCGCGACGTGGGGCGGCGCCACCATCCAGCCGATCCGCACCGCGGCGAGCCCGTGGATCTTCGAGAAGGTCCGGGTCATCACGACGTTCTCGGATTCCAGCGCGAGTTCGAGGCCGGCCGAGTAGTCGTTGGCCCGGACGTATTCCGCGTAGGCGCCGTCGATCACCAGCAGCACCTGCGGCGGCAGGCCGGCATGCAGCCGGCGGATCTCGTCGAAGGGCAGGTAGGTGCCGGTGGGGTTGTTGGGGTTGGTGACGTAGACGATCCGCGTGCGCTCGGTGACCCGGGCCAGGATCGCGTCGACGTCGACGGTCAGGTCGCGCTCGGGCGCCACCACGGGCTCCGCGCCCGAGGCCAGGATGGCGATCCGGTAGACCAGGAATCCGTGCTCCGAGTAGATCCCCTCGGTGCCCGGCCCGCCATACGCGTAGGCCAGCAGCGACAGCAGCTCGTCCGAGCCCGCGCCGCAGACGATCCGCTCGGGATCGAGACCGTAGCGCTTGGCGATGGCGGTGCGCAGCGCCGTGGCGCGCCCGTCCGGATAGGTCTCGAGCTTGGCGGTGGCCTCGTGCAGGGCCGCCAGCGCCGCCGGGCTCGGGCCGAGGGGCGTCTCGTTGGACGAGAGCTTGTAGACCTTGCCGCCGCCGGGCCGCCCGCTCTTGCCGGGCACGTAGGTGTCGATCACCAGGACGCCGGGACGCGGTTCCGGACGGGCGGGTCGGGGGGCGGACATGGGCGGGCGACTCGGAATGCGCAGGGTGTGGTGGGTTCCGCGTCCGTCTACAGCATTTCCTCGGCCGGTGAACCCGGGCCGTCCTGTCGCGCGGCGGACCGGTCCGGGCTGAACCGGAGGCTCGTCCCGGCGGGGCCGCTTCCCGGGCGGGGCCCGGAGCGACGGTCTGCGCTCCGGCTCCATCCCCGCGCGACCGCGCCGCCCTAGATAGTCCCGGTCACGCCTCAGACCGCGAAGGACAGGCCATGCCCCTCAAACGCTACATGGATGGCGGCGCCCATATCTTGCCCGCCGACGAGACCCTCATCCGCTTCGCCATGACCAACGGCGAGCGGGTGATCGGGATCGACGTCCCGATTCCGGTGCTGCGCCGGCAGTTCGGCGGCGGGGACGATCTCGCGCCCCTCGACCTCTTCGCCCGCAACCAGGCGGTGATCGAGGCGGCCGCCAGCCAGGCCTACGACCGGACGCCGACGCCGAACGACCTCCTCGACATGGGGCCGGAGGATTTCGGCCCGGCGGCCTCCGGCACCCCGCCAGCCCCGGCCAAGCTCTGACCGGCAGGATCGATCCGCGGCAAAACGGCGACGCGCAAATGCCGCGGGGCACTCGCCACGTTTCGGCCTGTTGAACCCGGAGAAGGGTGCGCATCGGGCGTGCCGCGCCCCGAATGCTCCTTGGCGGATCGACGATGCCCGGTGACCTGATCCTCTGCAGCCTGTTCCTGATCGGGATCCTCACCTCGGTCGCCGCGGATTGCCGTCTGCGGCGCGCGGAGGCCGCTCCGTGGATGAACGGCTGCATCACGGCGGCCGGTGCGGCCCTGGTCTTCGTCGCCTGCGCGGCGGCGCTGCGCTGAGGAACCGTCCGGCCCCGGTCGGACTTGCCCAGCCGTGATCGCGTACCGCGCGGCCGGCTGGCGAGGTGTTCATGGTTTCGATACAGGCCCTCGTCGGGTGCGCGCTCGTGCTGGCCGGCATGTTCATCGAGAGCGCGGCGAGCCGGCACTGGCGCGGCGGCGTCCGGGCCGACCGCCTGGATGCCCGCGCCGCCCTGGCCCTCGGCCTCCCCGCTCTGGGGCTCGCCCTGATGGCGGCCCCGATCGCGTAAGTCCGGCACCGGTCGTATAGGACCGGCACCGGCGCCCCGCTCCGGGCGGACCCGCCGGCCTCGCGCGTTGACGCTCGGCGCCCCGCGCATTACCTCCCGACTTCGCTGGCCGCGTCGGGCGAGTGCGGCGCGTCAGGCGATGCCGTGCACTCCCCGTTCGGACCGGCTCGGAGACACGGTCGTCAAGACCCGCCATGGACACCCAACCGGACACGGCCCTGCGGCCCGACCCGATCGACGAGCCGGCCCGGCGCGCGTCCGAGCGCTCGCAGGCGCTCGACCCCAGGAGCCCGGTCGCCTGCTTCGGCATCGACACGCCGCTGCGCACCGATGCCGGCCTCGAGCTCGCTCCCTTCCAGATCGCCTACCAGACCGCCGGCACCCTCAACGCCGCCCGCTCGAACGCGGTGCTGATCTGCCACGCGCTCACCGGCGACCAGTACTTCGCCCACACCCATCCGGTCACCGGCAAGGGCGGCTGGTGGGAGACCCTGGTCGGCCCCGGCAAGCCGATCGACACGGACCGCTACTTCGTCGTCTGCTCGAACGTCATCGGGTCCTGCATGGGCTCCACCGGGCCGGCCTCGATCGACCCCGCGACCGGGCGGCCCTACGGGCTGAACTTCCCCCTGGTGACGATCCGCGACATGGTCCGCGCCCAGGCGATGCTGCTGGAGCACCTCGGTATCCAGGACCTGTTCCTGTGCATCGGCGGCTCGATGGGCGGGATGCAGGTTCTGCAATGGGCGGCCCTCTATCCCGAGCGGGTCTTCGCCGCGATGCCGATCGCCACCGGCGCCCGCCACTCGGCGCAGAACATCGCCTTCCACGAGGTCGGGCGGCAGGCGATCATGGCCGACCCGGCCTGGGCCGACGGACGCTACCTCGAGGCCGGCACGCGGCCCGCGAAGGGCCTGGGCGTCGCCCGGATGGGCGCGCACATCACCTACCTGTCCGAGCCGGCCCTGCACCGGAAGTTCGGCCGGCGCTTCCAGGGCGGCTCGGCGCCGACCTTCTCGTTCAACGCCGACTTCCAGATCGAGAGCTACCTGCGCCACCAGGGCCTGAGCTTCGTCGAGCGGTTCGACGCCAACGCCTACCTCTACCTGACCCGGGCGATGGACTATTTCGACCTCGCCGAGGACCATGGCGGCGTGCTGGCCAACGCCTTCCGGGGCACCAAGACCCGCTTCTGCGTGATCTCGTTCACGTCGGACTGGCTGTTCCCCACCCGCGACTCGCGGGCGATCGTGCACGCGCTCAACGCCGCCGCGGCGCCGGTGGCCTTCGTGGAGGTCGAGAGCGACAAGGGCCACGACGCCTTCCTGCTCGACGAGCCGGCGATGTTCTCCGCCGCCCGCGGCTTCATCGACGCCGCCGCCCGGGCGCGCGGCCTGTGACGCGTCTGGCGAGCGGCGGGTCCGGCAGGATGACCTTCGGCAAGCTGTCCCCGGGCAAGATCCGGCACGGCGCCCCTTGGGAGAGCGCGGACGCCCTGCCCCATACGGCCGAAGGCAACGGCGCCCGGGTCGACCACATCGTCGTCCTCGGCCTCGTGCCCGCGGGCGCCCGGGTCCTCGACATCGGCTGCGGCGACGGCTCGCTGCTGGCGCTGCTGCGCGACCGCCGCGGCATCGACGGGCGCGGGATCGAGCTGTCCCGCGAGGGCGTGAACGCCTGCCTGGCCCGGGGCCTGTCGGTGATCCAGGGCGACGCCGACACCGACCTCGCCAATTATCCCGACGGCGCCTTCGACGTGGTGGTCCTGTCCCAGACCATCCAGGCGACCCGCAACCCTCGGGTGGTGCTGGAGCACCTCCTGCGCATCGGCCGGCAGGTGATCATCTCGTTCCCGAATTTCGGGCACTGGCGGGTGCGCTCGGAACTCGCCTTCCGGGGGCGGATGCCGATCACCGAGATCATGCCGGATGCGTGGTGGGAGACGCCCAACATCCACCACTGCACCATCCGCGACTTCGTCGGGCTGTGCCGCCTGATCGGCGCCCGGATCGAGCACGCCACGGCGCTCAATGCCCGCGGCCGCCCGATGCGGTTCTCGATGCCCTGGTGGGTCTGGAACCTGTTCGGCGCCCAGGGGGTGTTCCTGCTCCGGCGCGAGGGCGACGGAGACGGAGAGGCCGGGCGCTAGGGCGCGCCGTGCACCCGGCGCAGCTCCGGTCGAGGCCCGGTCAAGCTCTCCGGTCGAGCCCCCGCGCAGTTCGACCCCTGCACCCGGGCGCCGCGCGTTGGGATCCACGGGGAACGCTCCCGGATGCGCCCGGTTGGTCCGGCGGGCCCCCGATCCGGGCCGCAGCCTGAATCCGTGGAGGTCCCGTGAGCGCACCCCATCGCACGATCCTGTTCGCCGTGGCCATCCTCGCCGGTGCGGCCGGTGCAGCGCGCGCGGCGGAGGGACAGGGTGCCGCGCCGTCGACCGAGATCCGCAAGGAGGGCAGCGGCCTCACCACGAGCGTGGGCGCGGGCGGCCTGACCGGCACCGGCGCCGTCAAGGACGGGGCCCGCACCGGCGACGGCACGGCGCGGACCGACGGTGCGAAACCGCCCTCCGCGCCGGCGGCGGGAACGACGCGCTGACCGGTCCGGCGCTCTACTGCGAGCGGCGGCCGAACGAGACCGCGTAGGCCTGGACGCGGGCGTCGATCAGGGGATCGTCCGAGACCTCGATCCCGTCGGTCAGGTTGTTGGGCATGAACAGCAGCGCCTTCTCGGCCTCGGCGCTGTCCGGCACCGCCTTGGACACCGTGAGCGTGCCGAGATCGACCGTCTTGCGGTCGTCCGGCCAGGGCTTGGTGGCGTCGTTGGTCGGGTCGCCGGTCGCGGCGAGCTGGGCCAGCACGCGGAACTTCGCCGGCTCCTTGGCGATGCGCGGGCCGATCTCCCCCATCAGGAAGTTCGGGTCGCGCTTGGCCGCATCCTCGGGCGGCAGGATCTCCTCGCCCTGAACCGGCTCGATGCGGAAGCGGAACGGCTGACGCTTGCCGGACGCGTCCACGAAGATGAAGGCGTTGACGCCGTTATAGGTCTGGCGGGCGAGGCTCGACGGGGTCTTGGCGGTCATTCCCGCCGTGGCGGCGGCCGGGTGGGCGGCCGCGAAGCGCTCCAGCGCGGTCGGGTGGGCCGCGTTCGGCCCGCTCTCGGCGACCGCCTTCAGCAGGTCGCGGAACTCCTCGCCGGTGGCGACGGGGAAGTACTTCAGCGCGTTGGTGACGACGTCCATCTCCGTGCCGTCGCTGAGCTTGAACTTCAGCGACATCCCGTGCGGGTTGGCGTTGGCCGAGCCGTCCGGGATGGTCGGGATGCCGGTGGCGTCCGAGAACCGCACCGTCACGGGCACCGGCGGTCCCTTGAACAGCGAGGCCTTGCTGAGGCCGGCCGCCTCGGCCGACGGGGTGAAGCTGCCCTCCGCGACCAGGCCCTTGGCGTGGTTGGCGCGCGCCCCCGGGTGCTTGCCGAACAGCGTGTTCATCACGTCGATCGTCTGCTCGGCCGTGGAGGCATCCTGGGCCAGGGAAGCGGCACCGGACGCGAGCGCCAGGGCGACGCCGACCGTCACGGCGCACCCAAATCGAGTCAACAGCATGGAAATCCTCTCGGCTGCGCCGGTCCTTCGGACCGGCGACGTCGGTCGGCCCACCTTCTAGTGAGCCTGACACCGCGTGCACAACCCGAAGCTTCGCAGCGGACCCGGGCCGGTTACCTCCCCGCGAGCAATTTCCGCGCCGGGCCTCCCCGGCGGGACCGCGGCGCGGCGAGTCCCTACCGCGCGCCCCGATGGAGATCGCCGTCGATCAGCAGCGCGCTGCGGCTGTCGAGCCGCGAGCGGTAGACCTGGAGGTTCTCCATGACCCGCTGCACGTAGTTGCGCGTCTCCGTGAACGGGATGCGCTCCACCCAGTCGATCACGTCGACCTCGCCCTTGCGCGGGTCGCCGTAGGCGTCGATCCACTTCTTCACGTTGCCGCCGCCGGCATTGTACGACGCGAAGGCCAGCACGTAGGAGCCCCGCCAATCCTCCATCAGCTCGCCGAGATGGGCTTGGCCGAGTTTGGCGCAGTAGGCGGGATCGCTGGTCAGGCGGTCGACGTCGAACGAGGCGGCGACCCGGCGGGCGGTGCGCTGGGCGGTGGCCGGCATCATCTGCATCAGCCCCCGCGCGCCGACGCCGGACTGGGCCCGGGGATCGAACTGGCTCTCCTGCCGGGCGATGGCGTAGACCATGGCCCGCTCCACCTGCGGGACCGCCGTGAAGGTCTCGTAGGTTGGGATCCCGATCGTCGGGTAGGCGTGGGCGTCGAGCGGCAGGCCGCGCTGCACCGCGAGCTTGCCGATCGCCACCAGGGCGCGGGGATCCTTCATGTCGGTGGCGAGGTCGCCGAGCGCCTGCAGCTCGCGCGGGTCGGACAGGTCCCGGGCCGCGTCGATGTAGAGCGGCAGGGCCAGCTCCTTGATCCCGGCCTCGCCGAGCAGGCGCAGGGCCCGGATGTAGAGCCGTCCGTCGAAGGCCTGGCGCTCCGCGCCCTCGAGGTCGGCCGGCGCCCGCAGGGGCAGGCTGGTCTGGCCGAGCCGCGCCCGCGCCACCTGGCCGTAATAGGCGATCGGCTGGAGGGCGGCCCGCCCGTAGTAGCGCTTGGCGTCCTCGGATTGGCCCAGCGCCTCGGCCGCCCGGCCCTGCCAGTAGGCGGCCCGCGCCACCGAGATCGGGCTCTCGGCGACCGCCGCCACCTGCGCGAAGTGCTGCGCGGCCGCCGCCGGATCGCCGGCGAAGCGGAGGGCGATCCAGCCCGCATGGAACTCGGCCTCGATCCGCTTCTCCGGCGTGCGCGCGGCCTGGCCGCCCGCGACCTTGTAGGCGGTCTTCGCGTCGCCGAGGTCGAGGAGCCGGCGCGCCACGATCCGGCGCTCGACCCACCACTCGTCGCCGTCGACCAGCACGTCCGGGTTGCTCGGCGCGGCGGCGAGGATCGCGGCGGCCTCCGCGGGCTTGTCGGCCCGGCGGTAGAACTGCGCCCGAGAGAAGATGTAGGAGGCGTCGTTGCGCAGGGACGGCGGCACGGCGGCGAGCGCCGCGGTCGCGCCCGGGGACTTGTCCTCCACGGCCCGGCGGGCGCGCACGAGGCTGGCATAGGCGCCGCCCGCGTAGCCGGCCGCCCGGCCGGCGCTCTCCCAATCGTCCTTCAGGAGCGCCCGCTCCATCCGGTAGCGGTGGTCGACCCGGGTCAGCGCGTCCGGGAAGGCGTCGAGCACCTTGCCCTCCAGGCTGCGCCCGAAGCTCTCGGCGCGCCACAGGTCGCGGACCATGTCGGCGGCGTCCGATTCGTAGCCGTCGGCGCGCAGGGCGAGCGCCAGGGCGAACTTGCCCGGCGCGCTCGACGGCTTCGCGGTGGCGAAGAAGGCCCGCACCGTCGCGGGGGATTTCCGCTCGGAGAGCAGCGCTTCCTCGGCCCGGCGGCGCAGCAGCGGGCCGGCCGGCCAGTCCGGATTGGCCCGCGCGAAGGCGATCGTGCGGGCGAAGCCGATGCCGGCGCCGGCGCGGATCGCCACCCATTCGAGCAGCGCCTTGGCGGCCGGATCGGTGAAGGTGTCGCGCATCCGGTCGCCGTCGGCGACCCGGCCCTTGCGGTAGAGGTCGATGGCGCCGCGCAGCAGCGTCGGGTCGGTGTCGCCGGAGATCTTCGGCCGGGCCGGGTCCGGCACCTCGGGCACCGGCGCTGCCGGGGTGACGGCGGCGTCGGGC